>NZ_NJGW02000007.1:0-246337 GCF_002216225.1 Pandoraea sp. CB10b_02
TCCCGAACAGGACCGTGAAACGACTCCACGCCGATGATAGTGCGGATTCCCGTGTGAAAGTAGGTAATCGTCAGGCTCCCCTTAAAAACCCCTTGCCAGTCGCCTGGCAAGGGGTTTTTGCTTTGCAGGCGCGCTTGAGTGTTGCTTTTGCCTGCCTCCGAAAATGAAGCCTCGGTATGCATGGACGACCTCATGCCGGCACGGGCGCAATGCGCTGGGGGGACTTTCGACGTCGCAATCTACGCACTCGCCGAGTGGAGCGCGGCGGCTCGGACCGCGCTTTTGTTTCGACGGCGTCTGTCCGGCAGTCGGGACCTCGAGCTGGCATCCACCGCACGCAGCCGGCATCGGCGTCAATTGCCGCAGACCACCGGCGGCAAACCACCAACCACTAAGCCAGCAAGACACTAAACCGCTAGGCCACTGCCCCCCGTCTCACACCGTAGCCGCCGTGTCCGGAAACACCGGCTCGCCGAGGTTGAGCATGAGCCGGTTGGCCCAGGCGAAGATCGCGATGGAGTGGATCAGGTCGAGGATTTCGGCGTCGGTCAGTCCGACGTCGCGCAGCGCCTGCAGCTGTTCGGCGCGCACGTCGCCCGGTTTCTCCGTCAACGCGATGGAGAACTGCGCGATGGCCTTCTCGCGCGGCGTCGTGCCCGCCGTGCGCGGATCGTCGAACACCTCGCGAATCACGTCATTGCGCTTGGCCAACTGCTCGAAGCGCTGCGCATGCACCGACGCACAATACACGCAGCCATTGATACGTGAGACGACGGTCGTCGACAATTCGCGTTCAGCGCGCGGCATACCGCCCGGCGCGTACATGATGGCGTTGAACGCCGCGGAACGTTGCCGCAGAATCTCGGGCTGATGCACGAGGAAGAGGTAATAATCCGACGTCTTTGCCTTCGGATGACTTTCCTCGAGCACGGCGATCTGCTCGGGCGTAGCGTTCTCGAGCGTTACGACGTCGAGCCACGCATCCCAGTCCAGCGTCTCGTTGGTGAAACCGTGCGAACGGATGATGTCGCTCATGCTGCCGTCTCCTGCGGGGCCAATTGTTTGAGGGTTTGAAGACCTGCGACCAGACGCGTCTGGTACGACAGGAATGCGACCAACTGCGCGAGTGCGACGATGGCCGGCGTCGTGAGCCCCGCCGCGGGCAGCTTGTGCAGCGCTGCCTTGTCGCCTTCCACGGGATTTTCGATCAACGTGCGCGTGAAGGTCAGCATTGCGCGCAGGCGCGCATCCGTCACATCCTCCGGCTGCCCGGCCTCGACGGCGGCGAGTTGCGCGGCGTCGACAGTATGCCTGGCGAGCTCGGCGCGATAGTGTGCGGCGAGCGACGGCGAAGGCGTCAGACGGCTCGCATAGAGCGCAACGAGCAGACGCTCCACGAGCGAGAGCCCTTCGAGCTTCGGATCGAACAGCCCGTCGTAACTGCCCTGCGTGGCGGCGGCGACCTTCTCGCGCGCGTGTCGCAGCGTATGCGTGGCCGATCCGGCAGCCAGGCCGGCGACGCGATCCACAAGATCATTGGCGATGTCGTAGTGGGCGTACTGAGTATTGGCGGTCATGATTGTCCTTGTGATTGAGCGCGTTCGGCCACGGCCCGTGCGAGGAAGGCCAGCACGGCGCGCCACGAACGTTCGTCGGCGATTGCGTTGGCGTCCGGCTGTCCGCCGCCGGTGCTGATCTTGCCGGAGACCGGATGCGCGTAGACGAGCTGCGTCGTCGGCACATACGGAAAGACGATGGCGTGTCCGGCCTTTTCGAAATCGAGATGCTCGACGGCATACGGATGCGAATGCGCCGCCAACCGTTCGGTCACCATTCGCGAATATCGGCTCGAGGGCCACGACCCATCGTCTTCGGCGGAGAGCAGCATGACAGGCCCGCGGATTTTCTCGACGGGGATGCGGGCACGCTCGACGGCCTGTGCATCGTCGAGCGCCGTCAGCATCGCGTTCGTGTGCCGGTGCGGCGGCGGCCCTTCGTCGAACGGCGCCCAGGATGCGGTCCGATTGTTCTCCCAGATGTGCGGCAATGGCTTGCCGTCGAGCAACCACGTCGGCCCTTCTCGGCCGATGGCCGGATCGCAGGCGTTCTGCGCGCTGTGGATCAACGCGCTAGGCACGTAGCCGATCACCGCGCTGACGGCTTCCGGGAAGGTGGCGCCGAGCAGCAGCACCAACTCGCCGCCGCGCGACTGTCCCGAGAGCGCCACGAAATCGTGGGCGGGGCGCACCGTGCGGCGCAGCCAGTCCATGCCCTTCGCGAAGTACTCGAGCGGCGTGTTGGAGATATAGTCGGGCAGGCCCGGTCCTTTGAAGTAGCCGAGCGCGAAGGCCGCGTAGCCATGCGACGCATAGAGCGCGGCGCGCGGCTCGTTGATGCCGCCGCCCGAGCCGTTGAGGATCATGACGGCGGGAAACGGGCCGTCGCCCGGCGGCAGATACAACGTGCCGACGAGCCCGTCTTCGCGCACGTCGCGCCGCGTTACGCCATCGGCGGCGAGGCGTTGCACGAACGACACGCTCGACGGCGCGAGAGCCTCGCCGCCGTCGCCCGCCGCCAGCGCCGTCACCGTGGTGACGAGCGGCCGGGTGACCGGCTGCGCGAACACTTCGCGACTCTTGCCGTCTTCCGGCACCTGCGACCACACGAGCCCCATCGGCGACACGCCCCGATAGCTGCCGCCGATGGGCGCGTCGCGCGTGAGATCGACCACGCCCTGGGCGTCGGCGACGAACGTGGCTTCGGCCTGCCAGAGCACGCCGCCCGCGCGAGGCGTGCTCGCGGCCAGCGTGACGTGCGCGCCCGGCGCGGCGCCTTGCACCACGAGACGGCGCGGCACGTCGATCAGCGCATCGGCAGGCGTCGCCGTGAGAAAGAGCGAAGACGTCATGATTCGGTGCGCCGGCTCACTTGGCGGCCTTGGTCACTTGCATCGCGACGGTGCGATCGCTCGTGAACGGCGTGACCTTCAGGCCCTTACGCGCGGCCCAGATGTTCTGGTAGTGGTACAGCGCGATCACGCCGACGTCGTCCGACACCACCTTCACCGACTGGCGCAGGATCGCTTCGCGCTTGCCCTCGTCGAACTCGGCGGTCGACGCATCGAGCGCCTTGTCCACGGCCGGGTTGCTGTAGTGGCCCCAGTTCGAGGCGCCGAGCCCCTTCTTGGCGTCGACGGTGGCCAGCACGTTCACGAGCGCGTAGCTCGCTTCACCGGTGCCATTGCCCCAGGCGAGCATCGACATGGCGTACTCGTTCTTGTTCGCGCGGCTCGAGTAGACAGCCCAGGGCACCACCTCCACCTGCGTCTTCACGCCGATGCGCGTCCAGAACTGCGCGACTGCCTGCGCCGTTTCCGGGCCCTGCGGATAGCGATCGTTCGGCACGTGCATCGTCAGCTTGAAGCCCTCGGGATAGCCGGCCTCGGCGAGCAGTTTCTTGGCCTGGGCGGCGTCGAACGGAATGTCCTTCACCTCGGGGTTGTAGCCGAACGTGTCCTTCGGCATCCACTGGTTGGCCACACTGGCCGTGCCCTGCATGATGCGCGTGACGATGGCCTCGCGGTTGATGGCGAGCGAGAGCGCGCGGCGCACGCGCACGTCGAGCAGCGGATTCTTGGCGAGCGGCTTGCCGGCGTTGTCGGTGATGTACTGGTTCGAACCCTCGCGGAACGACGGCTGGAGCAGCATCACGCGCAGGCCCGGGTACGGGAACACGGTCACGTTGGGTGACTTCTTCAGGCGAGGGATGTCCGACGCCGAGACCTTGTCGATCACGTCCACGTCACCGGCGAGAAGCGCTGCCGTGCGCGCCGCGGCATTGTTGACGTAGCGGTAGTCGACCTTCTCCCACTCGGACTTGCCGGCCCAATAGTTGTCGTTGCGCACCATCTCGACGCGATCGCCCGGCGTGTACGAAACGTACTTGAACGGGCCGGTGCCGACCATTGCACGCCCGGCGTTGTAGTCGTCGGTGTTCGACTTCTCGCCCACGTGCTTGCTCACGATATGCACCGATGCGAGATTCAGCGGCAGATCGGGATTCGGGATCTTCGTCTTGATGACGAGCGTGAGCGGATCGGGCGCGTTCATCGTGTCGATGGTGCGCAGGTAGCCCGCAAACGTCGCCACGCTGCCCGGCACGTTGCGGGCGCGCTGATACGAATAGATCACGTCGGCAGCGGTGAACGGCTGGCCGTCGTGCCACTTCACGTTCGGGCGCAGCTTGAATTCCCACGTTCTGGCGTCAAGCGCCTTCCACGACACGGCAAGGCCCGGCTGCAGCTTGTTCCACTTGTTCTCGACGAGCAGATCCCAGAAGTGCAGGTCGACCGAGCGGTCGCCCGCATGGTTGTTGAGCTGCGGATCGAGCGAGGACAGCGGGTCGGCAAAGGCGATGCGCAGCGTCTGGGCGGAGGCCGCGGCGCTCGTCGCGAGCAATGCGGCTGCCAGCGAGGACAACAAGAAGCGTTTCATTATCAATCCTGGTCGTTGATGAGTGAAAGAAGGTGCAGACGTCGCGCGTCCGCGGGCATATCAGGCGTCGTTCAGGTGACAGGCGCTCACATGGTTGACGGCCACGCCGCGCAGCGTGGGCGCTTGCGTGCGGCACCGCGGCATGGCATGCGGACATCGCGGGTGGAAGTGGCAACCGCCCGGCGGCGCGATCGGGCTCGGGATCTCGCCGCGAATCGCCGAGAACGTCTTGTGACGCACGTCGATGCGCGGAATCTCGGCGAGCAGCGCCTGCGTGTACGGGTGGTTTGCGCGGCGAAAGACTTCCTCGACCGGCGCGCTCTCCACGATGCGCCCCAGATACATGATCACCACGCGATCGGACAGATGTTCGACCACGCCCAGGTCATGGCTGATGAATACGTAGGTGAGACGCAGTTGCTCGCGCAGGTCCATGAACAGATTGAGAATCTGCGCCTGAATCGACACGTCGAGCGCGGCGACGGCTTCGTCGCACACGAGCAGATCCGGCGCAACGGCCAGCGCCCGCGCAATGCCGATGCGCTGGCGCTGCCCGCCGCTGAACTGATGCGGATACCGGTGGCGCAGCGCCGGATCGAGGCCGGCGCGCTGCAGTTGGGCGCTCACGTAGTCGTCGAAGCCCGCCCGGTCGGTCAGGCCATGCACGAGTGCGCCTTCGCCGACGATGCGGTCGATGCGCAGCCGCGGGTTGAGGCTCGCGTAGGGGTCCTGGAAGATCATCTGGATCTTCAGGCGCGCGTCGCGCCGTTGCTCGGCGGACAGCGATTCGGCCGGACGGCCATGAATCTGGATTTCGCCGGACGACGGCTCGAGCAGTCCGGCGAGCATGCGCCCGAGCGTGGATTTGCCGCATCCCGACTCGCCGACCAGGCCGACGACCTCGCCCGGCTTGACGATCAGATCGACGTTATCGACGGCGCGCACCACGGCCGGCGCACGCACGAGGCCCGCGCGCTCGAGCAGACGTCCGGCAGGGCCCACGCGACGCTCGCCAAAGCGCTTGCTCACGCCGCGCAGCGACACGATCGGTGCCGGCAACGTCGCGCTCGGGCTGTTCGACTTGCCGTGGCCGGCATTCCCAACCTGGCCGGGCTGGCCGTGGCGACTTTGGGACAGCGGCGAATTCATACCATCTCCTTGTGCAGCGCGGCGCCCGGGTGGAAGCACCGCACGAGGCGGCCCGGCGACGTCTGCGTGATCTCGGGCCGCTGCGCGCACGCCGCGCTTGCATACGCGCAGCGCGAGGCGAACGCACAGCCGGCCGGCATGGCGAGCAGGTTCGGCGTCATGCCCGGAATCTGGCGCAGGCGCTGGCCGCGCTTGTTCAGGCTCGGCAAGCTGCCGATGAGGCCGGCCGTATAGGGGTGCTGCGGCGCGTCGAGCACTGCGTCGACGGTGCCTTGCTCGACGATGCGGCCCGCGTACATCACGGCGACCGTGTCGGCCAGACCCGCCACGACCGACAGGTCGTGGGTGATCCAGATGAGCGCCGTGCCGTGCTGACGCGAGAGTTTCTGCACTTCCGAGAGGATCTGCGCCTGGATCGTGACGTCGAGTGCAGTGGTCGGCTCATCCGCGATGATCAGATCCGGGCGATGGAGCATCGCGATGGCAATCGCCACGCGCTGGCGCATGCCGCCCGAGAGTTGATGCGGATACGCGCGCAGGCGCTCGTCCGGACTCGGAATGCCCATCATGCCCAGCGTGTCGCGCGCCAGATCGCGCGCCTGCGACTTCGATACGCGCTGATGCGCACGTACCGCCTCGATCATCTGCATGTCGACGCGCAACACCGGGTTGAGCGTCATCATCGGATCCTGAAAGATCATTGCGATGCGGTTGCCTTGCAGGTGGCGCAACTCCGCGGGCGACAGGCGCGTGAGGTCGCGCCCCTGAAAGAGCACTTCGCCGCCGACGATGCGACCCGGAGCGTCGACCAGCCCCATGATCGAGAAGCCGGTCACGGACTTGCCGGACCCCGACTCGCCGACCAGGCCCATGATGTGGCCGGGCGGCAGCGAGAACGACACGTCGTCGACGGCGGGAAGCGTGCCCGCGCGCGTGATGAACTGGGTGCGCAGATTGCGCACCTCCAGCGTCAGCGCACGCGACGTGGAGGATGGAGAAGACACGGCGCCGCTCATTTTTGCAACCTCGGATTGAACACGTCGCGCAGGCGGTCGCCCACGAGATTGATGGCGACGACCGTGAGCAGCAGCGCAAGGCCGGGATACACGCTGATCCAGTATTCGCCGGAGAGCATCGTCTGATAGCCATTGGCGATGAGCAGTCCCAGCGACGGCTCGGTGATCGGCACGCCCAGGCCGAGGAACGATAGCGTGGCTTCGAGCGTGATGGCGCGCGCGACCTGCAGCGAGCCCACCACGATGAGCGGCGGCAGGCAGTTCGGCAGAATGTGGCCGAGCACGATGCGCCAGTTCGGAATGGCCTGGCAGCGCGCGGCTTCCACATATTCGCGGCGCGACTCCACGAGCGCCTGCCCGCGCGCCGTGCGCGCGAAGTACGCCCATTCGAGCACCACCAGTGTGAGCACCACGTTGCCGATGCCCTTGCCGACGTAGGCGAGGATCATCAGCGCGACGAGAATCGACGGGAACGACAGCAGCAGATCGACGAGGCGCATGATGGACGCGTCGACGCGCCCGCCGGCATACGCCGCCACGAGACCGAGGATCGTGCCGAGGATGCCGGCGATGAGCGCCGAGCCGACACCGACGCCGAGACTGATGCGCAGACCGTAGACGATGCCGGAGAGCAGGTCGCGGCCCTGACCATCGGTGCCGAGCCAGTAGGTGTACGTGGCCGCGCCGTTGGCGGCGAGCGGCGGCAGACGCGCGTCCATCACGTCGAGTTGCATCAGGTCATACGGATTCTGCGGTGTGATCCACGGCGCGGCGAGCGCGGCGGCCACCAGCACCACGAGCAGCACGAGTCCGAGCACGGCGCTCTTCGAGCGCAGGAACTCCCGCATGCCTTGCTGCCAGGGCGACTCGCGGCGCGTCGGGACCGGCTCGGCGACGAAGGCCGCCGCCGGCTGGCCGCCGGGCGAGGAATGAGAGGGCGGATTGAGCGGCATCAGGCGGCGGCCTCCACGCGCACTCGTGGATCGAGCCACTTGTAGAGCACGTCCACGATCAGGTTGAGCGATACGAACAGGCACACCACCACGATGAGATACGCCACGATCACGGGGCGGTCGAGCGAGTTGATGCTGTCGAGAATGAGCTTGCCGGCGCCGGGCCAGGCGAACACGCTTTCGGTGACCACGGCGAAGGCGATGGTCGAGCCGAATTCGATGCCGAGCACGGTGACCAGCGGAATCAGCGTGTTGCGCAGCACGTGCACGAGCACCACGCGCAGCGGCGAGAGCCCCTTGGCGCGCGCGAACTTCACGAAGTCCTGCGGCAGCACTTCGGCGACGCCCGCACGCGTGAGGCGCAGTACCAGCGAAATCTTGAACAGCGCGAGATTGAGCGCGGGCAGGATCAGGTGACGCAGACCATCGGCGGTGAGAAACGACCATTCCACGCCGAACACGCGCACCGTCTCGCCCCGCCCGCTCGCCGGCAGCACGCCCAGGTGCACCGAGAAGAACATGATGAGCATGAGGCCGACCCAGAACGTGGGCAGCGAGAAGCCGACGATGCTGCCCGTCATGAGCAGCTTCGAGATCGGGTTGCGCGGATAGAGACCGGCGAACAGGCCGAGCGGAATGCCGATGAACACCGCGAGCACGAGCGCGGCGAAGGCCAGTTCGAGCGTGGCGGGCAGGCGCTGCAGGATCAGCTCGATGGCCGGCACGTTGTACACGAAACTGTTGCCGAGCTCGCCGCGCAGCGCGCCGCCGACGAAGGACAGGTACTGGCGCCACAACGGCTGGTCGAGGCCGAGCTGCGCGATGATCCGCGCGCGATCGACCTGATCGACGTCCTGTCCGATCAGAATGTCGACCGGATTGCCGATGGCGTGCAGGCCGACGAATACGATGAGCGTCATCAGCCAGACGACGAACACCGCCTGCAGCACGCGACGCAGGATCCACGCGCTCATGCCGTGTGCTCCCTGCCGGCTTCGGCGTCGGCTTCGGCAACGGACGACGGCGATGGCACGGCCGGCGGCGGTGGGGCCGGCGTCCACTCGTCGCCGTAGACTTCGGGCTCGGCGTAGGCTTCCATGTTCGCGTAGTGATGTTCGACGTCCTCGCGATAGAACGTGCCGGCGAGCGCCTGCGCCAGGCGCTTCGCGCCTTCGCTCACGGCCGGAATGTCGCCCGAGAGCGCACCGTGCGAGAGCGTGGCAGGCGCGCAGAAGCAATGGATGCGCTCGAGACCGGGGCAGGTGCCGGGTGTCTTTTCGAGAAACTCGAAGGCCGGGCCGAGGTCCGGGGAGTCGGACAGCTCGACGTCTTCGTCGCCGGCAGGCGGCGTGTAGCGATCGCTCCACTTGCGCACGAATCCGGCGAAAGACGCGAACTCGGGGCGGCCGGCGATATCGATGCGAAAGCCGGTGGCGAACACGAGGAAGTCGAGCACGAAGGTGCCCTTCGCGGTGCGCACGTGCAGGACGTCGCCGAGCGGGGTGACGCCGAGAATCGGCGCGCCGAGATTGAAGCGCGCGTTCTCGTGGCGCGACACGCGCAGCGTGCTGCCGCGCGGCGGCGGGACCTGCTGCACGTTGATGTAGTGACGGATGCGCCACTTCCATTCGTCGGGCAGGTTGACATGGCCATGCGTGAGGCCCGGATTGCCGGCCCCTTTGCCCTTGTTGACGCGCGGAATGTCGGCGCGGCGAATCAGCAGGTCGACGCTGGCCGCGCCGGCTTCGAGCGCCGTCGCGGCGCTGTCCATCGCCGACGCGCCCGCGCCGATCACGCCCACGCGCTTGCCGCGCAGCGTGCCGTAGTCCATGACGTCCGACGAGTGCGCCCAGAAGCGGCGCGGCAAGTCGCGAGCGAAGGCCGGCACGCTCGGCCCGCCGAGACCGTCGCGGCCCGTGGCGAGCACCACGTGGCGCGCGTAGACCGTCTGCTCGCCTTCGGGCGACACGATCGACAGCGCCACAACACCGTCGGCGCCAAGCGGCGTCACGGCCGTCACGCGATGTTCGTTGCGCACGTCGATGGCGAGCACCTCGCGATACCAGCGCAGATAGTCCATCCACTGCAGACGCGGGATCTTGTCGAGCGCCTCCCACGCGTCGAGGCCGAACTGGGCTTCGAACCAGGCGCGGAACGTGAGCGCGGGCAGGCCGAGCGCGGGGCCGGTCAACTGCTTGGGCGAGCGCAGCGTTTCCATGCGCGCGGTCGTGGCCCAGGGACCCTCGAAGCCGCGCGGCGACTGGTCGAAGATCACGGCGCCAACGCCGAGATGCGCAAGCGACGCGGCGGCCGCGAGCCCCGCCATGCCGCCGCCGATGATGGCGACGTCGAGCACGGGCTGGTCGCGGAACGTGCGCTCGGGCACCCAACGCCGGGCGGGCAGTTCGAGCCAGGCGAGGTCCTGGCGCAGACGCGCTTCGAGCGCGCGCAGGCCGGTGGCGGATGTCGGGGACTGGGTCATGACGACGAGGCTTCCTTGGGTGCGGGCAAATCGCCGTAGAGCGACTGCAGGACTTGGGCGTGTTCGGTGGCGGCGCGCCGCGCGAAGTCGGGCAGCAACTGGCGCGCGGCCTCGGCGAGGGCGTCCACGAAGGCGAGGGCGGCGGGCGACGGCTCGCGCGCGTCGCGCGTGATCACGCCGAAGAAAAACGGGATGTGCGCATCGATGGGCCGCACGGCCACGCCGTCGAGCGGCAGTCCGTAGGCCGTCACGGGTTCGAGCACGGCCACGCCGAGGCCGGCGCGCACGGCGCTCATGGCGTTGATCGACGCGTTGGTTTCGATGAGACCCACCGGCGTCACGCCGGCTTGCGAGAAGGCCTGATCGAGACGTCGGCGCAGGCGGTAGGGATTCTGCATGGTGATGATGCGCCGCCCCGCGCATGCGGCGAGCGGTAGGCGGTCGTGTCCGGCGAGCGGATCGTCGCTGCGCACGGCTGCCACACACGCCGATTCGCCGATCCAGTGCACCACGATGCCGCGATGTTCGAGCGGCAGGCTCGTCACGCCGATGTCGGCCGCGCCGGTGAGTACCGCGTGCACGACCTGTTCGGGCGAGGTACTGCGCATCTGGACCTGAGCCGTGTCGTGCGCGAGGCCCGGCCGCGCAAGCGCTGCCGGCACGAGCCCGGCCGCCAGTGCCGACGTGGCGGCCACGTGCAGCGGCCGGCGCTGGCCGCGCGCGATTTCGTCGGCGCGGGCGCGAATCTGCTGCAGTCCGGCCAGCACGTGCTCGACGTCTTCGAACAACAGAAAGCCTTGCTCGGTCGGCGTGACGCGCGGCCCGCTGCGCGCGAACAGGGCGTAGCCGATTTCGGCCTCCAGCTCCTGAATCATGCGTGTGATGGCAGGCTGCGAGCGCCCGAGCAGACGCCCGGCGGCCGTGACGCTACCGGTCGACATGACTGCCGCGAAGGCTTCGAGTTGTCGTAGTTCCATCTGGCTGTCTGTGGCGACGAGGGTGAGTGCGGCGGCCGTGGGGAAGGGCGCCCCGCACGGACGGCAGGTTGGGCGCGCCTACGGCACCCACCCCGCGTGACGCATGCGCCGCCCCTCGACGTCGACGACGCCACGGCGCTGACCCCGCCGACCGCGCTGTATTCGGATTGCGTATTCTTCGACCTTTAGCATGCGTCTTGCAAATACTTAATATTTATATGCTCATGCCTGGGCGTGCAAAGGCGGGTTTTGCCTAGGTGACGGCGGAGAGAAATAAATAGCGGCGAATAGTGTCCAATAGTGCCCAATAGCGCCGAATGGCGGTGGAAAGGGGAGATCGCCCTGCGGGCGTCAATGAGCGTCAATGGGCGCCAATGTGCGTCCATGGGCGTTCATGGAGGTCAACGGGCGTCGAACGGCAGTCGGTACTGGGCGGGATTTTCGGGGCGTGGCGGCCGGCGCCGCAGCAGCGCCGGGTGATGCGGCTTTGCGGGTGTCGCCTCGGGCGGCTCGTCCGGGGTGAGGCGAAACGCGGGACGCGTCAGCCGCCACACGGCGAGCGGTGCGAGGCCGCCCGGCGTGCTTGCCGCGGCGCTGTCCTGTGCGAGCGAGGCGGCAAGGCGCCGTCCGAGCAGGCGATGGATATCTGGGTCGAAACCCGTGACGGCCGGCATGTCGTCGAGAAGTGCATCGAGCGCCGCTTGCGACGTTACGCTGCCCAGGTATTGCCAGCGGTCGATGACGTGATATTCGACCTCCGGGCCGCCGTCAGCCGCGCCGGACGTGCTGCGTTCCTCGATGGCGATGGGGCCCTCGAACGGCCAGGTCTTCAGATGCATCGCGCACAGGGCCTCGCGCATGCGCGAGGTGTGGGCATCGAGCGGCGCCTCGCCGACGCACACGCCGTCGCATCGCTTCACCTGATAGCCGAAGCATGGCCGGCCCGCCGCGACCGTCTCCAGCCCGAGCTGCGCGCAGCACAGCCGATGCTCGTCGGCCAGCGCGCGCAGTGCGCTCTGGGCGCTGTTGCGCGACGTGAACGTGCCGTACAACGTGTCGGCGCTCGCGAAGTCGAGCGTCTTCGCATTGACGAGTTGCGGCGTGTCGTCCTCTGGGCGGAGCTGCCAGCTATAGAGACTCGACGCGCGGCGCAGCCGCCGGTTGTGAACCGGTTTCAGCTGTTTGACCAGTTGCGACTCGAGCAGCAGCGCGCCAAGCTCGCCCGCCGTGCGCCGCGCTTGCACGCGACGGATCTCCTGCGAGATGCGCAGGTCCTTGGCCACCTGGTGATCGCCGGAGAAGTGCGCGCGCACGCGCGCGCGGATATCGACGCTCTTGCCGACGTAGAGCAGCGTGTCGCCCTCGCCATAGAAAAGATACACGCCGGGACCATTGGGCAGTGCGTCGATCGCTTCGTCGGGCAGTTGTGGCGGCTGGCTCGATCGTTTCGTGACGCGCTGCACCGCCTGCCCGATCAGTTCGGGCGAGTAGATCGTGTGCAGTTTCTGCCAGAACTGCCACAGCAGATCGGCATCGGCCAGCGCCCGGTGGCGCCCGAGCGGCGCGAGGCCGAAGCGCGCGATGAGGGCGTCCAGGCCATGCCTGGCGGCCGACGGAAACAGCAGGCGTGACAGACGCACGGTGCATAGCACATCCGCCTGAAAGCGGATGCCCGCGCGCTTGAACTCGTTCTTTAGAAAGCCGTAGTCGAAGCGCGCGTTATGCGCCACGAACAGCTTGCCGTGCAGCCGCTCCGCGAGGCCCTCGGCCAGCGTGGCGAACGATGGCTGCCCACGCACCATGTCGTTCGTGATGCCGGTCAACTGCTGGATGAAGGGAGGAATCGGGGCGCCGGGGTCGAGCAGGGTGCTCCATGGTTCCACGCCGTGCGGCCCGACCTCGACCACGCCGATTTCGGTGACGCGATCGTCGAGCGCATTGCCGCCGGTCGTCTCCAGATCGACGAAAACCATGGGCGCGGGCAGCGAACGCGCGAGCGCGTCAGGGTCGACCGCTTCGGGCGCGGCATTCGTGGGTTCGGATTCGACGGCGTTTTCCATCAACTTGCTGTGTGTTGCTCCCAGACGCCGTAGCGCCCGCGTATCGTGCCGCTCAGGACGCCCGCGCCGTGCACTGCGGGCCGCCGGCAAGCGCGCTGGACGGGGGCGGTGCGGCAGACCCGGCGCGGTGGTGTGCCGCGGCCTCGTCCGCGTGCAGGTCCTCGCCGGCGAACGCGGCGACGATGGCGCGGAACACGGCGGGTGTCGGCGCGTCGGGCCACTGCAGGTCGACCGGCGCGTCGAGCGCCGGCAGTTCGCCGGCGCGGCGCAGGGCCTCGTCGCCGGGAAGACGCAGCACGCTCGCCAGCACCCAGGCTTCGTGCCGGGCGTGCAGGCCGAGATCGGCTTCCGCCTCGTCAGCGATGGCAAGCAGCGTGCGCCAGTCCAGCCCGACGGCCGGCGCACAGGCGCGCGCTGTCTCTGCATGGGCGGGGCCGGAACCGGCGGTGGAGGCGGAGGCATCTCCCGCGAATGTGTCCTGCCCGGTCAGACGGCGACGCTCGTAACGAGCGGCGATCTCGCGCACGATGCCGGCAAGGTCGCGTTCGGCGGCGCTCAGCGCCAGTTGATCCCAGTCGATGATTTCCATAAGACGTTCCTCGATTGGGTAACATGATACTGTATAAATCCACAGTGTGCTTGTCACGTAGCCGGGCCCCCCGTGCGTTGCCTTCGCCCTACGGCGCGCCGCTTCTCGACGCGCAATCGTCCCGTGTAATACTCTGCGCCATTCCCAACGCACAGGAGCTGCCTCCGATGTTGACCCTGTACACCTTCGGCCCCGCCTTCGGCATGCCCGACGCCAGTCCGTTCGTGGTGAAGGCCGAGATGCTGCTCAAGCTGGCCGGGCTGCCCTATCGCACCGACCGCAGCGGATTCCGGCGCGCTCCCAAGGGCAAGTTGCCGTATATCGACGACGGCGGGCAGATCGTGGCCGACTCGACGCTGATCCGGCTGCACATCGAACGCAAGTACGGATTCGATTTCGACGCGGGACTCACGCCCGAGCAACGCGGCGCGGCATGGATGTTCGAAAAGGCGCTGGAGGACCACTTCTACTGGCATGTGGTGCAGGCGCGCTGGTGCGACGACGGGAATTTCGCCAGGGGACCGGCGTCGTTCTTCAAGGCGATTCCCTGGCCGGTGCGCCCCCTCGTACAGACGCTCATTCGCCGCAAGATCCGCGGCACGCTGCATGGGCAGGGCACGTCGCGCTTCACGCCCCAGGAGCAGTCGCAAATCCTCGCGCGCGGCGCACAGGCGGCCGCGGAACTGCTCGGCGACAAACCGTATTTCTTTGGCGACAAGCCATGCGGCGCGGACGCCACGGCCTTCGGTTTCATCGCGAGCGCGGTGTCGCCGCACTTCGAGATGACGCTGCGGCACGAGACCGAAAAGCACGCAAACCTGAGCGCATACGTGCAGCGCATGCGCGCCGAGTTCTTCCCGGACGGCTCGGACGGCTCGGCGAAGTGAGCGCGGTGCCGACACGGGGGCGTGGAGCACCGGGAGGGCCAAGTCGCGTGCGGCGGGCGGCAGACGGCGTGCGGCGCCGTAGCCGGGGCGGCCCGGCGGCGTGGGCTCAGCCCGCCTCGGGGGCCGTTTCGTCGTTGGACAACACGTCGGAGAGCACCAGATTGCGACCCGAGATCTTGGCGGCATACAGCGCGCGATCGGCGCGCATGCACAGCGCTTCCAGGCTCTCGTGCTCGTGCCACGTGGCCACGCCGCCGCTCAGCGTGTAGTGGCAGACGCCGAACGGCCCGGCCACCAGATGGCGGCTCGCCTGAGTGCGCAGACGCTCGGCGATGCGAATCGCTCCCGGGGTATCGGTGCCGGGCAGCAGCACGGCGAATTCCTCTCCGCCCAGACGCCCGAAAACGTCGCCCTCGCGCAGACTGTCGCGCACGAGCTTCACGAACTCGCGCAGGACCGTGTCGCCTCCCGCGTGACCATGTGTGTCGTTGATCTGCTTGAAGTGATCGAGATCGATGACGATGATCGATAGCGGCCAGCCGCGCGCCAGGGCGCGTCCCATTTCCTGGCGCGCCAGCAGGTCGAAGTGCTTGCGCGAGAGCGCCCCCGTCAGATAGTCGCGATTGGCGGCCTCCTCGGCCGTGGCAAGCATGGCGTCGTGAATCATCAGCACAGAGCCCATCGTCATCGCGGGCATCACGATCGTGCCGATGGTCAGCATGACGGCATTGAACGTTGTCGGGGCGAATACCTCGGGCCCGGGAGCGGGCGCCATGCCGAAGATCAGGCCTCGTATCGCATGACCGATGGCGAACGCCGTTGCCAGACCTGCGGTGAGCCAATAGTTGTACGGGTGCCGGCGCGGCGGGATGTGCCGCACGATCAGCACGGCCGTGGCGAGCAGGACCGCTGCGTGGAAAGCGGAGACGACGACGACGCGCGCCTGCGGATTGTGGCTCCCATAGGACCAGAACAGGATGGCGGCCGCAAGCAGGCCCAGCGACGCCCCGAGCGTATGCCATTGCGGCGGCTGCCCGAGAAAGCGTGCGCAGCCCGCGTAATAGAGCAGCAAGCCGCCCGCGAGCGTGACGTTGGCAACGGGAATCGAGAGGAAGTCCGGCACGGTGCCGCGCAGGGCGAAGAGCGGCAGGGCCACGAGCACCGCGACGTTGGCGCCGCACCATTCACGAACGCCCGCCACGCGCGAGCGCAGCAGCGAGCCCACGATCAGCAACATCATGAAGCTGAGCAGTGAGGTGATCGCGAGCAGGGACGTCGTCAACATGATGATGACAGCGGGGGGAGCGGCATGTGTTCGTGCATTGTAATGTACGCCGCATGGCAGCGTTACAGCGTGACACCATGGCAGCGCGAGAAGGCGCTGCACCAGTAGAATGCACGGGTGCGTCCATCCGGTTTCCAGGAGCCTGCGTCAATGCCGTTGTTTCGCTTTTCCCGACATGCTCGCCTTTCCGGCGACTTTCGTTCCTCGCTCGCGTCGCGTTGGCCGCGTTCGCGCTCGTTTTACCCGCGGACGCTCGCATTCGGCGCCGCCGCGTTGGTAATGGCGTTGGCGCACGCACAGGAGCCAATGCAGCGGCGCTCCGCGCAGCCGCCGCTGTTTGCCGCGCCGGCGAGCAATGCCACCGCGCCCGCGACCGATATCAATCGCGACGTGCGCCCGGCCCTCGAGGCGGCGAATCTGTGGCTGGGGCTGGTCGACGTCAATCGCGCGGCACAAAGCTGGCAGCAGGCCGCACCGGTGTTCCAGCGCGCGATTTCTGCCCAGGCGTGGGCCGACAACCTGCAAGTCGCGCGAACGCCGCTGGGCAAGGTCAAGTCGCGCAAAACGAACGACGCCGTCTTCACGCGCACCATTCCCGGCCAACCCGACGGCGAGTATGTGGTGATCCAGTACGACACCGTGTTCGAGCATAAGGCCGAAGCCCACGAAATGGTCACGATGGTCTTCGGCGTGGATGGGCGCTGGCGCGTCGCCGGTTATCTGGTGAGATAGGTTCGCGGCGCCGTCTTCGCGGCCCGGGAAAAGCGCCCGATCAGCGCGCCAGCGCCGGCTCGACGATGGCGCGCGTCGTCTCGACGTGGGCGCGGGCGAGGCGTTCCGCTGCGTCTTCGTCATGCGCACGCAGCGCCGCGAGCAGTTCGCGGTGCTCGTGGTTGGTGGCGACGAGTTGCTCGTCGGAGAACATGACGGGCACGCGCAGCGCCCAGTAATGGAACTGGGTGCGTTCGTGAAACTGGGCGAGCACCACGTTGTCGGCCGCTTTCGCGACCCGTTCGTGGAATTCCGTGTTCAGGCGATTGAGCACCCGCCGCGGGCGGTGGCTCTCGGGCGTCATCTGCTCGATGAGCGCGGCGAGCGCGTCGCAGGCCTGCGGGGTGATCTTGCGCGCGGCCAGGCGCGCGGTCTCCGCTTCGATCGCCGCGCGGCTCTCGAAGATGGCCTGGACCTCGAGATGGTCGACGCCTTGTACCTCCCAGCCGCGATGACGGGCAATGAAGCCCTCGCCCTGCAAAATCAGCAACGCTTCGCGCACGGGCGTGCGGCCCACGTTCAGCAACCGGATCAGTTCATCCTCGATGAGGCGCTGCCCCGGCCTGAATTCCGAGTCGAGAATCATGCTGCGGATTTTCGTCCGGACGTCACCGGTAATCAGGTTGCTGGGCGCTTTCATCTGAGACATGTATTCCATTGGGCGGCGGGCGCGCCGCAGACTTCGGCGAGACGCCGCGTCGGGGCGGGGCTGCCGGCAGCGCTGCGTGCCTGCGCTCCCTGGCCGTCCCCCGGCCGTACTCTGCCGCCCTCTGCCGCCCTCTGCCGCCCGTTGTTCGGTCCGTGTTTGCTCCGTGTTTGCTCCTTCTGCCGCTGCGGATTTTACCGAGTTTCGGTCCGTCGTCCGAAAACCGTCCACGGCGCGTCAGCGTTGGGGCGGCCATGCGCGCGGCGCAAGAATGACGTTCGGTTTCGCGCAACGCTTTCGGTTTCCGAAGTGAGAACTGAGTTATACGATCGTTTGAAGTCGCGGTCGAAGGCCCTGAGCCCCGCCATGTCGGGGTTTGCACTCACTTACTTTGGCTCGTTCGAAAGGTGAGCGCCGCCAGGATAGCGTTGCGGAGGCCGAAACATAGGTGCGAAGAGGGAACCCGGAGGACTGATGACGATATGAAATGTCGGCGTTGCGCGGCCCGCGAATACCCCTCGGACCCGAGGGGTTATGCTGACGCGCCTTGCCTGGCGCTCACGTGCCAGATGTTGCGCCCGGCGCTCGGGGCGAGCCGGGCTCGCGCCCCCCGCGCCTCAGAGGTGCTTGTAGTAGAACGTCGTCGAGCAGAATGCACCGTCGGGCATGAGGGCGTAGTTCGGCACGTCGCCGGCGCGCTGCCAGCCGGCTCGCTGGTAGAGTCGCTCGGCATCGCCGCCGGTGACCGTATCGAGCACGAGCACGTGGCGGCCCTGCGCGCGCGCCACCGCGTCGAGCGCTTGCATCAGCCGCAGCGCCACGCCCTGACGCCGTGCCGAGCGGTGCACGAGCATCTTCGCCACGTCGGCGCGATGCGGCTGGTTCTCCGGCAGATCGAGCACGAGCTGCACGGTGCCGACGATCTCGCCATCGCGCGTCTCATCAAACGTTCCATCGAACGTCCCGTCGGCCGCACCATCGGCCGCACCATCGGCCGCACCATCGGACGCACCATCGGCCGCGGCGCCAGACCGCGCCCCGCAGCCATCGCGCATGCGTCGCGCGACGAGCAATGCGCGCTCGCCGCGCGCAACGCCGTCGGCCACCTTGCGCCAGAACGCGACGGCGCGCTCGCGCGCGAGCGGCAGCATGAAGCTCACCGACGCGCCGCCCTCCACGCAATCGATCAGCACGTCGGCGAGGGCGTCGACGGCGGCGGCGGCCTGCGGCCCATCGAGGCGTTGCACGGCAATGGTAGACGTCATGGGATTCTCCTGGCAGGCATGAACGGCAGCGTCACGAGCCCGACGAGGTAGCGCACGGTCGCCGCTGTGGGGTTGTGATAGCCGATTGGCTGGTCGAGCCGCATGGCGAGGCAGTCGCCGGCCTCGAGCCGCCATGTCGTCTCGGCCAGCGTGATTTCGAGGGTGCCGTCGATTACCCAGATCTGCTGCCACACCTCGTTCTCGCGGGCACCCGTGTCGTATGCCACGCGCTCGCCGGGCGGGAACTGCACTTCCACGAGCTGCATCGGCGAGAACTGCGCCGGCGACAGATTACGCCGCACGTAGCCCGAGCCGGGATCCGTCCATACCGGCTGGTCGGCGCGGCGGGAGACGGGCGAGGGCGGCGCGTCCTCACCCGTCTGCGCGTCGAAGAGCGAAGCGAGCGTGACGTCGAGCGCCGTGGCAAGCCTGTCGAGCACGTTGGCCGTGGGGCTCGTCTGCGCGCGCTCGATGAGCGAAATGCTCGAGCGGCTCACGCCGCTGCGCTCGGCGAGCGTATCGAGAGAGTAGCCGCGCTTGCTGCGCAACTCGCGTACACGGCGGGCGATGCGTTCATTGATGTCCATGTCATCCAGTTTACTGGAAATAAATTTCCAGTAAACTGGAGTTCGCCGATGTCCGCCATGTCGTTGTTCGCTATATTGCTGTGCGCTCCATGGTCGTCCGTTTTGTCGTTGCCCGATGCTATCGTTGCCGCTTTCCCGCCCATTTCACCGAAGATCCCCATGACTGCCCAGCTCATCGTCCGCGATGCCACCGACGCCGACCTTGCCGCCATCCGCGACATCTACAACGAGGCCGTGGAACACACCACTGCCATCTGGAACGACGTGCTCGTCGACATCGAGAACCGACGCGAGTGGCTTGCGGCGCGCGCGAGGCGCGGTTACCCGGTCATCGTTGCCGAGCGCGACGGCGAGGTCCTGGGCTACGCGTCGTTCGGCGACTGGCGCGCGTTCGACGGCTATCGCCACACGGTCGAGCACTCCATTTACGTCGACAGACGCGCGCGTGGCGCCGGCCTCGGCGAGACGCTCATGCGCGAGTTGATCGCCCGTGCGCGCGCCGTCGGCGTGCATGTGATGATCGCGGCCATCGAAGCGCAGAACGCACCGTCGATCCGCCTGCACGAGAAACTTGGCTTTCGCGTGGTCGGCACGTTCGGCGAAGTGGGCACGAAGTTCGGTCGCTGGCTCGATCTGACGTGCATGGAATTGCGCCTCGACTGAGCGAGGGGCACGCACTGCACAAAACTCAGGACTACGCTGTATTGTTTCGGATATAGCGTCATTCCGCATTGGGCATGGCCAACATCACACCACGCGAATATCCGTCGCTCTCGCCCGCCGTGTGGGGCCACCCGCGCAGCGCGCACGCCGCTTTCTCACGCAGTGCGTCATCTCCAACCTTGTCATTCCCATGGTCGGCGTGTAGCCTTGGAACGTCCGGTGTCACTCATGAAGCGTGGTCCCATAGAACTTCACTAGCACGTCACGGCAGGTGAATGTCACGCAGTGTGAACATGCCTCGTGGTCATCGACGTCTCCGACGTCGTGTGACCCCGTGATCGTCGCCAAGCAGTTCGCGGGTCCGCGAGTTCGCGCTTCGTGTTGCTGATACGTCCCCCCAAAACAAGACGGACGGAACGCATATGCCGCGCCTGCCAAGAAAACACTGTCCCGCGGCGGCGGTGTCGAGCGACGACGCTCGCACACTCGCTGCTGCCGAATTCCCCGACTCTCCCCGATCGTCTCCGCAGGCCGAAACGTCCGCCGGGTTGGCGATGTCGCGCCGCGGCTTTCTGAAAGCGTCGGTCGTTGCCGGCATTTCCGTGTACGTCGCGCCAATGGGCAGCCGCGCGTTTGCCGCGCTGTTCGAGGACAAGAACCTCACGCCGGTGGCGTGGGACGCAGCCAAGGGCCAGGCCCGGTTCCGCATCGACGGCACGGCCAAGGTGAGCGGCGCGAAGATCTTCGCGCGCGACATACGCGCGCGCGACATGCCCGGCTGGCCCGCGCAGCAGGCGCACGCCTTCGTGCTGCGCACGACGCTGGCCGACCGGCCGTATCTCGGCTTCGACCTCTCGCGCCTGGACGACGGCCTGCAGCCCGATCGCATCGTGACGGCCGAAGATCTCGCGCGCGACGGTCTCGCGTTCCCCGAGTTCTATGGCGACGACATGTTGCTGCCGGTGGGCAAGACGCCCGCCTATCTCGGCCACGCGGTCGCCATCCTGATCTATCGCGACTTCACGCGTTTTCGCTTCGCCAAGGACCGGCTCAAGTTCCGCGACGAGATCATTCGCTATGGCGACGTGACCGGCCCGCTGGAGCGCGATCCGTGGGGCAGCTTCCGCTACGTGCGCGTGGGCGGCAAGACGCCTTATGACGACGACGTCTATTCCAGCCTCAAGGACGCGCCGATTTTCCCGAGCATGATGCGCAAGCACCTGCCGGTGTGGCCCGACGGCAACGACCATGGCAAGCTCGACGAACAGGGCATGGCGCACGCGGCCAGGATCGGCGAGGCGCTTTCGCATCCGCCGGAGAACTGGCTGGTGATGTCGCGCGAATACAGGACGCAGTCGATCGACACGGCGGCGCTCGAGCCCGACAACGCGAACTGCTGGTACGACGCCGCCACGCAGACCCTGCACATGGTCGTGCCTACGCAGTCGCCGTCCGAAGTCGCGGAGAACGCGGCGACGATGGCTGCGAAGGGGCATTTCCCGGTCAAGCGGCTCATCGTCTATCCGTGCTACACGGTCGGTTACGGCTCGAAGGACCACTACAACATGCCGTACTACGGTCTGGCCGCCGCGATGTATGGCGACGGCCTGCCCGTGCGCCTCGCCAACGACCGCTACGAGCAGTTCCAGACGTCGCTCAAGCGTCACGCATTCACCATGCGCTATCGCATTGGCGTGGACAAGGAAAGCGGGCTGCTGCAGGCCTTTGCCGGCGACATGGAGTGCAACGGCGGCGGTCGCATGAACTTTTCTCCGTCGGTTGCCATGGTCGGCGCGACGGCCGCGCAGTCGATCTACTACTTCCCGCGCAGCGACCTGTCGAGCGTGGCGATCGCGTCGCGCGCCATCGACGCGGGCTCGGCGCGCGGCTACGGCACGCTGCAGTCGATGGCCGCCACCGAGATGATGATCGACGAAATCGCCGCACAGCTCGGCGTGGATCCGATCGATTTTCGCCTCAAGAACGCGCTGCGCTCGGGCATGAAGAATACGCAGGGCGCCATTCCGGCGGGCGCCGTGCGAGTGGACGAAGTGCTCGCGCGTGCCAAGGCGCATCCGCTGTGGACCGGGCGCGACAAGAAGAAGGCCGAATACGAGGCGGCGCACCCGGGGCGTCGCTACGGCGTGGGCTTCGCGTGCGTGCAAAAGGACTTCGGCACGGGCGCCGAGACCTCGTTCGCGCGCGTCGAGATCGACGAGACGGGCAAGATTTCGCTGCACCACACCGGCACCGAGATCGGCACGGGCACGTCGACGTCGCAGGCCGTGGCCGTGGCGAAATGGCTCGGCATGCCGGCCACGGACGTACACGTCGGCATTACCGAATGGCCGGAGTTGCCGGTCGTGACGAGCGGCGATCCGTACCTGATGTCGCAGGCCGATCAGGACAGGCTCGCCGCGAACCCGCGGTGGTCGCCGGGATATGCGTCGCCCTCGAGCGCGACGAATTCGGCGTTCTATTTCACGCACAGCACGCGCGAGGCTGCCCGTCTGCTGTTTCTGCAGGGCCTGTGGCCGGCGGCGCTGTCGATCTGGCGTCGCGGGCTGGGCGGCGGCCAGGCGGCGCCGCTCGTCGTGCGCGCCGAAGACGCGCGCTGGGTCGAGGGCAAGCTCTCCGCCGCCGGGCTGGAGGCGCTGCCGTTGCCGCTGCTGGCAAAGACCGCGCATGAGCTCGGCCTCGCGACGGGCGCGACCGTGCACGTGTTCAACCGCTGGCAGTGGGCCGAGGCCGATTGGGATCTCGGCGACGGGGTGACGCAGCGCCTGCCGGTCGACGGTATCGCGCTGCGCTTCGGCAAGGGCGGTGCGGGCGCCCATGGGAGTGCGGGCGGCAATGGAGAGGGCAGCCCGGACGCCGCCCAGGCGCAGTCGCTGCAGACGCCGCTCGCGCGCGGTGCGCGGCGCAGCGGCAATGCGCCCGCAAAGTCCGCGTCGCCCGCGCTCGCCGCGGCCGCCGCCGGCGGGGCGCAGGGCGCCAGGGGCGCGCCGTCGCCTCACGCCGGAATCGCCGGCATACAGGTGACGGCGCCCACGCCGGGCACCGGCTACCGCGTGTTCGATCGCAAGCGGGTGTACTACCCCCCCGTCCAGCGCAACAATGCGGCGGTCACCTACTACAGCGCCGTGGGCACGCTCGTCGAGCTCTGCGTGCATGAGGCGAGCGGCAAGGTCGAGCTGCTCACGCATCACTCCATCGTCGAGTGCGGCAACCAGATCTCGCCGCAATTGGTGTCGGGGCAGTTGCAGGGCGGTCTCGCGATGGGCATCGGCCACGCGCTGTACGAATACCTGCCGCTCTACGAGGACGGCCCCGGCAATGGCACGTGGAACTTCAACCGTTACCATTTGCCGCGCGCGGTGGATGTTGCGGTGTGGACGCAGACGGGCGAAGTGCTGCCGCCGATCTCCGAAACCGATGTGCCCAAGGGCATTGCCGAAGTGGTGATGATCCCCGTAGTGGGCGCCATCGTGAACGGCCTCGCCCATGCGATCGGCCACCGATTTACAGACTTGCCGGTGACACCGGAGAAGATCCAGGAGGTACTGGCATGACGGACGCAACGAGCGCGCCGCAGGCCGCGTCGGACGCCCGGAGCGCGGCGGCGGGACAGAGCACGAATCCGGCGGGCAATGCCGGCAATAACGGCAATAGCAGCAATAGCGGCCACGCCGCTTCGGCGCCGACCGCGGCAAGCGCCGCGTCGGCGCCGGCGGCCCAACCCATGACGCAGGCGCCGGTCGGGCCGCCTGGCGCGCCAGGCACGCAGGGCTCGCAAGGCCCGGGCGGGAGCAAGAAGCCGTGGGAGACGCTGCCCGTGACGGTCAAGGTGAACGGCGTATCCCATGGCCCCATGGAGGTGCCGGCCGGCATGATGATGATCGACTTCCTGCACGAGACGCTGGGCCTGACCGGCTCGCGCCTGGGCTGCGGGCAGGGCATTTGCCACGCGTGCGTGGTGATCGTCGACCACGCCGACGGCAGCAGCGAAACCGTGCGCACCTGCATCACCGGGGCGAACTATTTCGACGGCAAGACGGTGCGCACCGTCGAAGGCCACGCCACGCGCGACGCCGACGGCAAACTCACGCTCACGCCGATCCAGCAGGCGTTTCTCGATCACTTCAGCTTCCAGTGCGGCTATTGCACGCCGGGCTTCGTGAACGCGGCCACGGTACTGATCGAGCGGCTCAAGCGTGAGCCGGTGGCGCGGGCCGACCTCGAAGCCACGATCACGCAAGGCCTGAACGACCAGATCTGCCGGTGCACCGGCTACGTGCGTTACTACGAAGCCGTGCGCGATGTCATTCTCAAGACGCCCGGTTGCGTGAAGGATGCGAAATGAGAGGGCACGTCATGAACCGACATCGCGCCACCCGGTGGAGCGCACGCGTCGCGAGCCTTGCCGTCGTGCTGCTCGTTGCGGCGTGCAACGACTCGAACGCTCCCAAGCCTCCCGAGCCGGCGCAGCCGCCCAGACCGAAGACGTCGATGATGCCCTCGCTCGTCACGAGCGCGACGGCCGCGCAGGCGCAGGCGTCTCCAGGCGCGTCTGCCGCGGCAGCCACCTCGCCCGCTACGCCCCGCGCATCCGACGCATCCGGCGCATCCGGCGCATCCGGCGCGCCGCCCTCGGGCGCGAAAGCGCCGTCCGAGCTGATCGCGCGCGGCAAGTATCTGGCGCGCGCGGCCGACTGCGCGGCGTGTCACACCAGTGCGGACGGCGCACCGTTCGCGGGCGGCGTGCCGCTCAAGTCGCCATTCGGCACGTTCTATGGCACGAACATCACGCCGGACAAGGACCATGGCATCGGCAAGTGGACGTCCGACGATTTCTATCGTGCCCTGCACGAGGGCGTCGCACCCGACAAGACGCTGTACCCGGCCATGCCGTATACGTCCTACCGGCAGATGACGCGCGCGGACAGCGATGCGATCTACGCCTACCTCATGTCGGTGAGGCCCGCGGCGGTGCCCAACCGCAAGCACGAGCTGTCCTTCCCGTACAACATGCGCTTCGGCATGCGCGCATGGGACTGGCTGTTTCTGAAGGACTCGCTGCCCGACGCCTCGAAGGGCCAGTCGGCCGACTGGCTGCGCGGGCGCTATCTGGCGAACGCGCTGGGCCACTGCGCCGAGTGCCACACGCCGCGCGGCACCTTCGGGCAGCTCGACGGTGCGAAGCCGCTCGGCGGCGCCGCACTCGCCCGTATCGCCGCGCCCGATCTGACACCCGAAGCGCTGGCGGCGCGCGGCTGGACGGTCAAGGACCTGCAGACGTTCTTCGGTACGGGCATCGCACCGCAGGGCTCAGCGTTCGGCGAGATGTACCCTGTCGTGCATCTGAGCACGCAATACCTCACGCCCGATGATCTGCGCGCGCTGTCGACCTACCTGCTCGGCGACGCCCCGCCCGCGCCTTCGCCTCTGCCGCAAAGTCCGGACACGAGCAAGCTCGCCGCGGGCCGCAACCTGTATCTCGCCGTGTGCGCGGGCTGCCACGCGGCGGACGGCACGGGAAAGCCGCACGTTGCGGTATCGATGCTCGGCAACTCGACGGTGCGCCAGAAGGACCCGCGTAACCTGATCGTGGCCATTCTCGACGGCATCGAGCCGCAGAAATTCCCGGGCCTCGAAGCGATGCAGGACATGCCCGGTTTCGACAAGCGCCTCACCGACGCCCAGATCGCGGAATTGAGCAACTACCTGCGAGTGGCCTACGGCGGACAGCCGGGCGACGTGAACTCGGAAATCGTGCGGCAACTGCGGCAGAAGTAAGTCGGCACGACGCCCCGTCGTGACATGCCGCACGCCCGGACATGGCGCATAATGACGCGCCATGTCCCGCACACAACGCCTCTTTGCCCTGATGCAGCTACTGCGCCGTCATCGCTACCCGGTGGCGGGGGCGGCGCTGGCCGATGCGCTCGGCGTGAGCTTGCGCACGCTGTATCGCGACATCGCCATGCTCCAGGCGCAGGGCGCGCACATCGAAGGCGCGCCGGGACTCGGCTACGTACTCAAACCGGGCTTCATGCTGCCGCCGCTGATGTTCTCCGAGGAGGAGATCGAAGCCATCGTGCTTGGCTCGCGTTGGGTGGCCAGGCGCACCGACGGCGCGCTGGCCGAAGCGGCCGCCAACGCGCTCGCCAAGATCGCGGCCGTGCTGCCGCCCGATTTGCGGGCGTCGCTCGAAACGTCGACGCTGCTCATCGGACCCGGCGATCCGCTGCCGCCGATGATCGTCGATCTGACCGTGATCCGCGAGGCCATCCGCGCAGAGCGCAAGCTCCAGCTCTCATACCGCGACGAGGCGGGACGCGTGTCCGAGCGCATCATCTGGCCGTTCGCGCTGGGCTTTTTCGAACGCGTGCGCATGATCGTCGCGTGGTGTGAATTGCGCGACGGGTTCCGTCACTTCCGGGCCGACCGCATCGAGACGATGACCGTGACCGACATCCGCTATCCGCGCGGCCGACGCGCCTTGCTCAAGCACTGGCGCGAGACGATGGGACGCGAATGAGCCGGCGTGCCGGTCGGGCGCCGCGCATGCCGCCCGACGTTTCACATCGACGTTCGACTGCTGACAAAAACTGACAGCAGCCCTTCGTAGGATGGCGTTCATGACAGCGCACGGCGACGCCGCGAACGGCGGCCCGGCGGCGACATGTCAGTCATTCAAAACGACAGGAGCTTCGTCATGTTGCACCCGAACATGGTCATTCTGTATGTGGCAAGTCCCCCCGAAAGCGCGGCGTTTTACGCCGATCTGTTCGATCTCGAGCCGGTCGAGGCGTCGCCCGGTTTCGCGCTGTTCGTCTTCCCGTCGGGCCTGAAGCTCGGACTATGGGCGCGCTACGGCGTGGCGCCCACCGTGATTGCGCCGCCGGGCGGCAGCGAGGTCGTTCTGCCGGTCGCGTCCAATGCGCACGTGGACGCGACCTGGGAGGACTGGAGCCGCCGCGGCATCACGATTTTGCAACCGCCGACGACGATGGACTTCGGCCGCACGTTCGTGGCGTCCGACCCCGATGGTCACCGTCTGCGCGTCTACAAGCTCGCCGACGCGCCGAAGTGAGAAGCGCGAGGCGCACGGAGCGAGGAGCGGGGCGGCTGTCCCTCGTGCATGCGCCCCTCCTGCGTGCGCTCCTCCTGCGTGCGCCCGTCGTGCGTGCGCCCCTCATGCTCGCGTCACTTTGCTGACGCCGTTTTCACCAGCGCCGGCGTATCCCGATACTGGGCAGGGAAGTGCTGCCTGAGCGCCTTCACCTTGGGCAGATCGTTGATGACGATATACGGATACGTCGGATGCTCGGTGAGGAAGTCCTGATGGTAGGCCTCCGCGGGGTAGAAGCCCGTGTACTTCTCCACTTTCGTCGTGATCGGTTTGCCGTAGGCGCGGGCGGCGTCGAGCTGTGCGATATAGGCTTCGGCCACGCGGCGCTGCGCGTCGCTCATGGGGAAGACGGCCGAGCGATATTGCGTGCCGGTGTCGGGCCCCTGCCGGTTGAGTTCGGTCGGGTCGTGCGCGACCGAGAAGTAGATTTGCAGCAGCTTCCCGTAAGAGACCTGTTGCGGATCGAACGTGACTTGCACCGATTCCGCGTGCCCGGTCGTGCCGCTGCTCACCGTCTCATAGTCAGCGGTTCCAGCCGTGCCGCCCGCGTAGCCGGAGACGGCCCGCGTGACGCCGCGCACATGCTGGAACACGCCCTGAACACCCCAGAAGCAGCCGCCGGCAAACACCGCCGTTTCGGTGCGCGCGCCGCTGGCCGGTTCGTCGAGCTTGGGCGCCGCAATCACGACGGCCGGCTCGGACCCGCCAGACGCAAACGCGCCGACTTGCCACGCGAGAACACCGGCCGCGAGCGCTGCGGCGCCGAGAAGCGCGCGGCGCACGGCACGGGGGGCAGGCGACAGGGCAGGCGGCTTGCGGTGCATCGACGGTTGCGGATGGCGCTGATCGTGTCCCGATGCCGGGGACGGCGCTGACGATTGAAGCGGATCGAAGGGTCTCATCTGGAAATCTCCCGGCGTCGGCGGACGCCTCGTTAGCTACGATAGTCGGCTCATGAGCCTTGCGCGGCGGGCAATACCGCGCGTTTAACCAAAGGTGAAGGCGTAAGCCGACACGCCCGGATCGAGAAACTCGATGCTGAAGGTGCGGTCGTGCACATCGCCGGGCTGGCGCACCAGTTGATAGAGGCGCTGTGAAGTCACGGTGCCCGTACCGTCGGCGGCGACGTCCGCGCCATGAGCGTCGCCGGGCGCTTCGCCGTCGACGCGCACCCGAAAGCGCACGGACTTGCCGCTCGCGTCCGGGCCGAGCACGAGGTGCAGATCGCGGGCGTGGAAGCGGTAGACAATGCGAGCACCGGCCTGCGTTGCCGTCGCCTGCTCGGGGCCCACGCGCCAGTTGCCGGCCAGCCCCCAGGCATTGAGCGACGGCGAGGTGGGCGCGCGATAGTCGCTCGCCCGGTCCCGCACGGCGCCGCCGGGCGACGCGAAGTTCTCCGCGCGCGCATAGCCCAGATAGGTTTCCGGCGAGCGAACGTCGCGCATGTCGGCCGCCTGCTGTACGCCGTCGGCTCGCACCGCGGCAATGCCGCCGGCGACGTGCGTGGCGCCGGCTTCGCGCAGCAACTGCTGGATCACGCGCTCGGATTCGGCGTAGTTGCCCTCGCCGAAATGGTGATAACGCACGCGGCCCTGCGCGTCGACGAAGTAGTGCGCCGGCCAGTACTGATTATTGAAGCCACGCCAGATGGCGTAATCGTTGTCGATCGCCACCGGGTAGTTGACGCCAAGGTCGGCCACCGCTTTCCTGACGTTGCCGATATTGCGCTCGAAGGCGAATTCCGGCGCGTGAACGCCGATGACGACGAGGCCCTGGTCGCGATATTTCTGCGCCCACGCTCTCACGTAGGGCAGCGTGCGCAGGCAATTGATGCACGAGTACGTCCAGAAGTCGACGAGCACGACCTTGCCGCGCAACGCCTGCGCCGAGAGCGGCGGCGAGTTGAGCCATTGCACGGCGCCGTCGAGCGAGGGAAGCCGGCCCTCCACCGGCAGCGGTGCGGCGTTGGCAGCCGCGGCAGCGGTGCGCGCCATCGCACCGTTCGCACCGTTCGCATCGTTCGCGGTGTTCAGGGCGTTCAGGGTGTTAGCTGCGGCCATGGCGGCACCGCCGCCGTTGGCGTTCGCGCGGGCATCCGCGCCGGCGTTCGAGAGGGTGTCGCCTCGCGGTGGGTCCGCCGGGGGGCGTCGCGTGCCCAGTCGTTCGACGAGCTTCTGTTCGATGCCGCCCGTCGAAGCGGTGGAGAGCTGGGCGAGCAAGCCGGTGTCGAGACCGAGCGCGATGGCGACAACGCCGGCGAGCATCAGGCCGCCGAGCCCGCGGCGTATCCATTCCCCGGCGCCCAGCGAGCGCTTCATGGCGACGAACACGCGCCCGCCGACGAGCAGCGCCAATGCGAGCGAGGTGGCGGCACCGGCGGCATAGGCGGCGAGCAACAGCGTCGTGCCAATGCTCGCACCTTGCAGTGCCGCACCGGTGAGCAGCAGCCCCAGGATCGGCCCGGCGCACGGCGCCCACAGCAGGCCGGTGGCAATGCCGAGCAGGAACGACGCCCCGGGCCGTGCGCGGGCGTCGGCAGCCTCGCCGGCGCGGTCCCGCGCCGATTGCGACAGACGGTCGCCATAGGAGACGAGCGGGTGCGTGAGGCGTTCGGCGAGCTTCGGGAACAGCAGCGTGGCGCCGAACAGGGCAACGAGGGCGAGCGCCAGCCAGCGGCCGTACTGGTTCGCCTGCACTACCCAGTTGCCGCCCACGGCGGCGAGGGTGGCGACGAGGGCGAACATCGCCACCATGCCCGCGAGCATGGGCAGCACGCTGCGCGAGAACGACTGGCCGGCGCGCGAGAACACGAACGGCAGCACCGGCAGAATGCATGGACTGACGATGGTCAGAATCCCGCCGAGGTAGGCGAGGACGAGCAAGGTCATGAAGCGCTCCTTGGGGCGTCGCCTCTTGTGGGCGACGCGTGGTTTTTCGAGGACAGGCGCCCCGGCGGCGCACCGATGTCCGGTGGCGGGGGGACGTTCAGGCGGCTTGCGGATGGAACGTCATGGCCAGCCCATTCATGCAATAGCGCAGGCCGGTCGGTTTCGGACCGTCATCGAACACATGGCCCAGATGCCCGCCGCAGCGGCTGCAATGGACTTCCGTGCGAACCATGCCGAAGCTCCGGTCGGCGCGTGTGCCCACGGCGCGCTCGAGCGGCGTCCAGAAGCTCGGCCAGCCAGTGTGGCTCTCGAACTTCGTGCGCGAGGAAAAGAGCGCTTGCGCGCAGCCGGCACACGCGAAGATGCCGGCGCGGTGTTCGTCGTTGAGCGGGCTCGAATACGGCCGCTCCGTGCCTTCCCGACGCAGGATCTCGTACTGCGCCGGGCTCAGACGCTGGCGCCATTCGGCGTCGCTGAGGGCCACCTCGAAACGCTCTACCGGCCGCGCGCCGCGAGCGTCCTCGGCGCGCGCCGGGCGCGCGAGGCGCGGCGCCAGCCCCGCGGCAACAGCCGCGGCCGCGGCGGTGGCGCTGAGCAGGAAGACGCGCCGCGAGGGGCTCCGCCCGGCGGGGGTGATGGCCGCGCGCCGGGTGTCGGGCGGGCGGCGATGAGACAGCTTCATGACATCCTCCGGTGAGTGGCGAATCCGGCGTGGGGCGCGGGCCGTTCGTGGCACACGGCGCAGCGCGGCGCCGGATCGATGATTGAACGATGACTGAAGGGTAGTGCGCCGGCGATGGCGAAGTCCTCACGTAAAATTAAACAATTCGTGATACCTCACGGTGCCCGATCTGCGCACAATGGGGCCTCCAAGACCCACTCTCCCGGGAGCCGTCCAGCCGATGGAATCGCCGCGCCGTGTCCTGCTCGTCGAAGACGACGTGCATATCGCCGACCTGCTCACGCTGCATTTGCGCGATGAGCGCTTCGAAGTCGTGCACTGCGCCGACGGCGACGAAGGTCTGCGACGCCTCGCCGAAGGCGGCTGGGACGCCTTGATCCTCGATCTGATGCTGCCCGGCGTGGACGGCCTGGAGATCTGCCGTCGCGCACGGGAAATGACGCGCTACACCCCCATCATCATCACGAGCGCGCGCTCGAGCGAAGTCCACCGGATTCTCGGGCTGGAGCTGGGGGCGGACGACTATCTGGCCAAGCCGTTCTCGGTGCTGGAGCTCGTGGCGCGCGTCAAGGCGCTCATGCGCCGCGTCGATGCGCTCGCACGCAACGCTCGCATGGAGGCGGGCAGCCTCGCGATCGCGGGCCTGTTCATCGATCCGATCGCCCGCGAGGCGTCGTTGGCGGGCAGGCGACTCGATCTCACGCCGCGCGAGTTCGACCTGCTCTACTTCTTCGCGCGCCAGCCCGGCAAGGTGTTCTCGCGCATGGACCTGCTCAATGCCGTATGGGGCTATCAGCACGAAGGGTACGAGCACACTGTCAACACGCACATCAACCGCCTGCGCGCGAAGATCGAGGCGGACCCGGCGCAGCCCGCGCGCATCCTTACGGTTTGGGGCCGCGGCTACCGGTTCGCCGCCGACGGCCCGGGCGCGCAGGGCGAGCCGGGCGCCGACGCGGGAGCCGTCTGATGCGCCGCTGGAACCTCTCCCTCACGCAGCGCCTGTCGCTCGTTTTCGCCCTGCTGCTGCTGGTGTGCAGCGGCACGTCCGCCTGGATGCAGGTGCGCGCCAATCGCATGCATGAAGCCGAGGTCATTCAGGGTCTCTCGCGAGGACTCGCGGAACACATCGCAGCCAATGCGCAACTCATGGACGCGAACGGCATGAAGCCTGACGCCGTGCGGCGTCTGTTCGGCCAGCTGATGGTGGTCAACCCGAGTGTCGAGGTGTATCTGCTCGACGAGCAGGGACGCATCACGGGACATGCGGCGCCGCAGGGACACCTGCGTCGCATGCAGGTCGATCTGGCGCCCGTGCGCCGATTGCTCGACGGCGGCGCTCTGCCGATCTACGGCGATGACCCGCGCAATGCCCAGGCGCGCAAAGTGTTCAGCGCCGCGCCGCTGCGGGTGGATGGGCGCGACGTCGGCTACGTCTATGTCGTATTGCTCGGCGAGGCGCACGATCGCTTTGCCGCGCGCGGCGCGACGAGCGTGGCGCTCAATACGGCGCTGTGGTCGATCGGCATGGTGGCCGCGCTGTGTTTGCTGGCCGGCCTGACCGCTTTCGCGCTCATCACGCGGCCGTTGCGGCGACTCACGGACACTGTACGCGAGTTCGACATCGACGCGGCGCCCGTACCGTTGCCGGCCATGTCGGCCGATGCGCTGGCGTCGCAGCAGGCGCGCCCGAACGACGAGATCATGGTGCTCGAGCGTGCGTTCCGGCAGATGGTCGAGCGCCTTGGCGAGCAGTGGCGCACGCTTACGCGGCAGGACCAGGAGCGGCGCGAGCTGATCGCCAATATTTCGCATGACCTTCGCACCCCGCTGTCGTCGCTGCACGGCTACCTCGAGACGCTGTCGCTCAAGGACGCCGCACTCACCCCCGACGAGCGGCGGCGCTATCTCGGCATCGCGCTCGATCAGAGTCGCAAGGTAGGGGCGCTCGCGCAGTCGCTATTCGAGCTGGCGCGCCTCGAGCACGGCTTCGTGCAGCCCGAGGCCGAACCGTTCTCGGTCACCGATCTGATTCAGGACGTTTTCCAGAAATTCGAACTGAGCGCCGAGTCGCGCGGCGTGGCCCTGCGTGCGGCGCTCGCGCCGCAGATTCCGCCTGCGCGCGCCGACCTCGGCCTTATCGAGCGCGTGTTGACGAACCTGCTCGACAACGCGCTGCGCTATACGCCCGCAGGCGGGGCGATCACCGTGGCCGTGGCGCCGATGGGGGCAGAGATCGAAGTGCTGGTGAGCGACACGGGGCCGGGTATTCCGGAGAGCGCGCGCGAAGGGCTCTTCGAGCGGCCCTTCACGGTGGGGGGCGCCCGCCGCGAAGGCGGGCTGGGATTGCGGATCGTGCATCGCATCCTGCAACTGCACGGACGGCGTATCTCCCTGGTGGAGACCCCCGCCCCCGGCGGGCAGGGAGCGACCTTCCGGTTTACCTTGCCGACGTAAGCGGGCCGTCGGCCGGACGGGCGCCCGGCGCCGGGTCGTAGTACGTCAGTTTGCGCACGAAGACGTTGGCGAACGGGTCGATGCGCTCGCCCGGCGCGCCAGGCGACGTGATGACCACGCGCACGACGTTGCCGCGGCTGTCGTGCCTGTAGTGGTATTCGGACACATGGCGCTCGCCCGTGGCCGCATCGGTGCGCGTGACGCGCGTCAACTCGTGACGCGGCGAATATTCGGCGACCTCGTTGTCCCATGCGAGCGGCAGCCATTGCCCGTCGATGAAGGCCGCGGCGCCGTTGTCCCGCACCACGCGGCCGCCGTCGGGCTTGCGCTCGACGCTGGAGAACGTGCGATAGGACACCACCTTCGGGGCAGCGCGCACCTTGCCGTCTGCCGTGACGACCTGGCGCGCTTCGTTGGGCGCGTCCCACTGGCGCGACAATGCAAAGCACTCATCGTCGAAGCGTCGCGCCTGCAGGCTGCCCGGACGGCGGCGGTGCGGCCCGTTCCCGCCGGCGATGGTGCGGCGGGTCCACTCGAGGTGATCGCCTTGCACGCGCACCTGTTCCTTCCACGCTTCGCGTCGCGAGGCGCCATGCACGACCCAGGTGTCGGCGCCCTCCCAGTCCACGGGCGCCCCGTCGATACTGCGCAGGCGGCCCGCCGCATCGTAGGCGTAGTGGCCGCGGTCGGTGCTCGTGAGCAGGTGGCCCTGCGGGTCGAACTCCATCACGAAGCGATTGCCGTTGTCGAGCGGCCCGACCTTGCCGGTGCTGCGATCGTAGCTGGCGATGAAGCGCGTTTCCTCGATGCGCCGAACGCCGGCGGGGATGCCGCCGAAGTTGCGCATGAGGTCGTCTTCCTCGCGCAGGGCGGTTTGCACGCACCAGGGCAGCGGCGCGGACGCTTGCGGGGCCTCGGCCGCCGGTGCGCTTGCGCCGGGCGGGCTTGGCGCGGCCACCGGCGCGCTCGCGGCGGGCGACGTGGCGCCCGGCCGAGGGCCGGCGCAGCCAGCGAGTGCTGCGGCGAGCGTGGCGAGCGCGGCGAGGCTCCATACCCGACGGCAAGGCGAAACGGAGCGCCCCGAAATGGCGGACGAGGGCGTGGATGAGGGGGTTGGCGAGGGCGTGGACAAGAGGGGGGACGACAGGAATCGGACAGGTGAAGCAGACGTCATCGCAAGTGGTGGCCTGAGCTATTTGCCCCCGATTGTACCGGCTCCGTGGGGCGGGCCGCTCGCGTGGCCCAGGGGTGCGCGCGGACGCTACACCGCCATCGCCGCCCCATCGCTGCGCGGATCGTGAGCCCCTGTTGCGAGACCGTCGTTTGCAATGGCGATAACACCGGCCTGACCCGCGAGCGGACTATGGCCCGGCAAGGGCGCCACGGCATGGCCGAGTTCGGCCAGTGCCGCGAACACGGCTGGCCCGGCATCGCTTTCCAGTTTGAGATTGTCCCGGCTGTCGGAGAATGTTCGGCCGAGCAGGAAGCGGGGATGCGATAACGCCTCGTGCGGGGCCATCCCGTAGTCGATCAGGCGCGTGAGCAGCGCGCTCAGTGTCTGGGGCTGGCCGTCAGCGCCCTGAGTGCCGTAGAGCAAACGCGGCCGGCCGCCCTGAAGGTACATGCCCGGATTGAGGGTGTGAAATGGCCGCTTGCCGGGCATGAGCGCGTTCGGATGCGCACTGCCTGCGGGGTGAAACGCCGCGCCCCGGTTGTGCCACAGCACACCGGTGTCTCCCGCCATCACGCCACTGCCCCAGTCGAAATAAATCGTTTGCAATACGCTGACGGCGCGACCGGCGGCGTCCGTCGCCGCGAAGTAGACGGTGTCGCCCTCGCGAAAACGATGCGGCCACGCGAGCGCCGCACCGTCGTCGATGCGCGATGCGGCCGCGCGGAGCCGGGCGTCCGACAACATGGTCGTCACGGGCACGTCCGCGAACTCCGGGTCCGCGACGTAGCGGTCGCGATCGATGAACGCCTGTTTGACCGCCTCGACCAGCCGGTGGTAGTACGTTGCACTACCGTGCGCGCAATCTTCGAGCCCCTTGCGGGCGAGAATGCCCATGATTTGCAGCGTGGTTACCCCTTGTGTCGGCGGCGGCAACGTCGCCAGCAAGCCGCCGGCATAGGGCATCGTCAGCGCGGGTGACACATGCACACGCGTTGCGGCAAGGTCTTCGCGAGTCAGTGGCGAGCCGGCCGACTGCAACCCGCGCGCGATCCGCGCGGCCAGTTCGCCTTCATAGAATTCGCGTGGCCCGCCATCGGACAGCCGCCGTAGCGTACACGCCAGTGCCGGTTGCCGGAACCGCTCCCCGGCGGCGGGCGCGCGGCCCTCCGGCAGAAACGTCCGTGCGAAGCCATGCCAGATCGACGCGTCGACCATCTCGGCCGCGCGATACGTGTACCAGAAATCCTGCGAGCGGCTCGTCGCGAAACCGTCGTCGGCGGCGGCGATGGCCGGGGCCAACAACGACGCCCACGACAGGGTGCCGCCCCACTGCTCGCGACTCACCCGGTACGCGGCCTCCCACGCGGCGGCCGTGGCGGCCGACGTCAGCGCGCAAGCCGGCCCTCGCACGGGAATGGGATCGCCATTGGACAGCCCCGGCGGCAGGTCTCGTGCTGCCTGCCCAATGCCGGAGATGGCGAGCGGTGCCGCGTCGCCGGACGCTCCGTCGGCCAGCAACCAGAAGCCGTCACCGCCCAGGCCAGTGAAGTGCGGCATCGTTACGCACAACACCGCCGCGATCGCGATGGCGGCTTCGATGGCGTTGCCGCCCTGGCGCAGCACATCGCGCCCCGCGGCGCTGGCCAGCCCGTGCGGGCTCGTCACCAGACCGGCGCGTCCGCTCGCGGATGCAGGCCGAGCGCCATTTACCGTTCCCTTCACCGGATCATTCACCGGGCCGTTCACCGGGCCGTTCACTCCTCCCGCCCCGTCACGCGCCGTCATGCCGCCGCTCCCGCCTCGTGCGCGCCGCCGAGATAGGCGGCCGCAAGGCGTGCGTCACCCGCGAGCTCGCTCGCCGACCCGCTCACCGTCACGCGCCCCTCCTCGAGCACGTAGCCGCGCTCGGCAATCGACAGTGCCATGGCGGCCATCTGATCGACGAGCAGCATCGAGAGCGATTCGCGACGCAATGCATCGAGCGACGCGAACAACTCGGCGATGACCTTCGGCGCCAGCCCCAACGACGGTTCGTCGAGCAACAGGACCCGGGGCGCCGACATCAACGCCCGCGCGATCGCCAGCATCTGCTGCTCGCCGCCGGAGAGCAGGCCGGCGCGCTGATGCTGACGCTCTCGCAGGCGGGGGTAGCGCGCAAACATCTGTTCGACGCGGGCATCGAGCGTGGCGCGCGGCAACCGCCCGCAGGGAAAAGCGCCAAGCCGCAGGTTATCGAGCACCGAAAGCTCGGGAAATACCTGACGTCCCTCGGGCACGAGCACGACGCCCAATGCGGCGATCCTGGCGGCGTCCAGACGCGACAGGTCGTGCCCATCGAACGTGATGCCGCCGCTCACCGGTCGATGCAGCCCCGCGAGCGAGCGCATGAGCGTCGACTTGCCCGCGCCGTTGGCGCCGAGCAATGCGACGAGTTCCCCGTCGCGCACCTGAATCGAGATGTCATGCAGCACCGGCGCTGCGCCGTAGCCGGCCGTGAGCTTGCCAACCCCGAGCACCTCGGACGCCGCGGACGCCGCACGCCGCACTTGCGCTCCCGCCTGCGTCCCCACCTGCGCCGCGGACACCCCAAGATAGGCCTGCCGCACGCGCTCGTCGTGGCGGATCGCGGCGGGGGTGCCATGCGCGAGAAAGCGGCCCGCGTCGATCACGACGATGCCATCCGACACGCCCATCACGAGCGACATATCGTGCTCGACGAGGCCCACCGCCACGCCACTGTCGGCGATCTGCCGCAACAGCTTGCCCAACTGCGCCTTGTCCCGCGTCGAAAGACCGGCGGCCGGCTCGTCGAGCAGCAAGACGCTGGGGCGGGTCGCCAACGCCCGAGCGATCTCTACGAGACGGCGGTCGACGTGCGCGAGATCGGCCGCCATCAGATCGACGTCGCCGCGATAGCCGCACGAGCGCAGCAACGCCAGTGCCTCATCACGCTGCGCCGCGCCCTGCATGCGGGAGATGCCGAGCAGCCCGCCGAGGCGGCCCGCACTCAGCGCGAGCGTCACGTTATCGAGCACGCTCATGCCACCGAACAGCTGGGACGTCTGATAGGTGCGCGCCACGCCGCGCCGCGCGCTGTCGCAAGCGCCTCTTGCGGGAAGGTCGGCGGCGCCCAGCGAGCGGGTGCCCGAGAGCGGCCGGTAGAAGCCCGAGAGCATATTGAGGACGGTCGATTTGCCGGCGCCGTTCGGGCCGATCAGGCTCGTCACCCGCGCCGGCGGCAACTCGAACGAAAGATCCGCCACGGCTTTCACGCCACCGAAGGTCATCGCCAGGGCGTGCGCGGCGAGTCCTTTGCGTTGTGACGGCGCGAGCGCGGGCAACGTCAGCGCGGCGTCCGTGGTTGCCGTGGCGCCCGCTTCCGCGCTGGCGTCGTGCGGCACGCCACGCCGCCGCGCCTTCCACCATTGTCCGATCACGCCAACCACGCCATTGGGCGCGCCCCACAACACGGCCAGCAGCAACACCCCGAAGCACAGCAGGCGCAGGTTTTCGAGACTGGCAAGAAATTCGGGCAGCAGGCCCACGATCACGGCGCCGACCAGCGGCCCGGCGATCGTGCCCGCCCCGCCAATCATCACGACCAGCACGAACAGAATCGACTGGAGGAACGAGAACATGCCCGGCGTGACCATGCCCTGCAACGGCGCGAACAAGCCGCCGGCCAGGCCGGCGAGTGACGCGGAGAACGCGAATGCCACCGTCTTGACGATCAGCGGGTCGACGCCGATCGATGCTGCCGCCGTTTCGCTGTCGCGCACCGCCCGCATGGCGGCGCCCCACGCGCCGCGAGAGATGCGCGCATAGACCAGCAGCGCCACGGCGAGCACGGTCAGTGCTGCCACGGCCACGACCCGCTCGCTGCCTGCCATGCCGAACACGCCCGGCGGCATCACGCCCATCAGGCCATTCTGGCCGCCCGTCAGGCCACGCCATTCGACTGCACCGTGCTCGACGATGAAGCCGAAGGCGATCGTCACCATCGCCAGACCGGGACCGCGCACGCGAAGCGCGGGCAAGGCCAGCAAGGCCCCGGTGGCAGCGGCGAGCGCGCCGCCGGCGAGCCATGCAGGCCAGAACGGCCAGCCGGCCCGTGTCGTGAGAATCGCCACGGCGTAGGCGCCGATCGCATAGAAACCGACGTGGCCGAACGAAACCTGCCCCGTGAGCCCCAGCAGAAGATTGAGACCCACGCCGCACACAGCCAGCAGCGCCACGCCGGCGATCACCACCACGAAGTAGCCGTTTACCACGCACGCGGCGCCGGCCATCGCCAGCAACGCGACGGCGAGCAGCGCGGTGAGGGCGAGACCGTTGCGTGCGGTGCGACGAGCGGCGCGTGTCGACGACCGGGGGGAGCGCGAGGCCAGTCGCAAAGAAGAATCGCTCATACCTTGCGCACCTCCGCGCGGCCGAACATGCCGTCCGGGCGCATCGCGAGCAGCACGATGACCAGACCGAACGTAATGATCTGGGTGTAGCCCGATCCGAGCGTCGCGGTGATCATCGCTTCGGTCACGCCGAACAGCAGACCGGCGATCATCACGCCCCATGCACTGGACAGGCCGCCGAGAATCGCCACGGCGAACGCCTTGAGGCCGAACACCGTGCCCATATCGGCCTGCACGTTGAACAGCGGTGCGATCAGCACGCCGGCAATGCCGGCGAGCAGCGTCGAGACTGCAAAGGCGCCTGCGATGGTGCGCTGGATGGGAATGCCCATGAGCCGCGCGGCGTCACGGTTCTGCACCACCGCGAGCATGGCCACGCCCCAGCGCGAGCGGCGCAACACGTAATGCAGCAACGCGGCGAGCGCCAGCCCCACCACCGGAATCAGCAATTGCAGCGGGTAGACGCCCAGGCCGGCGTCGCCGATTTGCAGCGCGCTTTGCGCGAGCGGCGACGGCAAGCTGCGCGGCTCCGTGCCGAACGTCAGCATCACGAGGTTATCGAGCACGATGCCCAGTGCCACCGTCGCCATGAGCCACGCGCTCGAGCCGCGCCGCACGAATGGCTGCACGGCGAGCCGCTCGACCACCAGCCCGTAGACGGCGCAAAGCGCGAGCGCCGCAGCGATGGCCAGCGGCATCGGCCACCCGAGCGTCTGCGCGAAGGTGTACGCGAGTACGGCGCCGAGCATCATCGAGCTGCCTTGCGCGAAATTGACTGTCGCGCTCACGGCGAAAGTCAGATGAAAGCCGAGTGCCATGAGGCCGTACATGCTGCCGAGCCCCAGGCCGGCGACAAGCGCCGAGATCCATTGCATGAGATATCCTCCGGGACGCCGCGCGGCAGCGCCCGTTCATTGCCGGTGTGTCCGCCCGATCCGCCCCGTCGATCACGGTCGATCGGACAGAGGCGTTCGGCTGCGGGATAAGACTGACTTCGATGACCCGCTTCGGCGACTCACTTCGCCGCGACCTTCGCGCCCGCCTGCGAGACCGGCACGATGCGGTTGTCGATGAACTGCGCCCACACGTAGTCCTGTGCCGACAGGGCGTCGTGCTGCTGCTCGCTGAACGGCTTCACATACGTCTTGATGAGGCCCTCGTAGCGGTCGATCCTGTAGAAGCCGGCGCGGATCGCATCGCCGTTGGTCGAACCGGCACGGTCGATGGCAAGCGCGGTAAGGCGCATGGCGTCGTATGCGTTGGCGACGCCGACTGCCGGCGTGATGTCGTCCGGCCCCTTGACGTCCGGGTATTTGGCCTTGAGCGCAGCAACGACACGCGCGCTGACCGGCGACGTGGCCCCGAAGAAGCTATACGTCTGCACGAAATGCACGGTCTTCGCGTTCGGGCCGGCCAACTCTGTGAAGCGGCCGCCCGCCGGACCCCAGTGCGAGACGATGGGGACCTTCCAGCCCATGCGATCGAGCGACTTCACCACCTGTGCCGACGGCCCCACGTTGCCCACCATCAGCAGGGTGTCGGCGCCGGCGGCCTTCAGGCGTCCGAGTTGCGGCGTGACATCCACGTCGTTCGCCTCGAACTTCTCGACGGCGGCCGGCTTCATGCCCTTGGCCGCCAGCGCGGCGACGATGCCTTTCTCGTTCGACTCGCCCCACGGGTTGTTCACGAGAATCAGGCCGAGCTTTTTCGCACCGAAATTCTGCTGCGCGTAGTTCACCATCGCCCCGTCCACGATTTCGTCGACGGCCGACACGCGAAACACATAGTTGGGACTGGCGCCGTTGTGGGTAATCGGTGTGCCCGCAGCCCACGGCCCCATGAACGGCACCTTCTCCTGATTGGCAATGGGCACGATGGCCATGGAGACCGGCGTATCCAGCCCCCCGAAGAGCACCGCCACTTTGTCCTTGTAGATGAGTTCGCGCGCGGCGAGCACGCCCTTGGCGGGGTTGCCTTCGTCGTCGCGCCGCACCAGTTCGAGCTTGCGCCCGCCGAGTACGCCGCCGCTGGCGTTGATCTCGTCGATGGCGATGGTCATGCCGCGCGTGAGGGCTTCGCCCGCGCGTGCCGACTGTCCGGAGAGCGCCGTGACCAGCCCGATCCTGACCGTGTCCGCCGCGTAGCCCGATACGCTCGCGAACATGCCGGCGGCGGCCAGGGCGGCAGCCCCGGCGCGAAGCCAGCGACGGCGGGACGGGGCGCACAGCGAGGTCGGGGCAGTCGTGCAGAAGGCGTTGTGACGTGCAGAGGCGGGCATGAGCAATCTCCGTGAAGACACACCGGGGGCGATGTGTCGGAAGCCAATCGAAAGCGAATCGGGAAGGACGGCAGCGCGTCCCGGCGTCGGGCACAGCCCGCGATGTCCTCGCCTTACGCAAGAGGCATGCCACCTCGTCGACATTTCGAAGGAATCGCGTCGCGCAATATGAACGGCAACGTGTCGACGATCTGGCATCGAAATTGCGAACGATTGGTCATGGCGTTCGTTGACGACGCACTTGGCGCCAATTCGGAACGCGCCCGCACTGGGGCGGTGCGCGAATGTTTCAAGACGACACACGATGACCCTGACACTTCCTCTGCCGGAACCCGAGGCCCGCGCCACCGAAGACGCCCGCTTCGGCGCGCTTCGCTCGCACGGCCGCTTCGACTACCTGCCGATCACGGCGCGCGACACGTACCGCTGGCCCAACGGCGCGCGGCTGGCCGTCTATCTCGGCTTCAATCTGGAGCATTTCGCCTTTGGAGAAGGGCTGGGCGCAAGCCTCGGCCCCGCCTCGCCGCAGCCGGACGTACTGAACTACAGCTGGCGCGAATACGGCAACCGCGTCGGTGCGTGGCGCTGTCTCGATCTGTTCGACGAACTCGCCATGCCGGCCGGTGTCATGCTCAATACGTCGCTGCTCGATCACTGTCCCGAACTCGTGCAGGCGTGCGTCGCGCGCGCAGACGAATTGATCGGACACGGTCACACCAACGCGCATCGGCAGAGCGATTTCGAGTACGCGCACGAGCGTGACCTGCTGGCGCATTGCCGTTCGCGCATGACCGAGGTGACCGGCTACACGCCCTCGGGATGGCTCTCGCCGTGGATCTCGGAGACGCATCACACACCGGACCTGCTCGTGCGCACCGGCTACCGATACACGCTGAACTGGTGCCACGACGACCGCCCGGTGCGCATGCGCACGGCGCACGGCACGCTGTGGTCGGTGCCGTATCCGCAGGAATTGAACGACATCCCGATGATTGTCGGACGTCAGATGGACGGCGCCGCGTTCGCCGACATGATTGCCGACAACTTCGACGAGATGTACGCGCAAGCCGAGCATCCGACGCGGGGCCAGCCGCTCGTGATGGGTATTGCGCTGCATCCGTACCTGGTCGGACAGCCATATCGTCTCCGGCATCTGCGGCGTGCGCTCATGCCCATCGCGGGCGCGGCGCGGCGCGGCGAGATCTGGATCGCGACGCCGGGCGATATCGCCGCGCACGTGGCGTCGGTGAGCGAGGCCGATCCCCACGCCGTCATGGGATGAGCGCATCATGCCGCTCAAGCCATATTGCCCGGATTGCGCCGCGCACTCCGGGGCCGGAGCGTCGACTCTATTGCCTTCGCCGTCTAGTTCACCTTTGCCGCATTCGCCAGCCATGCCAGCAGACAAGCCCGTCGCGCGTGCGCGCCGCCACGCCACCAATGCCGCCAGCGCCAGCGGGGCGGGGTCCGACGCAGGCGCGACCGAATCCCGTCTCCTCGCCCTGCATTCGCCCGTGGCAAACGACGACGATCAGAGCGCCGAGACCCGCGTCGAAACGCATATCTATCGCACTATCGTCGATGGGGTGCTCGCGCATCGGCTCACCCCCGGCACGAAGCTTCCGGAGCCCGAGCTGTGCCAATTGTTCGACGTGGGACGCGCGCTCGTGCGGCGCGTGCTCGAGCGCCTGGCGCACGACGGCATCGTCACGCTCAGGCCGAACCGGGGGGCGGTGATCGCCGAGCCGACGCCGGAAGAAACGCGCGAGATATTCGAAGCGCGTCGCGCGCTGGAGCGTTCGCTGGTGGCGCTTGCCGTGTCGCGCGTGACCGACGACGACCTTGCCATGCTGCGCCGCCAACTGGGCGCCGAGCACGAAGCGATGCACCGCTTCGACCAACCGTCGTGGGCGCGGCTGGCGAGCGACTTCCATTTGCGCGTGGCGGCGCTTGCCGGTAACGCCGTGTTGCTGCGTTACCTCACCGAGCTGATTTCGCGGTGCTCGCTCATCGTCGGACTGTACGAGCCGCCCGGCTATGCGCCGTGCGAACATGAGGAGCACGCGGCGATCGTGGCCTGTATCGAGCAACGCGACGCCGCCGGTGCCATCGCCCGCATGCACTCGCATCTCGAAGAACTCGAGCGCCGCATCGAGACGACCCGAATGCGCGGGCAGAAGAGTCTGGCCTCGCTGCTCGGCTTACCGGTCCCCGCGCTCGCGGACGACGTGCCGCCCCTGAGCCCGGCCAAACGCATTGCCCGCAAGCGGGCCTGAGGACTTCGCATGGAAATCGACTTTCGCGAAATCACCGCGTATCAGCGCTACAAGCTGATGGCGAGCCTGATCGTGCCGCGCCCGATTGCGCTCGTCACGACGATCAACCATGGCGGCACCGTCAACGCCGCGCCGTTCTCGATGTTCAACATGCTCGGTGAGGAGCCGCCGATTGTGATGCTCTCCATCAACCGGCGCGACGACGACTCGCTCAAGGACACCGCAACGAACATTCTGCGCGACCGGGAATATGTCGTGCATCTGAGCGACGAGGCGATGACCGCGCGCATGCACGCGTGCGGCGAGCGCCTGCCGCCGACCGAGAGCGAGCTCGCCCACGCGAGGCTCACGCCGACGCCGAGCAGCCTCGTTGCGCCACCCCGGATCGCCGAGGCGCCCGTCGCGTTCGAATGCACGTTATGGGAGACGCTCGAGACGCCGAGCCGCCACATCTTCATCGGGCGTGTCGAGCGCATGCATGCGCGCGACGATCTGATCGATACCGAGACCTGGCGCGTGCGGTTGCAGAACTATTTCCCCGTAGGGCGTTTCGGCGCGAGCTTCTACGTCGATACGCGCAACCGCTTCTCGCTGGAGCAGCGAGACGGTCAGCCCACCGCCACGACGGCCGTCGACGAGATGTAGGCGGCGATGTCGCCGACGTGACGCCGCCCTGCGACGTGGGCGGCAACGCGCCCCGGGGCGGGCGCCACCGCCATGTACGAGAGGGCCTGTCCGGTCGTCCGTCACCGCGTGCGTCCACGCGCCGCGTCTCGGCGAATCTCGGCGCATCTCCGGGAAAACCCCGAGTCTTGAAATCGTAAAACCCCGTCCCTATAATTAGCACTCGTTGGCGCAGAGTGCTAACGCCATGAATTCACCGAATATGCAAACAGTTGCATATTCAAGTTTTCACGATCTCACAGAGAGAAATGAGGAGCTTGTAATGAACCTTCGTCCCTTGCATGACCGCGTTATTGTCAAGCGCCTGGACAACGAAACGAAGACCGCATCGGGCATCGTGATCCCGGACGCCGCAGCTGAAAAGCCGGATCAGGGCGAAATCCTGGCCGTCGGCCCGGGCAAGAAAGACGATCAAGGCAAGTCGATCGCACTCGACGTGAAGGTGGGCGACCGCGTTCTGTTCGGCAAGTACGCCGGCCAGACCGTCAAGGTCGATGGCCAGGAACTGCTGGTCATGCGTGAAGAAGACATCATGGCCGTGGTGGCCAAGTAAGTCTGTCCCCCACAGACATCTACGTAAAGCATTCAAGGAGTTAATGCAATGGCAGCTAAAGAAGTCGTTTTCGGCGATTCCGCTCGTGCCAAGATGGTCGAGGGTGTCAACATCCTCGCTAACGCCGTCAAGGTGACCCTGGGCCCGAAGGGTCGCAACGTGGTGCTCGAGCGCAGCTTCGGCGGCCCGACCGTGACGAAGGACGGTGTGTCGGTCGCCAAGGAAATCGAACTGAAGGACAAGCTCCAGAACATGGGCGCGCAAATGGTCAAGGAAGTGGCTTCCAAGACCAGCGACAACGCCGGTGACGGCACCACCACCGCTACGGTGCTGGCTCAGTCGATCGTCCGCGAAGGCATGAAGTATGTGGCCTCGGGCATGAACCCGATGGACCTCAAGCGCGGCATCGACAAGGCTGTCGCCGCTGCCATCGAGGAACTGCGCAAGATCAGCAAGCCGTGCACGACCAACAAGGAAATCGCGCAGGTCGGCTCGATCTCGGCCAACAGCGACACGTCGATCGGCGACTACATCGCCAAGGCGATGGACAAGGTCGGCAAGGAAGGCGTGATCACCGTCGAAGACGGCAAGTCGCTGCAAGACGAACTCGACGTCGTCGAAGGTATGCAGTTCGACCGCGGCTACCTGTCGCCGTACTTCATCAACACCCCGGAAAAGCAAGTCGCCGTTCTGGAGAACCCTTACGTTCTGCTGTTCGACAAGAAGGTCTCGAACATCCGTGACCTGCTGCCGGTGCTCGAGCAAGTCGCCAAGGCTGGCCGTCCGCTGCTGATCATCGCCGAAGACGTCGAGGGCGAAGCCCTGGCAACGCTGGTGGTCAACAACATCCGCGGCATCCTCAAGACCTGCGCCGTCAAGGCACCGGGCTTCGGCGACCGCCGCAAGGCCATGCTGGAAGACATCGCCATCCTGACGGGCGGCCAGGTCATCGCCGAAGAAATCGGCCTGACGCTGGAGAAGGCCACGCTCAACGAGCTGGGCCAGGCCAAGCGCGTCGAGATCGGCAAGGAAAACACCATCATCATCGACGGTGCCGGCGAGGCTGCGAACATCGAAGCGCGCGTCAAGCAAATCCGCGCCCAGATCGAAGAAGCCACGAGCGACTACGACCGTGAAAAGCTGCAAGAGCGCGTGGCCAAGCTGGCCGGCGGCGTTGCGGTGATCAAGGTCGGTGCCGCGACCGAAGTCGAAATGAAGGAAAAGAAGGCTCGCGTGGAAGACGCGCTGCACGCTACCCGCGCTGCCGTGGAAGAAGGCATCGTCCCGGGCGGTGGTGTGGCACTGCTGCGTGCTCGCGTGGCCGTCTCGGGTCTCAAGGGCGACAACCCTGACCAGGACGCCGGTATCAAGATCGTGCTGCGCGCCATGGAAGAGCCGCTGCGCCAGATCGTCGCCAACGGTGGCGAGGAAGCCAGCGTGGTCGTGGCCAAGGTCGTGGAAGGCAAGGGCAACTTCGGCTACAACGCCGCGACGGGCGAGTACGGCGATCTGGTCGAAATGGGCGTTGTCGACCCGACCAAGGTGACCCGCACGGCGCTGCAAAACGCGGCTTCGGTCTCGGGCCTGCTGCTCACGACCGACTGCGCCGTGGCCGAACTGCCGAAGGAAGATGCCCCGATGCCTGGCGGCATGGGTGACATGGGCGGTATGGGCGGCATGGGCATGGGCATGTAAGTCTCGCACGAGACTGCAGGAGCGGCCCGGGCGATCCGGGACGCTTCGCCTGCCGGTCGCCGGGCTTCACGGCACGTCGCATCGCCGACGAAGCCCGCGCCAACCGCGGCAACGAGTTCTTCGGAATTCGTTGCCGCTTTTTTTATGCGCGGTGCATCGGCATCGCGCGTCTCACGCGGGGCGCTCGCCCGCGCGTACCGACGGCGGCCCCAGGGGCGCCGTCGCGGCGATTTCATCCTGCATCCATTGCCAGAACGCATGAATGGCGCGCTCGCGCGGATGATTCTCTCGCCAGCTCACGTGATATTCGAGACTGGGCGGAATGCGGATGTCGCCGACCTGCACGAGCTCGCCGCTCGCCAGCGTGTCGCGAACCAGCAGGCTGCGCGTCGTGGCCACGCCCTGTCCCGCAATCGCCGCGCGCAGGAGCAGACCCGAATCGTCGAAGATCGGCCCGCGCGTCGGTTCATGCGGTGGCAGCCCGGCGGCCACTAGCCAGTCGCGCCACGAGCGATGCGCGAAGCGCAGCATGGGCAGCCTCGGGGTGTCGGCCACGGTGAAGCCCGGCACGCGCGCGATCAGGTCGGGATGACACACGGCGATGACGTAGTCGTCGAGCAGCTTGCGCGTCACGAACCCCGTCTCCTCGACGCGCTGGTGCCACACGCCGACGTCCACGGAGTACGGATCGGGCGCGGCGATGTCGGCATGCACGCGCACCATCAGGTCGATGCCCGGATGCCGCTCGCTAAAGCGCGCGAGTCGCGGAATCATCCATTGCGAGGCGAGATCGGTCATTACGCTCACTTCGAGCCTGACGGTGCCGGGCGCGCCCCCGGCCGCGGTGCCGGCACGCGCTTCGGTGAATGCCTCATCGAGCTCGGACATGCCGATGCGCACGCGCTCCGCGAGGCGCGCGCCCACGCTCGTCGGAATCATGCGCGCGCCGACGCGGCGAAACAGCGCCGTGCCGAGCTGCTGCTCGAGCGAGCGCATGTGATGACTGACCGCACTGTGCGTCAAATTCAATTCGTCGGCCGCCCGCGTAAAACTCCGGTGACGGGCCGCCGCCTCTAGCGCACGCAGCGATTGAAGGGGAGGCAGATGAGAGAACATGATGTCAAATTCTACTCACAATGCGAGCGCAAAGGTTTCGTTGGCCTGCGCGCGCCGAAGCGCCGACAATCCATACCCTGGCAATTGATCAGGGTATGGCTTCATGTCCAAAGCGCTTCGCATCTTTGTACTGTTCGCCTGCGGATACTTCGTCTCCTACGTGTACCGCGGCGTGAATATCGGTTTCGCGCCTTTCATGACGCGCGAGCTCGGCCTGTCGTCCGCCGATCTCGGTTTGCTCACCAGCCTCTATTTCCTGGGCTTCGCCGGCGCGCAGCTCCCGGCGGGCGTGCTGCTCGACAAGTTCGGCCCGCGTCGCGTGGCCTCGCTCGTGCTGCTGCTCGCCGCGGCCGGCGCGGCGCTGTTCGGGCTGGCGCAAGGCGTGGGAATGCTCATGGCGGGACGCCTGCTCATCGGCGTTGGCGTGTCGGTGTGTCTGGGCAGCGCGTTCAAGGCGCTCGCGCAGTGGTTTCCGGTGGCGCGTCTGCCGCTGCTCAACGGTCTGGTGATGGCCGTGGGCGGGCTGGGCGGCGTGGTCGTCGGCACGCCGCTCAACTGGCTGCTCGGCATGACGGATTGGCGCGTGGTGTCGTTCGGGCTGGCCGCACTCACCGTCTTCATGTCGGCCACGCTGTGGTTCGGCGCCCCGGAGAAGACGGGCGCGCATGCGCAGGGCGGGCTGCGCGAGGCGCTCGACGGCGTGCGTCAGGTGCTGGGCAGCGCAATGTTCTGGAAGGTGACCTCGCTCTCGGGCATCACGCAGGGCGTGTTCTATGCGATGCAGTCGCTGTGGATGGCGCCGTTCATGCGAGACGTGCAAGGGCTGTCGGCAGGCGAGGCGGCATCGCTGGTTTCGGTCGTGGGACTGGCGATGATGGCGGGCAGCGTGGTGTTCGGCGCGGCCGCACGCTCGCTGGAGCGGCGCGGGGTGAGCGTGTTCGCGTTCTCGGGCGTGGGCATGGTGCTCTTCGTCGTCGTGCAGCTGCTGCTAATGCTGCGCGCTCCGATTGCGCCGGTCGGGCTTTGGGCGGCTTACGGCATCTTCGGCGGTACGGGCATCCTCTCGTATGCGGTGCTCGCCGAGCACTTCCACGGCACGCTGATCGGACGTGTGAACACGTCGCTCACGCTCGTCATCTTCGTGCTGATCTTCCTGTGTCAGGTCGGTGTGGGCGCGGTGCTCGGCGCTTATGCGGCGCACAGTGCCGACGCGCATTTCACCGCCTGGACGATTCTCGTCGTGCTGCAGGTGCTCGGCGCGGTGTGGTACTTCTGGCCGCAGCGCCAGCGCGTGGGCAACGTCGCGGCGGCTTGACGCCGCGCCCACCGTCGCCATTGACGCTGTCCGCTTCGCTTGACCGGCTTCGCTTGATTTCAGCGCCGGGCGAACGTCCGGCTGACGTGCGGCTGACGTCAGATCAACGTCGGGCTTCAAGCGCCTGCAACCAGGTGCTCAGGCCGGCGTCGATCTGTTGCAGCAGCGCCGGCGAGAGCGGCGCGAGCATCCGGTGCTCGTTTGCCACGTGGGCTTGCACGGCCCGCTCGATCAACGCGAACCCCTCGGCCGTGAGCTCGACGAGCGTGCTGCGCGCATCCTCCGGATTCGGCACGCGTGTGATCCAGCCGCGCGCTTCGAGGCGTTGCAACCGGTGCGTCATCGTGCCGGAGGTCACCATCAGCGCCGAGAAGAGGGTGGTCGGTGCGAGCCGGTAAGGTGCGCCCGAGCGACGCAGCGTCGCGAGCATGTCGAACTCCCACCCGCTCATCCCGAATTCGGCAAACGTCGGGTCGAGCTGCTGCTGGACCAGCGCCGCGCAGCGCATGAGACGCCCGACCATGCCCATCGGAAAAATGTCCAGATCGGGACGCTCCCGGCGCCACTGCGCGAGAATTTCGTCGACGGCGTCGCCGTCCCCGGCCCCGTCCCCGGTCATGTCCGCGAGGGCATTGTCCCCAGCCACCGTCTGCCGTGCGCTCACCTCGCGCGTGCGCGCCTGGGCCCTGCTCGCCGGTCCGTTCGCCATGCTTCGCCTCATTTATCTTGACGTCGAGGCAAAATGATACCAAACTGTTTTTATCTTGAATTGAAGATAAATTGACATGACGACCGCCGATTCCCTTTCGAGAGGGCGCTGGGCCGATGCACTGCTCACCGCGCTTGCGCCCATGATCTGGGGCTCGACCTATATCGTGACCACGCAGGTGCTGCCGCCCGACCGGCCGTTTACGGCGGCGCTCATTCGCGTGTTGCCGTCGGGACTGTTGCTGCTGGTCTATGCGCGGCGCTGGCCGGTGCGCCGCGAGTGGGGGCGTCTGCTGGTGCTCTCGGCGCTCAACATCGGGGCATTTCAGGCGCTGCTGTTCGTCGCGGCGTATCGGCTGCCGGGCGGGCTCGCCGCGGTGGTCGGGGCGATCCAGCCGCTATTGGTGATGGCGCTGGCCTGGGGCGTGGAGCACCGCCGTCCGTTGTCGTCGACGGTGTGGGCGGCGGTGGCCGGCGTCGTCGGCATGGCGGTGCTGCTGCTCTCGCCTGGCACGGTGTTCGAGCCGATCGGCATTCTGGCGGCGCTCGCCGGCGCGGCGAGCATGGCGACGGGCACCTATCTCACGCGTCGCTGGCGTCCGCAAATGCCAGTGCTGGCGTTGACCGGCTGGCAATTGTGGCTCGGTGGACTGATGCTCGCGCCGCTGGCGATATGGTTCGATCCACCGCTGCCCTCGCTCACGCTGTGGCAGGCGCTTGGTTATCTGTACCTGTCGATGGCGGGGGCGCTGCTCGCCTACGCGTTATGGTTTCGCGGGATCGCGCGTCTGGCGCCGGTGGCCGTGTCGTCGCTGGGACTGCTCAGTCCGTTGACGGCAGTGGTGCTGGGTTGGGTGTTGCTCGATCAGGCGATCCGGGGTCTGGCGTTCGTCGGGCTCGCCATGGTGTTCGCGAGCATTCTGGCGGTGCAGTGGACGGCGTCGCCCCGCTGATCGTTCCTGGCCGCCGCTGATCGCGTCAGATCGGGCCAGACTCGGCCAGACTCGGCCAGACTCGGCCGGACTCGGCCGGACTCGGCCAGACGGCACTCAGGCCTGCGCCACCCAGTCCCCCGACTTGCCGCCATGCTTCTCCAGCACCCGCACGTCGGTCATCGTCATGCCGCGATCGACCGCCTTGCACATGTCGTAAATCGTGAGTAGCCCGACCTGCACGGCGGTGAGCGCTTCCATTTCCACGCCGGTGCGGCCGACGGTTTCGACCTGTGCGCGACAGTGCACGGCGCTAGCACCCTCGTCGACGAGGAACTCGACCGTCACGCGCGTGAGCGCGAGCGGATGGCACAGCGGGATCAGATCGGCCGTGCGCTTGGCGCCCTGAATGGCGGCGATGCGGGCGATGCCGAGCACGTCGCCCTTTTTCGCCGTGCCGCTGCGAACCAGCGCGAGCGTTTCCGGCTTCATCTGGATAGTGCCGCGCGCGACGGCCACGCGATGCGTGCTGTCTTTGCCGCCGACGTCGACCATATGGGCCTGACCGGCGGTGTCGAAGTGGGTGAGTTCTGCCATGAGTCGATACTGTGAGATGCAGGGAAGATTGCGGGAGGGCGCGGGCGCCGAGGCTTCGATGGACGGTGTCGCCGCCGGTGCACCGGTACGTCGCGCACGGCTGACCGTTGTTGCCCTGCTTGGCGCCGGTAATTGGTGTCGGTAATCGGTGTCGGTAATTGGTGTCGGTAATCGGTGCCGGTGCCGGTGCCGGTGCTTGGTGCAGCGCTTGTTGCCCGGTCATTGCCATTTGCCGCCGCAAGCCCCGCTGCGGAACGTCCGCGTCCGGCTGCTATCATAGCAGCAGCTCCGAATGACCAGCGCCATGTCGCGCCTCTTCCCATGACGCGTTCGCCACGTTCGTTCCGCGCCTCGTCCCGTTCGCTTTCCCGCCACTCGCCTGCCGCCGCCGCCCCATGGCGACGCGTGATCGCGTCGGCGCTCGTGCCGGTCATGACCGCCATGACCTTTGCCGGCGCCGTGCTGCCCACGCAGGCCGCCGCGCAGTCGCTGCCAACCCTCGGCCAGAGTTCGGCCGCGGACCTTTCGCCGGCGATGGAGCGCAAGCTCGGAGAGCGCGTCATGCGCGAGATTCGCGCCGACCCCGACTACCTGTCCGATCTGCTGCTCTCCGATTACGTCAACGCGCTTGGCAGCAAGCTCGTGTCGGCCACACGCAAGGTCGGACTCGACGCGAGCCAGAGCTTCGAATTCTTCGTGGTGCGCGATGCGGCGATCAACGCGTTCTCGCTGCCCGGCGGCTTCATCGGCATCAACACGGGGCTGATCGTCACCACGCGCACCGAATCGGAACTGGCGTCGGTCGTCGGTCACGAAACGGGGCACGTGCTGCAGCATCACATCGCGCGAATGCTCGGTGCGCAGTCGCAGAACTCGTGGATCGCGCTCGGCGGCATGTTGCTTGGGCTGCTCGCCGGGATCGGCGCGCGCAGTTCCGACCTCGGGATGGGCATCGCGATGGGCGGGCAGGGGCTGGCCGTCGATCGTCAACTACGCTTCTCGCGCGACGCGGAACGCGAGGCGGACCGCGTCGGTTTCCAGTTGCTGCAGGCGGCCGGCTTCGATACGTATGCAATGCCGACGTTCTTCGAGCGCCTGCAGCGCGCCGATGCCATCAACGAAGCCGGCGTGCCGGAATACGTGCGCACCCACCCGCTGACCAACGAGCGGATCGCCGACATGCTCAATCGCTCGCGCAACGCGGGGTACCGCCAGCCGGAGCAGTCGCCGGAGTTCGCGTTCGTGCGGGCGCGCGCGCTCGTCCTGCAGCAGAAGTCCGCGAGCGACTATGCCACCGTGGCGGAAGCGCAGCGCACTCACATCCGCACGCAAACGGCGCCGAGCGTAGCGGGTGCCTGGTACGCGGTGGCCCTCGCGGAATTCAAGCAACGGCGCTGGGAGCCGGCACGCGAGGCGCTGGACAAGGCGAAGTCGGCGTTCGGCGGCACGGGGCCGGGCACACCCAGTCTGGCGGTGCTGGACTCCGACATCGCGCGTCTATCGGGCCGGCCGGAAGAGGCGCTGCGCATTGCCAGGCAGGCCCGTGCGGCGTTCCCGCTATCGCAGGCGGCCGACATGGCCTACGCCGATGCGCTGGTCGCAAGCCATCGCATTCCGGAGGCGACCCAGTTCCTCCAGGCGCAGGTCGAGCGCTACCGCAGCGAACCGATCTGGTGGCGCGCTCTCGCGGGGGCCTGGGCGGCGGCTGGCAAGCGGGCGCGCCAGCATTCCGCGCTCGCCGAACAATACGCGTTGCAGGGGCAATGGATGGCGGCGGTCAGCCAGCTCAAGCTCGCGCGCGACGCCGGCGATGCGGACTTCTACGAAATGTCGACCATCGACGCGCGGCTGCACGAGTTCCAGCGTCGCTACAAGGAAGACAAGGAAGACGAGAAGGACTTCAACAAGCAGTTCGGATGAGCGTTGCATACGCGGTTGCTGAGTCAATTTGGCGTCGACATAGCTGACGCAAGCGTGGAGCATTTTGTAGCCGCTCACTGACCTGGTTTCTCACCTCGTAGTTGCCACGGCCGATTTCCGGCCGTGGTCGCTTCTGCCAAAACGTGCCCCTATTTCTCGCTTATCTGTCGTTGGATTGGCTTCTTGCGGTCTACCTCGGCATGTGGAACGCGGTGGTTCCTATCGTCTTGCTTGACCGCTTCGGCGCGACGGGCGTGGTGGCCTATGAGATTGCGCTTGCCGCATGTGCTGTCATCGCGCTGCCAGTAGCCACTTTATGGACCGAGCAGCTTTCGCGGGCGCAGGTCATGCGTTGGGCGTGTTCGATCATCGTGCTATCCGGCATTTCGCGGCTCGCGATTGCGGGGGCAGCGCTTGGCCTGACTTTCTGGATGCTGAACGACATGATTGCTGTCGCCGCATTTGCGTCCATGCAACCGCTGCTTGGCGTCTATCCGGCGGAGACGGTCGAAAAGGTCCGCGTGCTCGCGGCGTTTCGACTGAAACGAGTCGTGGTCAATCTCGGCCGTATCTGTGGACCATTGCTGGCCGGCACGGCTTTACTCCTCTATACCTGGCAATACGCTTTGGGGTGCCTGGCAGCCCTCGGTTGTTGCGCGCTTCCCATCCTGTTAAGACTGCCGACACTGCCGTCGCCGGATCGGAGGCAATCGCCGGTGCCCATTTCCGCGAAGACGATACTGCATCGTACGTTTGCCGGCTTCGCCTTAAAAATCCGACTATCGGCGGAACGATGCTTCACGCTCTGGGATATGTTGCTGGGTGTCGCGACCGCAGGGGTCGTGCCGGTGCTCATTCCTCAACTCGTGCGGCAGGCCCGACTACCGGAGTCGCAGGCCGGCTGGCTGATCGCTGCATTCGTTATCGGATCTGTCGCGGGCGTTGCGATTCTTCATCCGATGCTTGCCGGCGCATTCGGACGCAGGCCTGGCTATGTTGCCGGTTGGGCAGCGCTGGGTGTCAGCCTCGCAATGGCAACGGTCGCGGATACCACCGTTTGGCTGGGAGCGAGCTTGATGTCGGCAGGGGCCATCGGGGCTTGTTTGTCGATGAATGGTATTGACCGGCGCGTAATCGCGCTGCCATCGCGCGTGCGCGTCAGAGTCGCTGGTGCAACGCTGCTGACAACCCAACTGGCGGGTATGTTGTCGTTCGCGCTGTATGGCATTTCATACGCTTCTCACACCATGGAAGGCAGATGGTGGCTGTATGGCGGCCTGGTCAGCATTGCCGTGTTGTCATCGTGCCTCGCCAGTGAGCCATGGAGACTCCTTGGCGTAAAAGACGCGGAGGGTAGCGTCGAAAAATTCTATTCCGATCGATATCCCGCAGCCTTCGATACGGCTGAGCCAGTGCAACGGGACGCCGCCGAGTAACCGCTCACGCCCCTTGAGCGCCAATCTGTGGATTCCGCTCGAAACCATAGGTCTGCGCCAAGGTGTCCGCGCGGACGAAAGCGAAGGGCAGGGAGTCGCCGTTGCGCCAATGCAGACGCGTGAACTGTCGTGCTCGGATCGCATCGCTCTCACTGCTATCGAACACTTCGAATGCCTGCGCGAGATCGGAGACCTGCGTGAGCAGGTCGATGTCGTGATCGTGCAGCAGCGCGAGCGTCGGGCCGGCTTTCGAATTCGCCTCTGATTCATCCGCCGCTCTCGCCTCGCTTGCCCCGCCGGCGAACGCGACGTTTCCGTCCTCGTCGAGCAGGCAGGCTTGCGGTGCGAACGCGCGTCCGAGCTGATCGGTGAGCACCGGCGCGCCACGTCCGCCACGGGCCATGGCGTCCCACGTCAGTCGCACGACGAACGGCGCATATGCGAGCGCCACGTACACGCGTTGCGGTCCGTTCTGGAAGTACCACCGTCCTTCGTCGTCGCAGGCATAGTTGCGCGCGATGAACGCAACCAGCGCGGCGTGACGAATCGGGTCGCCGGGCGCGCCGGCGGCCTGCGCGGCGTCGTCTCGCATGCGCCACTGGCCACGCCGGTCGAGCGCGAGCCAGCCGTAGCAATGCGGCACGTTCGGCCATTTGGCCATGGCCTGTCGAACGATTTCATCCATAGCGTCACCTCAGACGGCAGCCGGCAGAAACTGGCGGAAATAGTCGATGACCGTGCGCGGCATCCAGGTGAGGCCGCCGGGAAACGCTCCGCTCATGAAGCCGACGTGTCCGCCGTGCGCCGGCTGCAGCAAATGCACGTAGCGGCCGACGTCGTCTTCGCCCGGCAGGGCATTGGCCGGCTGGAACGGATCGTTGCGCGCATTGATCACGAGCGTGGGCACCTCGATGGCCGGCAGGATCGGTTTGCTCGATGCGCGTGTGTAGTAGTCGAAGGCACTGTGATAGCCGTGCAGCGGCGCCGTCACCACATGATCGAATTCGCCGAGATCGCGCGCGGCCATCATCAGCTCACGGTCATACAGCCCGGGATACTGTTCGAGTTTGGCGAGCGCTTTCTTCTTGAGCGTGCCCAGGAAGTTGCGCGTGTACACCATGTTGAAGCCGCGCGAGAGCGCGAGGCCGCCCGCGCGCAGATCGAGCGGCGCGGAGATCGCGCAGGCCGCGCTCACGACCTGCGCGGCTTGCCCTTCGCGTTCGCCGAGCCAGCGCAACAGCACGTTGCCGCCCAGTGATACGCCCGCGGCGAAGATCGGTCCCGACGTGTTGGCGCGCAGGCGCCGCAGCATCCAGTCGAGTTCGGTGCTGTCGCCCGAATGGTAGAAGCGCGGTGCGCGGTTCAGGCGCCCGCTGCAACTGCGAAAGTGCGGTATCACGCCGCGCCAGCCCTGAGCCTCGACTTCGCGCATGAGCGTGCGCGCGTAGTGACTGCCGGAACTGCCTTCGAGCCCGTGAAAGAGCACCACGAGCGGCGTCTGGACGAGTCCTTCGGGCGTTGGCGGCGCCTGGTGGGCCGCCGGCGGCGCCACGAGCCAGTCCACGTCGACGAAATCGCCGTCGGGCGTGTCCCAGGTCTCGCGCCGGAATTGCACGTGCGGACGGCGGCCGAGCAGGGCCGGATAGATCGTCTGGCTGTGACCGTCGGGCAGCCACCGCGGCGCGCGGTAATCCTGAGGGACAAATGCTGCCGGCCGGGCCGTCATCGCGACACCGCGCCGATCAGTGCAGCCCGTCCGGACGCGCGTGCATCATCAGGCTGAATTGCTCGACGGCATGCGGCGGCAACGGGCTGGAGTGGATGTGCGCGAAGCGCCAGTCGCCCTGCTCGTGCACGAGGACATACGTCGTGTGGATGAGCTGGGCGGTGGTCTGGCCCGCGTCTTCGTTGCCCACGCGCATCGCCTCGGTCGCCGTATGCACCACCGTGCCAACCGTGTCGTACTCGGTCGTGTCGAGCGAGTCGAGCAGCACGACGCTTTGCGCGAACTGTGCGACAAGGCCGCTGCGGATCTGCTCGAGGCCATCCCAGCGCGTGCCGTCGGCGCGGATGTAGCTCACGAAATCCTCGTTCGCCCACAGCGACATGGCGCGATCCGTCTGGCCCCGGCGCAGTGCGTCGTAAAAGGCCGTGATGGTTTCACTGGCGGCGTCGAACAGACGGACAAAACGTGGCATGAGGATCTACCGTTGAGTGTTACGGGGCGGGCTGCGGCCGGACGGCGATGATTGCGCGCATATCGTCATCCGCTGCGGGCGCCGGCTCAGCGCTGCGTGAGCAGGATGTTGCGCAGGTTCGCGAACACGTGCTCGGGCATCAGCTCGTTGAGGCAGCGCGTGTGGCCGAGCGGGCATTCGCGGGCGAAACACGGGCTGCACTCCAATTGTAGCCACAGGACATGCGCCTGGTCGGACAGCGGCGGCGTGTGGCGCGGATCGGACGAACCGAAAAGCGCGATCTGCGGCCGGCGCAGCGCTGCTGTGACGTGCATCAGTCCCGAGTCGTTGCTCACCACGGCGTTGGCGCGCGCGAGCAGGGCGCAGGCCTCGGCGAGCGACGTCTGCCCGCAAAGATTGCGCACGAACGGCGCGTCGGCCGCGATTTGCTGGGCCAGCGCGCCATCCTTGCCCGAGCCGAGCGCGACGATCTGCGCATACGGGAACGAGCGGCGAACCAACTGGGCGAGCTGCGCGAAATGCCCCGGCGGCCAGCGCTTGGCCGGACCGAACTCGGCGCCGGGACAGAACACGACGAGCGGCACGCGCAAATCCAGCCCGAAGCGGGCGTACACGCGGGCGGACTCGTTCAGGTCGGCCTCGATGCGCGGCGTGGGCAGCGTCTCGGGCAGCTTCGCGCCGGGCGCGAAGGCAAGCGCCGCGTAGTGGCGCACCATCGGCGGGCGTTCGTCCTTGCGCGGGTTGGCGTGGCGCACGTTGAGCAGGCCGTAGCGCTGCTCGCCCTTGTAGCCGATGCGCAGCGGAATGCGCGCGAGCCACGGAATCAGCGCCGACTTCAGCGAATTCGGCAGCACGTAGGCGGCGTCGTATCCCTCGTCGGCGAGCACGCTCGCGAGCCGGTAACGCTCGAGCGGCTGCAACTTGCCGTGCGCGAGGTCGGTCGAGACCACGCGCGAAATCTCCGGCATGCGCTCCAGAACCGGGGCGACCCAGCCGGGCGCGATCGCGTCGATGGTCAGACGCGGATGCAGACGCCTCAGCAGGGTAAACAACGGCTGCGCCATCAGCGCGTCCCCAATCCAGTTGGGGGCGATCACCAAGGCTTTATGCATCGTGGCGGAGACTCTTACGTTAAGCGTAGCGATGAAACGGAAAGGGGCACGGGCGGCGCGTCGTCACGCAGATGGGCTGCGCCCACCCGTCCGGGGGGCAGACGGCTCAGTGATGGCCCTTGAGCACGACGCCGGCCTTCAGCCGATAGCGGGTGCCGCAGTAGGGGCACGCGGCTTCGCCGTGGCTGACGTCGATGAACACGCGCGGATGGGCGCTCCAGGCTTCCATCTTCGGATTCGGACAATGGACCGGCAGATCTTCGGCGCCGACTTCGACGACCGGCATTTCTTTGACTTCGCTCATGGGGTTCTGACCGTGATGGGTATTCGGGATTTCGGGAATTGCCCGGCCGGCGACACGGAAAGCCTCATGTCCGGCGCCCGGCCGATTCACCAAAAGTCGCTATTGTAAAGCAGCAGCAGCCCTTTGCGGACGCAGGGCCGCTACGGCGGCGTCTGCATGGCCGACCGGTTTCGTCCCCGCGTGGCGTGCGCGCGACACCTCGCCCGTTGCGTCTGCGAAAACGTGCGGATGTACGCCATGAACGTACTAAGCAACTACTTACCATGGCTATAATGGACCGTCGTCCGCCGCCAATGACGAATATATTCAGGACAGACTCCGGCAAGCCAGGCGGGCGCCGTGGCCGCGTAGCGGTCATCTCGGGCGTGCCGGGCGCCGTCGGGACCGCTTCGCCCCGCAATGCCAGACACCGCGCCGCTTGCCCCGGCGTTCGCCCCCCAACCGACCATGCCAATGCTTCGTCTGCCTGCCGCTGAACGTGATGGGTTCGCGGCCGGTTTCCGCATTATTTCCCCGCTGTTGCCCGCTATCTTCTCGTGGGGCCTCGTGACGGGCGTCGCCATGAGCAAGTCGGTGCTTACCGTGCCGCAGGCCATCGGCATGACGCTGATGCTCTACGCCGGATCGGCTCAACTGGCGTCGCTGCCGCTATTCGCCGCGGGGCTGCCGCTTTGGACCATCCTGCTCACCGTGGGCATCGTCAACCTGCGTTTCGTGATCTTCAGCGCGGCGCTCCAGCCGCACTTCTCGTATCTGTCGCTGCCCCGGCGTCTGGTGCTGGGCTACGTGAACGGCGATTTGGGCTTCGTGATGTTCATGAACCAGAACTTCGCCACCGGCTACGTGCCGGGCAAGGAGGGCACGTATTACGGCATCACCCTCAGCAACTGGGTGGTCTGGCATGTTTCGTCGGTCATCGGCATTCTGCTCGGCGCGCTCGTGCCCGACACGTGGGGACTCGGCTTCGCGGGCACGCTCGCGCTCATTCCCATGATGGTGCACACCATCACCACGCGCTCGACGCTGCTGGTGGTCACGCTGGCGTCGGTCATCGGGCTGCTCGCGTTCGATCTGCCGTATCGCCTCAATCTCGTGCTGGGCGTGCTTGGCGCGCTCGCGGCCGGCATGGTGTGCGACGAGCTCGCCGCGCGTCGCGCGAAGAAGCTCGCGCCGGCAGGCAAGCCGCCCGCTTCCCGGGAGTCGCGCTCATGAGCACGTTCGAAATCTGGTTCGCCTTCGTGGCGATGACCGTGGTGACGATTGTCACGCGCACGTTCTTCCTGCTCGCGGGCGATCGCGTCACGCTGCCGCCGCGGCTGCAGCGAGCGTTGCGCTACGCGCCCGCGGCGGCGCTCGCCGTCATCGTGGTGCCCGAGGTGCTGCTGCTCGACCACCAGTTCGCGCTGCATCCGGGCAACCACAAGCTGGCCGCTGCCGTGGCTGCTACGGGCTGGTTCGTGTGGCGGCGCAACATGATCGAGATGATCGTCGTGGGCATGGCCGTCTACACGCTGGGGCGCCTGTTCCTGTAGGCGAAACTGCGAACGCCAAAATGGGCATTCGGCCGGTCGGATCAGTTAAAATGCATGTTTTTCCCACCATTCATTCCGGATTCTCATGGCTTCCGTCGTCCGTCTTACCGATCTGATCGCTCAGGGCCGCCTTGCGGGCAAACGTGTATTCATCCGCGCCGATTTGAACGTGCCGCAAGACGACGAGGGCCGTATCACGGAAGACACGCGCATTCGCGCGTCGGTGCCGGCCATCCGGATGTCGCTCGACGCCGGCGCCGCCGTGATGGTGACCTCGCACCTGGGGCGTCCGACCGAGGGCGAATTCAAGCCGGCCGACTCGCTCGCCCCCGTGGCGCGGCGCCTGTCCGAGCTGCTCGGCCGTGACGTGAAGCTCGTCGCCGACTGGGTCGACGGCGGCTTCGACGTGGCGCCGGGCACGGTCGTGCTGCTCGAGAACTGCCGCGTCAACAAGGGCGAGAAGAAGGACAACGACGAACTGGCGCAGAAGATGGCCAGGCTGTGCGACGTGTACGTGAACGACGCGTTCGGCACTGCGCACCGCGCCGAGGCCACCACGCACGGCATCGCCAGGTACGCGCCGGTGGCCTGCGCCGGCCCGCTGCTTGCCGCCGAACTCGAGGCGCTGGGCAAGGCGCTCAACGCGCCGGCCCGTCCGCTCGTGGCCATCGTCGCGGGCTCGAAGGTCTCCACCAAGCTCACCATTCTCAAGTCGCTTGCCGACAAGGTCGATCAGCTGATCGTGGGCGGCGGCATTGCCAACACGTTCATGCTCGCGGCCGGCCTGCCGATCGGTAAGTCGCTCGCCGAAGCCGATCTGGTCGGCGAGGCCAAGGCGATCATCGACGCGATGGCCGCCCGCGGCGCCTCGGTGCCGATCCCCACGGACGTGGTGTGCGCCACGGAATTCAGCCCGACGGCCGAAGCGAGCGTGAAGGCCGCTGCCGACGTGGACGCCAACGACATGATTCTCGACATCGGCCCGCAAACGGCCGCCCGGCTCGCCGAGCAGTTGTCCGGCGCCGGCACGATCGTGTGGAACGGCCCGGTCGGCGTGTTCGAATTCGACCAGTTCGGCCATGGCACCGAAACACTGGCGCGCGCCATCGCGGCCGCCAGAGGCTTTTCGATTGCCGGCGGCGGCGACACGCTTGCCGCCATTGCCAAGTACGGCATTGCCGATCAGGTGAGCTACATCTCGACCGGCGGCGGCGCATTCCTCGAATTCCTCGAGGGCAAGACGCTGCCGGCGGTCGATGTGCTGCAACAACGCGCCGCTCAGGCCGCCTGAAGCGCGCAAAAACCAGGTGGGGCGGAGCATCCGGGCCGATCGGACGGCGTTTGACGGGAGCGGAAGGCGAGGGTTTTGTTCCTCTCATTGCGAACGTCAGAGATCGAATCGAACGATTTCGTACTGACAATACGAACTTTTTGGTTAACCTGCGACGGCCTAAATGCGCTACAAACCTCTAAGCGCCAGCAATGTCGAACGCGCTGTTACCAAAAGAGGATGAAGAGATGGAAGTAATGAACCGCTCCACCAAGATCGTCGCCACCATCGGTCCGGCATCGAGCACGCCGGAAGTGCTCTCGCGCATGATCGCCGCGGGCGTCGACGTTGTCAGGCTGAACTTCTCGCACGGCAAGGCGCAGGACCACATCGAGCGCGCCGAGATGGTGCGCGCCGCTGCCCGGGCGGCGGGCCGAGAAGTGGCCATCATGGCCGATCTGCAGGGCCCGAAGATTCGCGTCGGCAAGTTCGAGAACGGCAAGACCACGCTCGAGGCCGGCGCCAAGTTCATTCTGGATGCGGACTGCGAGCTCGGTAACGACGAGCGTGTCGGGCTGGACTACAAGGAGCTGCCGCGCGACGTGCGCGCGGGCGATGTGCTGCTGCTCAACGACGGCCTGATCGTGCTGATCGTCGATCGCGTGCTGGGCAACGAGATTCACACGACGGTGAAGGTCGGCGGCGACCTGTCGAACAACAAGGGTATCAACCGCCAGGGTGGCGGCCTCACGGCTCCGGCGCTGACCGCCAAGGACATGGAAGACATCAAGACCGCGATGGCGCTGGGCGCCGATTACGTCGCGGTCTCGTTTCCGAAGAACGCCACGGACATGGAAATGGCGCGGCGCCTGGCGAACGTGGCGGGCGAGCCTTACGGCATCAAGCCGCTGATGATCGCCAAGATCGAGCGCGCCGAAGCCATTCCGGCGCTCGAGGAGATCCTGGCGGCGTCGGACTGCATCATGGTCGCGCGTGGCGACCTGGCCATCGAAGTCGGCAACGCGGCGGTGCCGGCGCTGCAAAAGCGCATGATTCGCCTGGCGCGCGAGATGAACAAGACGACCATCACGGCAACGCAGATGATGGAGTCGATGATCCACAATCCGGTGCCCACGCGCGCCGAGGTGTCGGACGTGGCCAACGCCGTGCTCGACGGCACCGACGCCGTGATGCTCTCGGCCGAGAGCGCCGCAGGCAAGTACCCGGTCGAGACGATCGAGACGATGGCGGCGATCTGCGTCGAGGCCGAACGCTCGGAGACCGTGGAACTCGACCGCGACTGGCTGGACCAAACTTTTACGCGCATCGATCAGACGATTGCGGCCGGGGCGCTGTTTACCGCGTATCATCTTGGCGCGAAAGCGATCGTGGCGCTCACCGAGTCAGGCGCCACGGCGCTGTGGCTGTCCCGCCACAAGATCCATGTGCCGATTTTCGCGCTGACGTCGCAGCTCGGCAGCCATCGCAAGATGGCGCTGTATCGCAACGTCTACGCGATGCGAGCCGATGCGGCGCACGACCGCGATCAGGCGCTCAAGCAGGCAGAGCAACTGCTGCTCTCGAGCGGCGTGGTCAAGCGCGGCGACACGATCGTGCTGACGGTCGGCGAACCGATGGGGCAGCCCGGCGGCACCAACACGTTGAAGATCGTTCAGGTGGGCCACGCATGACGAGAGGGGCCGCGCGAGCGCGGCGAGGCCAGGTGCCGCGCCGCCCGCGAGCCGTCGTCATGAGGGGCGCCTGCGGATCGAGGAAAAGATTTACTTAGTTTTGTGATTCCAAGGAGAACATCATGCCCCTAGTCTCTATGCGACAGCTGCTCGACCACGCCGCCGAAAACGGCTATGGTCTGCCGGCCTTCAACGTCAACAATCTGGAGCAGGTCTCCGCGATCATGGCGGCGGCCGACGAAGTTGGCGCCCCGGTGATCATGCAGGCGTCGGCCGGCGCCCGCAAGTACGCCGGTGAAGCGTTCCTGCGCCATCTGATTTCGGCCGCCGTCGAAGCCTACCCCCATATCCCGGTGGTGATGCACCAGGATCACGGCCAGTCGCCGGCCGTGTGCATGGCCGCCATCAAGAGCGGCTTCTCGAGCGTGATGATGGACGGCTCGCTCGAGGCCGACGGCAAGTCGGTTGCCAGCTACGAGTACAACGTCGAAGTCTCGAAGAAGGTCGTCGAGTTCTCGCACTACATCGGCGTGACGGTCGAAGCCGAGCTGGGCGTGCTGGGTTCGCTCGAAACGATGAAGGGCGACAAGGAAGACGGTCACGGCGCCGACGGCACCATGACGCGCGAACAACTGCTGACCGACCCGGATCAGGCCGCCGACTTCGTGCATCAGACGCAGTGCGACGCGCTGGCCATTGCCATCGGCACCTCGCATGGCGCCTACAAGTTCAGCCGCAAGCCGACGGGCGACATTCTCGCCATCGACCGCATCAAGGAAATCCACCGCCGCATTCCGAACACCCACCTCGTGATGCACGGCTCGTCGTCGGTGCCGCAGGAACTGCTGGCCGAGATCCGCGAGTTTGGCGGCGACATGAAGGAAACGTATGGCGTGCCGGTCGAAGAGATCGTCGAAGGCATCAAGCACGGCGTGCGCAAGGTCAACATCGACACCGACATCCGTTTGGCCATGACGGGCGCGATCCGCCGTTATCTGTTCGAAAACCCGAGCAAGTTCGATCCGCGCGACTACCTCAAGCCGGCCCGCGAAGCCGCGAAGCAGGTCTGCAAGGCGCGCTATCTGGCGTTCGGCTGCGAAGGCCAGGCCGGCAAGATCAAGCCGGTCTCGCTCGAGAAGATGGCCGAGAAGTACAAGAGCGGCGACCTCGCGCAAATCGTGAAGTAAATCAGGCGCGTCGGGCTCGCGCGGTATTCGCGCGGCCTGTCGGCCAGCGCGGTGCATCGCGGATGCACCGGCTCCGGGGCCCGGTTTCCCGCCAGCGATCGCTGGTGCGGAAACCGGGCCCTTTCCTTTGGCGTCGGCGCGTCGGCGCTCACTGCCGGTGCGGTGCGGGAAGGGGGCGATGCCCGCACGGCTTCGGTGCAAAGCGACAGCCACACGCATATTCCGGAAGTTGGGCACGGCGGCGCGTGGCACGCTTCACGACCGTTCGCCGACCTGCCCCTTGCCCATGCCCGTGCCCATTGGCAATTGCCGATTGCCGATTGCCGATTGCCGATTGCCGATTGCCGACGGCCGTTCGCACGGGCCATCACGGAGACATCGATGCCACTGAAATTCCTGCCGGATTCGCTGACGAACTGCCTCGGGCTTTCCTGCACCGACGCGCCATCGAGATCCTCGTCGCCTGACTCGCCGATGGCGGCGGCCATGTCCCGGGTCGCGAACGCACGCGCCTCTCATCGCGTGTCGAGCGCACCGAATCTTGCAGGGAACGTCCCGGCGGCGCCGGCCTGCGCGGCCCCCGGTTCGGCCGGGCGCGAGGTGGCGCCCCGGCCGCCTGGCGCTGCGCCCGCGATCGACCTCACCGCACCGATCCCCATCTGGGGGCACGACGACCCGACACCCGACTGGGCGAACGCGCGAGTCGCCCAGGCTTGGGCTGCGCGGTACGGCGTGAACACGACAAACCTGATTCGCGTGGACGGTCAATGCACCCGCTATGGCTTGATCGAACTGGGTGGCCATACGTTTATCGCGGGACCGACCGCCACGCCGGCCGAGACCGACACCCTTACCCGCATGCTCAAGGCCAATCCGAGGATCGGCGCGATCTGCTGCGTCGAGCCGGGTGCCATGCGCGTGGACGCCGATTCTGTTCGGCCGGCCGACCACGCGGGTTACCGGCAGCGCCCCGTGAGCACGTACATCGCCCGCGTTGCGGCGCGCGGCGGCGATGCTCGGCCACCGTCTGCCGAGCTCGAGGGCAGCCTCGCGCACGTGAGCTTCATGGAGTTCGTCGGGATGGAGCGCCGGGGGACAGGTATTTCCGGCCGGACGTTCTGGGATGCCGGCCGCGGCGTCGCCGACTACCTGCGACGCCATCCCGGCAGGATCGCGCTGGTGTGCTCGGAGCACGGCATTGCGAGGCCATGCGCGGTGATCGCCAGCGCCGCGCTGCAGCTCCAGGGCGGTGACGCCAGGCTGCGCGGCATGATCTCCGGCGCGGTCGCGTCCCAGCGCGCCGAGTTGAGCAGCCACTACATCGATGCCGCCGCCCGCAGCTTCGACCTCATCGCGGAACTTGCGCTGCTGGTCGACATGCTGCGCACGTCGGGGCGCGGCGACATGCACCGCGAGCGCAAGGCGCATCTGCTGCTACAGCATCTGCGCACGCTGCCCGAGGTCGCCGGTGCACACATCGACTGGCGCAGCGCCCGCGGGCGCCAGAAGCTCGCGGCGATTCTCGAAGCGAACTTCGAGCACGTCGCGCCGCTGCTCGCCTCGGGCTGCCTGCCGCCCGGCAAGGCGCTGCTCTGGCTGCGCGAGGAGATCAACGTGCTGAGCGGTATCCGCTTCCTCAGTCCATGCTACGTCAGCGGGCACACCGACCGGATTTCGCTCGAGCCCATCGATCCGCGGAGTCCGGATGCCGTTCGTCTGGTGTCGCTCGACGATTACGGGCTCACGTGCGACAACAAGTATTACGACGCGGGGGTCGTGGCCAGTTGGCACCGAACCTGTTTCGCGAGGCAGGACGTGATGTCGCATCCCACGCAGCGAACGCCGGTGGTGGCGTTGCTGGTGCACGCGTCGGAAAGGGAGCGGCTCGCGCTGGCGTTCCGGTCTGCGCCGGCGTGACGCCGCCGGCGGGATCCGGTGGGCCGAGGCGACCGGAGCGATGGCGGCAGGCGGCAGGCGGCAGGGCCGACATCTTCGCGAAACGTTACCCGAGGCGCGTATAATTACGCCTTTGCCCTTCCTGATATCGGGTCCCGCCGTGACTACCCCCGCTCTGAACGCCCTGTACGAATCCTCCCTCAAGAGCCTGCCGCTGCTCTCGCGCGGCAAGGTGCGCGACAACTACGCCGTCGGCGACGACAAGCTGCTGATCGTGACGACGGACCGCCTCTCGGCGTTCGACGTGATCATGGGCGAGCCGATTCCGGGCAAGGGCCGCGTGCTCAACCAGATGGCCAACTTCTGGTTCGACAAGCTCGCGCACGTAGTGCCGAATCACCTGACGGGTGTCGCGTCCGAGAGCGTCGTATCGGCCGACGAGGTCGCCCAGGTCGCCGGCCGCGCGGTCGTCGTCAAGCGTCTGAAGCCGATCCTGGTCGAAGCCGTCGTGCGTGGCTACCTCGCCGGCAGCGGCTGGAAGGACTATCAGGCCACCGGCGCCGTGTGCGGCGTGACGCTGCCCGCCGGGCTGCAAAACGCGCAGCAACTGCCCGAGCCGATCTTCACGCCGGCGGCCAAGGCCGAACTGGGCGAGCACGACGAGAACATCAGCTTCGACGAGATGGCGAGCCGCATCGGCCGCGAGCTCGCCGAGCAGATTCGCGACATCTCGATCCGTCTGTACAAGGAAGCCGCCGCCTACGCCGCCACGCGCGGCATCATCATTGCCGACACGAAATTCGAATTCGGTCTGGACGACGACGGCAAGCTCCACCTGATGGACGAAGCGCTGACGGCTGACTCGTCGCGGTTCTGGCCGGCCGATTCGTATGCCGTGGGCAGCAACCCGCCGTCGTTCGACAAGCAGTTCGTGCGCGACTGGCTGGAGACCCAGCCGTGGGGCAAGACCCCGCCGGCGCCGAAGCTGCCCGTGGAAGTCGTCGAGAAGACGGCCGCCAAGTACCGCGAGGCGCTCGAGCGCCTGACCGGCCAGTCACTGGCCTGAGCGGAGCATCGACGACATGAGTGACAAACAAGCCGCGGCCCCGCGCGTTGGCGTGGTCATGGGGTCCAACTCGGACTGGGAAGTGATGAAGAACGCGGCCGCGATTCTGGCCGAATTCGGCGTGCCTTACGAGGCGCGGGTCGTCTCCGCGCACCGCATGCCGGACGACATGTTCCGCTACGCCGAAGCTGCCCGCGAGCGCGGGCTTGTGGCGATCATCGCGGGCGCCGGCGGCGCCGCGCACCTGCCGGGCATGATCGCCGCCAAGACGACGGTGCCGGTACTTGGCGTGCCTGTGCCGAGCAAGTACCTGCGCGGCGAGGACTCGCTGCTGTCTATCGTGCAGATGCCCAAGGGCGTGCCGGTCGCCACGTTCGCCATCGGCGAGGCGGGCGCGGCCAACGCGGCGCTGTTCGCGGTGGCGATGCTCGCCGCCGGCGACAAGGCGCTCGCCGACAGGCTCGAGGCCTTCCGGGCGAAGCAGACCGAGGCCGCGCGCGGCATGACATTGCCCGCCCTGTAAAAGAAGAACGACCGTCCCCGTTTTCCGTCTTCACAACGATGAATTCCGCACCCGCTGCGCCTGCGCACTCGAGGCCATCCGCGCATCCCGCACATCCCGCACATCCCGTCCTACCCGGCCAGTGGCTGGGCATGCTCGGCGGCGGCCAACTCGGCCGCATGTTCTGTTTTGCCGCCCAGTCGATGGGCTACAAGGTCTGCGTGCTCGACCCGGATCCGCGTTGTCCGGCAGGCGCGGTGGCCGATCGCCTGATTGTCGCCGACTATCGTGACGAGGCGGCGCTCGCCGAGCTCGCCGCGCTGTGCCCGGCGGTGTCCACCGAGTTCGAGAACGTGCCGGCCGAGTCGCTCGACTTTCTCGCGAAGACCTCGACCGTGAGCCCGGCCGGGCGTTGCGTGGCCATTGCGCAGGACCGCGTGGCGGAGAAGCGTTTCATCGAAAGCTGCGGCGTGCCGGTCGCCCCGCACCTGGTGATCGAGTCCGGCGAGGCGCTTGCCGCCATCGGCGACGCCGCGCTCGCGAGCGTGCTGCCCGGCATTCTGAAAACCGCACGCCTGGGTTATGACGGCAAGGGGCAGGTGCGCGTGAGCACGCCGGCCGAGGCGCGCAGCGCCTATGCCGCGCTCGGCGGCGTGCCGTGCGTGCTGGAGAAACGTCTCGCGCTGGCGTTCGAGGTCTCGGTGCTGAGCGCCCGCGGCGCCGACGGCGCGGTGGCGACCTATCCGCTCGCGCAGAACGTGCATATCGACGGCATTCTCGCCACCACGACCGTGCCCGCGCCCGACGCGGCGCCGGCGGTGGCCGACGCCGCCCGCGCGGCCGCGGCGAAAATCGCCTCGCAAATGGACTACGTCGGCGTGCTGTGCGTCGAATTCTTCATCCTCGAGGACGGCACGCTCATCGCCAACGAAATGGCGCCGCGCCCGCACAACAGTGGTCACTACACGATCGATGCGTGTGCGGCGAGCCAGTTCGAGCAGCAGGTGCGCGCCATGGCGGGGCTGCCGCTGGGCGAGACCCGTCAGCACTCGCCGGCGGTCATGCTCAACGTGCTCGGCGACGTGTGGTTCGAGGGCGAGGGCAAGGACCAGCCGCGCACGCCGGCGTGGGCCGACGTCGTTGCGCTGCCGTCCGCCCGCCTGCATCTGTACGGCAAGGAGGAGGCGCGCGCGGGGCGCAAGATGGGCCACATCACGTTCGCCGCCGCAACGCTCGACGAAGCGCGCAAGGCGTGCGTCTCGGCGGCCGCGAGCCTCGACATTGCGCTGGAAGACTGAGCGATGAGCTCGCCCCAAGCGCCGCGCGTCGTCATGCCGTCGGCCGACGACATTACCCGGGCCGCCACGCAGCTTGCAGCGGGCGAGCTCGTCGCATTCCCGACGGAGACGGTCTATGGCCTGGGCGGCGACGCCGAGAGCCCGGCGGCCGTCGCCGCCATCTACGCCGCGAAGGGACGCCCGGCCAACCACCCCGTCATCGTTCACTTCTCGCCCGAAGGCGACCCCGGCTACTGGAGCGACGACGTCACGCCCGCCGCGCGCGCGCTGATGGACGCCTTCTGGCCGGGTCCGCTCACACTCATCCTCAGGCGCGCACCGCATATTCCGGACGCCGTCTCCGGCGGGCAGGATTCGGTGGGGCTGCGCTGCCCGTCGCATCCGGTCGCGCAGGCGCTGTTGCGTGAGTTCGCGACGCTCAAGGCGGGGCCGGGCGGGCAGGGCGGCGTTGCCGCGCCGTCGGCCAACCGCTTCGGGCAGGTGAGCCCGACGGCGGCGCAGCACGTGCGCGACGAATTCGCCGGACTGCCCGGCGTGAGCGTTCACGTGCTCGACGGCGGCGAGGCGGCCGTGGGCATCGAATCGACCATCGTGGATCTGTCGCGCGGCTTTCCGGCGCTGCTGCGCCCGGGGCACATCACGCCAGCGCAGATCGCGCAGGTTCTGGGCGAAATGCCACGACTGCCGGGACAGGACAGCAATGCGCCGCGCGCGTCGGGCACGCTCAAGGCGCACTACGCCCCGCGCACACCGCTGTATCTGTGCGACGCCGGGCAGTTCGCCCCGGCGCTGGCATTGCGTCCGACGGGCGAGCGTGTCGCGGTGGCGGCGTTTGCACCGACGCTCGCGGCGCTGCCGGCCGACGCCGCGGCATCCGACGACGTTCTCAAGATCGCGTTGCCGGCCACGCCCGAAGCCCTCGCCACCGATCTCTACGCGATGCTGCGCCGGCTCGATCGCGCCAACGTCACGCACATCCTGTTCGAACGTCTGCCCGATACGCCGGCCTGGGCCGCCGTCGGCGATCGGCTGGGCCGCGCAGCCGCGGCGTTCGAGCGAGAATGAGCGCCTGGGGATAGTGCGAGGGCTCACGAAGACGGCGCGGAGTTTCCGCGCCTTTTTCATGAATCGCCGGCGTTCTGCGTCAGCGCGTCTCGCGCGAGGCTTCGGCGCCCGCCATGCTCCCCACGCCGGTCCCGGGCGCCACCGATGAAACCGCCGAGGGTGTCGCCGCGGGTTGCGCGGCGAGCCATGCGCGCCGCCACTCGGGCGGCCCGAACAACGCCATCCCCTTGTTGCGCCAGCCAGGCACCGTGACGACGTCACGCGCCATCATGCGCCATTCGTGGAACGTCAGCGTGATCGGGTTGTGGGTGTGGATCGGGTCGACGATGCCGAATTCGCACGGCTCGTCCTCGCTTTCCTCGACATAGGAGCCGAACAGGCGGTCCCAGATGACCAGCACGCCGGCATAGTTGCGGTCGATGTAACGCGGATTGCGCGCGTGATGCGCCCGGTGGATCGACGGCGTGTTGAGCACGTACTCGAGCCAGCCCAATTTCGGAATGGCCTGCGTATGAACGAAGAACTGGAACGCCAGATTGAGCAGGACGACGCCGACGATCTGCACCGGCGTGAAGCCGATGAGGGCCATCGGCGTCCAGAACAGCCACATGCCGGCGACCGGATACATCAGGCTCTGGCGGAACGCGGTCGACAGGTTGAGCCGCTCCGACGAGTGATGCACCACATGCGCGGCCCAGAGCCAGCGAACGCGGTGACTGGCGCGATGGAAGACGTAGTAGAGAAAGTCCTGCACGACGAAGAGCAGCACGAAGCCGGCCCAGCCGCCAGGCATCGTATAGACGCGGTAATGGTCGTAGAGCCATCCATAGAACGGCACGACGAGCAGCCAGGCCAGCTTGTCGGCCCCCTGGTGCATGAGGGCGAGCGTGGCGTTGCTCACGGTGTCCCTTAGGCTGTACATGCCGGGGCGGCGACGCCGCCAGTACCAGGCTTCGATGCCGATACACAGCACGAACACCGGCGCGAGCGCCAGCAGAATCAACTCGACGTTCATGACCGCGCGTCTCCTCACGGTAGGGTCGTCTGAACCGGCGTCCCGCCGTCTTGGCGGCGATGACGCCGATGGAACGTCTATTCTGACGCGAATGACCGCGCGTCACGCGCCCGTTAGAGGGAAACGTCAAAAAAGGAAACGTCGAAAAAGGAAGCGTCAACAGCACGGCGGCACGCCCGCGCTCACGGTGCGTTTTCGTACACCCACGAAATCAGCGCGTCGTTGAACGCACGCGCATTGCTCGCTCGCGGATCGTTCACCAGCGAGACCACGACATAGATGTTGCCGTTGCGCGAGCCGACGTAGCCGGCCACGGCGCTCACGTCGTCGAGCGTGCCCGTCTTGATGTGGGCGTTGCCCGCCACGTCGCGATTGCTCAGACGATTGCGCATGGTGCCGTCGACGCCGACCGTGGGCATCGATTCGACGAGCACCTGCGCGTGCGGCCCGTTCACGCCATGCTGCAACAGCCGCGCGAGTTCGGCCGCACTCACGCGCTCGATGCGCGACAGACCCGAGCCATTCTCCACGACGAGGCCCGGCATGGCGAGATCGTTCTTGTCGAGCCAGCGGCGCAGCACTTCGCGCGAGCGCGCGAGGCTCGCCGGCGTCTTGCCGTCGGCGCCGAGGCCCAGCGTCAGGAAGAGCTGGCGCGCCATGACGTTGTTGCTGAACTTGTTCATGTCGTGCACGACTTCGGCGAGGGTCTGACCGCGATGCGTGACGAGCAGCCGCGCCCCCGGCGGCACGGCGCCCGTGCGCACGCCGCCGTTGAACTGGCCGCCCGACGCCTGCCACAGCGCGCGAAAGCCGCCGAGGAAGAAGCGGTCGCGCTCCGGTGCCGCCACGTTCCAGCCCTTGTCCTCGCAGGCGGCCGGATAGGTGCCGGAGAAGTGGGCGACGTAAGTGCCGTCGGGCGTGGCGGCGAGCGTGGGGTGGATGCGTGCGAGCCAGTCGCCGCAGTTGCCCGTCGGCGTCGACGTCATTTCGTTGGCGACCTGCAGATTGGCCAGCGGCGGCAGCACGCCAACGTCGACGGTGCCGTTCGCGTTGCTGGTAAAGCTGAACGAGACGGCCTTGAACGAGTAGAGCAGGGGGTCCGGCGCCACGTTGTAGGGGCGATCGTCGCCGCCGTCGATCGCGGCGGTTGCGCCAATGTCCGCGCTGTAGGCCGAACGGTCGAGCACGATGTCGCCATTGATGTTGACCACGCCCGCATTGTGCAACTCCGCGACGAACTTCTCCATCTCCTCGGGCACGAGCTTCGGATCGCCCGTGCCCTTGAAGTACAGGTTGCCGTTGAGCGTGCGCCCGTCGATCTGTCCGTCGGTGAACGCCTGCGTGCGCCAGCGGTAGTCCGGGCCGAGCGTGTCGAGGGCGGCGATCGTGGTGACGAGCTTCATCGTCGACGCCGGATTGCGCGGCACGCCTGGATTGACGGCCAGCAAGGGCGGCGCGATGCTGCCGCGCGTCTGCAGCGGGTTGTCGACCCGCGCGACGACCACGCTCACGTGCGCGGCGGGCACCTTGCTCGCGGCCAGCGCGCGGGCAAGGGGCGCGGGCAGCGGCGTGGCGTGCGCGGCGGCGACAGGCACCTTCGGCATCTTCGCGTGTTTGCCCGGCCTGGCCTGCACGGGCGCGCTCGCGAGCAGCGCCAGGCTCAGCACCGACGCGCCCCACGCAAGCGACGACGCCAACGCGCGCGTCGATGGCGGCGGCAACCACGATGGCGACGAGGGCAACGACTGGGGTGGCGAAGGGGGGCGCGGCGAGGAGGAGGGCGGCGAGGAGGAGGGCGGCGAGGAGGAGGGCGACGAGGAGGAGGGCGACAAGGAGGAGGGCGGCAATGGCGAGCGCGCCGGTGCGAACGGCGCGACTACAAGGCGGCGGGGCAAGCGATGCAGGCGGGGGACGCGCATGACGGGCGATGTTCTCCAGTGTTGCGCGCTGCGAAACCGTATGGACCTGAGGCGCTCAGGCACAGCGGTGCGGACGCGGCGGCGAAGCGATGTGGCGAGTGCCGCGCCGCGATGTGCGTCTGACATGCGCGGCGCGTGGTTGGCTGCATTGTAAGACGGGCGTGCAACGAACTGTCGCTACAATGGGTCGAAAATCCTGTGACTGTCACCCTCAGGCAACATCCGGACGCGGCACTCGCACGCGGCGATCGACGCGTGCGAAGGCTCGTCAGAAGTCCTGCGGGACAGTCTGCGAAAAGTTCTGCGAAAAGTTCTGCGAAGGCCCAACGATACCGACAAGCCATGCGAATCCTATTGGTGGAAGACGACGCGATGATCGCCGCGGCCGTGACGAAGGGGCTGCGCCACGATGGCTGGACCGTCGATCACGTCGGCGACGGCCAGCGGGCGCTCGATGCACTCGCCCTCGAGTCATACGACGCGCTGCTGCTCGATCTCGGCCTGCCGCGCCGCGACGGCATCGACGTGCTGCGCACCTTGCGCGCCCGCGGTCAGGCGCTTCCGGTGCTCATCGCGACCGCGCGCGACGCCGTCGCCGATCGCGTGAAGGGACTCGACGCCGGCGCGGACGACTATCTCGTCAAACCGTTCGACCTCGACGAGCTCGCCGCCCGGCTGCGCGCGCTGGTGCGCCGCCAGGCGGGCCGCAGCGAGCCGCTGCTGCGCCACGGCGCCATCGTGCTCGACCCGGCCACGCGGCAGGTCACGTGCAGCGGCGTGCCCGTCGTGCTCTCCGCTCGGGAATACGCCGTGCTCGAAGCGCTGCTCAACCGTCCCGGGGCGGTGCTCTCCAAGGCGCAGCTCGAAGAGCGCATCTACGGCTGGGGCGAGGAGGTCGCCAGCAATGCAGTGGAAGTCCACGTGCACGGGCTGCGCAAGAAGCTCGGGGCGGACGTCATTCGCACCGTGCGGGGCGTCGGCTACATGATGCCGGCTGAAACGGCGCAGATGCCGGGCGCGCGCGGCGCGGCATCGGAGGCCGAGTAATGCGCTCGATTCGTCGCCGTCTTCTCGTCGGATTGCTGCTCACGCTCGCGGCGGCGCTCGTGCTCGCCGGCGTGGCCATCTTCCGCCAGGCCCGCACCGAGGCGAACGCACTGTTCGATTTCCAACTGCAGCAGATGGCCCTGTCGCTGCCGGCCGAGCCGTTCTCGAGCGCGCCGGGCGAGCACAGCGACGCGGCCGGGCTCGTCATCCAGATCTGGAGCCGCAACGGCGTGGAGCTGTACTACTCGCACCCGCGCACGCCGTTGCCGCCGCGCGCGGAGCTTGGCTTCACCACCGTGCAGACGCCCGCCGGCGACTGGCGCGTGTACGCGGCGCTCGTGGGTGAGAACGTCGTGCAACTGGCGCAGCCGATGGCGATACGCGACTCGCTCGCCGTCTCGATGGCGTTGCGCACGCTGCTGCCGCTCGTTGTCGCCATGCCGCTGCTCGCATTGCTGGTGTGGTTCGTCGTCGGCCGCGGACTGCAACCGTTAAGGCGTGTCACGAAGGCGCTGGACGAGCGTTCGCCGGGCGCCCTCGAAGCGTTGCCCGAGGCTGGCCTGCCCGACGAAGTCCGACCGCTCGTGCGCGCGCTCAACAGCTTGCTGGGCCGGCTGGACGAGGCGCTGGTGCAGCAAAAGGCGTTCGTCGCCGATGCGGCGCACGAGCTGCGCACGCCGCTTGCCGCGTTGCAATTGCAGGTGCAGTTGCTCGACCGGGCGAACACGGAGGCCGAACGCGCGCAAGCCATGCAGGATCTGCGAGACGGCGTGCAGCGCGCGTCGCACATGGTGTCGCAGCTGCTCACGCTGGCGCGTCAGGAGCCGGATGCGGCGCGTGCCGCCTCGGCCTTCGTCGACATGCCGCTCGTGCCGGTACTGCGCGACGTGGTGGCGCGTCATGCGCCGCTGGCCGTGGCGCGCGGCATCGACCTGGGCCTGGACGCCCCCGAGGCGCTCGCCGACATCGCACATGTGCGCGGCGATGCCGATGCGCTGCAAACGCTCTTCGGCAATCTCGTGGATAACGCGTTGAAGTACACGCCGCGCGGCGGGCACGTCGACGTGCGTCTGGTGGCGGCGACGCCCGCGGCCGTGGTGGAGGTCGAGGACAACGGGCCCGGGATCGCGGTGGCCGAACGGGAACGCGTGTTCGATCGCTTTTTCCGTGGCGGCGCGGCGCAGGCGCCGGCGTCAGGCGAGGCGGGCGCTCCCGAACGGGGGGCAGACGGGCAGGCGCCGGGCGATGCACCGGGGCCGGGCTCGCTCTCGGGGCAGGACGAGGATCCGCAAGCGCCGCGCGCCCAAGGCAGCGGGCTCGGCCTTGCCATCGTGCGCAATGTTGCGCGGGCGCATGGTGCGCGCGTGGAACTGCTCGATACCCGCAGCGGGCGCGGATTGCGCGTGCGCGTGAGCTTCGGCGGCGCGGCCCAGTCCCCGCCACCGCCGATCTGACACGTCACGCCGCCTCGTCCGGCAGCGGGCGACGCCGTGGCTCAGTGCGCGGCGGCCACGCCATCGTGCCGTGCGCGCCGTCGCGCGCCCGGCCGTGGCGGCACGCTGCGGTGGGCGCGATTCATCCGCGCGTCACGCCCGTGACCTTGTCGTGCTCGATCGTGAGGGTGCGGCGATCGGGGCGATAGTCGCGCGTCGATGGCAGGACCCTGCCGTCCTGCATGCCGATGCGCCACGGGCAGCCCTGCAGCATCGTCTTCACTTCATCGAGCGACTTGCCGAGAATGGCCTGATCGGTCGGCGTATCGGGCGTGCAATTCGCGGGCGCCTGCACATGTCCCGAAGCTTGTCCCGAAGCTTGTCCCGACGTCCGGTCCGCAGTCTGGTCCGACGGGGGCTGTTGCGTCTGCCCCGGGATCGACGAATCGGCGGGCCCCTGCGTGCCGGGCGAGCCGTCGCCAGGCGCGGCGTGCGCGCCGAAGGCCAGTACGAGACCGAGCACGGCGGCGGCGCTTCCAAGCGCGTGTGCGGCGTGGCGAAGCAATGTGCCGCGCGGGTGGGCCGTGCGGATCATGCGAAACGTTTGCATCATGAACCTCCTCGTGAAGCGGTCGTGCGGTGCGGGATTGCACTGCCTAGTCACCGTAGACAGCGGGCCATTGACGGGCAAGACACACCGCACGTCGAGTTCCTTCAAACGCGCGATGCTGTAACGCATAGCGCGCATCGTGGCGCGAAACTCCGTGCCATACGTGAGGTGTGACGTTCTCCCTCCTCGGGCGACGCTCGCCCGTCGCCGGGACCACGCTTTTGCGCGTGAAGATCTCAAGGGGCTGAAGGATATCAAGGGTCTGAAGGGTATCAAGGCCTTAAGGTTCTCAAGGCCTTAAGGTTCTCAAGGCCTTAAGGTTCTCTTAAGGGAGCCTCTCTACGATCACAGGCATGTTCAAACGTGGTCTTCGGTAAGGAGAGACTCATGCGGACCTCAAAGCTCACTCGCACGCTGGTGGCCAGTGCCGTACTCGTCGCATTGACGGGGGGCTACGTTGCCGGGCGCCAACACTGGCAAGCGCCGCTCGCCTCGGAAATGGTCAGCGATGCCCACGCGGCGTGGCCGGCGACGGCAACGGCAGCGGCGGCCAACACGTCGAACACCGCGCCGAATGCCGCACCGCGCATGCTGGTGCCGGACTTCTCGCAACTGGCGGAACAATACGGACCGGCCGTAGTCAACATTAGTGTGACGCACGATGGGAAACCTTCGGCGGGCCGGGGCGCGGCCGCGATCCCCATGCCGCCCGGCATGGACCAGAACGATCCGCTGTTCCAGTTCTTCCGTCGTTTCTACGGGGCGCCGGGCAACGACGGCGGCGACGATGACAACGGCGGCGAGAGCGGGCCGACGCGCAGTCTCGGCTCGGGTTTCATCGTGAGTCCGGACGGTTACATCCTGACCAACGCTCACGTCGTGGACGGCGCGAGCCAGGTCACGGTGAAGCTCACCGACAAGCGCGAGTACAAGGCGAAGGTCGTGGGCAGCGACAAGGCGAGCGACGTGGCGCTGCTCAAGATCGCGGCGACGAGCCTGCCGACGGTAAAAATCGGCGACCCGTCGAAATCGAAGGCCGGCGAATGGGTGGTGGCCATCGGCTCGCCCTACGGCTTCGACAACACCGTGACGGCGGGCATCGTGTCGGCGAAGGCGCGCGCCCTGCCCGACGAGAACTACACGCCGTTCATTCAGACGGACGTGCCGGTCAATCCGGGTAATTCGGGCGGGCCGCTGTTCAATCTGAACGGCGAGGTCATCGGCATCAACTCGATGATCTACTCGCGCACCGGCGGCTTCCAGGGGCTGTCGTTCGCGATTCCGATCGACATGGCGATGAAGGTCAAGGCGCAGCTCCAGCAGTACGGCAAGGTGAGCCGCGGCCGCATCGGCGTGGCGATCCAGGAGGTCAACCAGTCGCTCGCGAAGTCGTTCGGCCTGCCCAAGCCCACGGGCGCGTTGGTGTCGTCGATCGACAAGAACGGGCCGGCCGCGAAGTCCAATCTGAAGCCGGGCGACGTGATTCTGGCGGTCAACGGCACGACCATCGACGACTCGGTGCAGTTGCCGGAGAAGATTGCCGACATGCGTCCCGGCCAAAAGGCCACGCTCACGGTCTGGCGCAACGGCGGCAAGCAGGACGTGACCGTGACGGTCGCGGCGCTCAACGAGAAGCAGGACGTCGCGAGCGCCGACGACTCGGCCACGCACGGGCCCTTGGGGCTGGCGGTGCGCGAGCTCTCGCCGCAGGAAAAGCGCGCCGCGCAGGTCACCGGCGGATTGCTGGTGGCGCGCGCGGGCGGTCCGGCCGAGCAGGCCGGGGTGCAAGCGGGCGACATCATCCTGTCGCTCAACGGCACGCCGGTGACGAGCGCCGCGCAACTGAGCGAGAAGCTCAAGAAGGCGGGCAACAACGTTGCGCTGCTGGTGCAGCGCGACGGGCAGCAGATCTTCATCCCGGTCGATCTCGGCTGAGTCGAGCGCAGTACCGAACGGGATGCCACGCACTACCTGATGTGTCCGGGCGCCGGCGGCCGACAGGCGAGCGCCTCGCGCGCCCGGCGCGAACCGGCATCGTGATGAAACGGGAGGTCGAATATGTGGCAACGACAGCAACGACAGCAACGACAGCAACGACGGCAACGGTGGCAACAATGGCAACGCTGGTCGGCAGCGGCCGCGACGGCCGCCGCTGTAGCGGCAATGGGCGGCCTGTCGACCGTATCGGTCGCGCATGCGCAGGGCGGTGGCACGCTGCCGCCCGCGATGCAGCAGGGCGACGTGTCGTATGTGTCGGGCGGTATCGACAGCGACGAGTCCGGCACCTTCAAGCGCGAAGCCTCGCGCTGGCCGCTATCCATCGAGATGGCGGCGCGCGGCGAAGGCGCCAACGAGTACGTCGCGGACGCGCAGGTGCAGATCATGCGCGGCAGCACCACGGTGCTCGACACGCGTGCCAAGGGTCCCTTCATGCTCGTCAGGCTGCCGCCGGGCAGCTACACCGTGAAGGCAACCTATAACGGCAGGCCGATGACCCGACAGGTGCAGGTCCCCGCCAAGGGGCACGCCGCCGCAACGTTCCTGTGGCCGCACGACTGATGTGCCGATCGGTCGGTCGATCGGTCGATTGGGCGACCGGTGTGCAGCGTGTACGGTGAAGTAACCCAGGCAGTAGCACTCTGCAAGGAGTGAGCGAGTTGCGCCGCCGAAAGGCGGCGCTTTTTTTTGTGTGCCGCCGCCTCAGGCCGCGCGAGACGCGTCGTCCGCCAGCAGCGCCTCGCCGACACCGGCCAGACTGCCGCTCGTGCCGTGTCTGGCGCCTTCGCCGAGACTGTCCTCGGCGCCGCGCATCGCAAACGTCTGTTTCACGGCGATGCCGTTCTTGATGGCCGTCATTTCCGCGAGAATCGCCACGGCAATCTCGGCGGGCGTGCGCGCGCCGAGGTGCATGCCGACCGGCCCGTGCAGACGCTCGATCTCCGCCGTGCTCAGATCGAACAACGACAGGCGTTCACGCCGACGCGCGTTGTTCACCCGCGAGCCGATCGCACCGATGTAGAACGCGGGTGACTTGAGCGCTTCGAGCAGCGCCATGTCGTCGAGCTTGGGATCGTGCGTGAGCGTGAGCACCGCGCTGTGCGAGTCGAGTTGCAGGCGCACGATCAGGTCGTCAGGCATCTCGCGCGAGAGCTCGGTGCCGGGCACCTGCCATTCTTCGGCGTATTCCTCGCGCGGGTCGCACACGATCACGTGATAGTCGAGTGCGCACGCCATGCCGGCCACGTATTTCGAGAGTTGGCCCGCGCCGATGACGACGAGCCGATGACGCGGCCCGTGCGACGTGATGAGCCGCTTGCCGTCGAACTCGACGGGGGGCGTGCGGTGACCCGGTGCGATCTGCACTGCGCCGGTCGTCATGTCGAGTTCGCGCACGACCAGACGGAACTGCGCGACCGCGTCGAGCAGTTCCGCAATGCGCGAGGCCTCGCGCACGGGCTCCAGCACCAGTTGCAGCGTGCCGCCGCACGGCAGCCCGAAGCGGTGGGCTTCCTCGGCGCTCACACCATAGCTCGTGAGCTGCGGACGGTCTTGCGGCCAGTCGCCTTCGCGGATGCGGGCAATCAGATCGTCCTCGACGCAGCCGCCTGAGACGGAGCCGACCATGTGGCCGTCTTCGCGAATCGCGAGCATCGAGCCCACGGGGCGGGGCGCGGACCCCCAGGTGCGCACGACGGTGCCCAGCGTGACGAAAAAGCCCGCGCGGGTCCATTGCACGGCGGACTTCAGCACTTCCAGGTCGACACTGTCCATAGCACGGTTCCTTCGCCAATACGTGAGCGGCGGCGCCGTCCGGCCGAGGCGCCCGGCCGGCGCTTCGCCCATCCGGTGCATGCGAAGCCTTGCCTGCGCTCGCGACGCCGGGGCATGCGCTCGCAGGCGGGCCGAGGAACCGGCCGATGCCGAGATTTCGCCGCTCGATGTGATGCGCCGAGTATATCGCGCCTTGGCGTGCGCTGTATTCCACCCGATACTGCGGTGCCGGACGGCCGTTCGGTGCAAGTCGGGGCCGCCGAATTCAAACCGTGACGATGGTCGCGGTCGCGGCTTTCCTTGGCACCACGCACGCGGGAGCGGACTCGCGGTCGCGGGCGCGCGTGGCGCGAGGTAACTCGTGTCACAATATTTCGACGCTAGACGGATTCGCCATGCCCGGGATGCCGGGGCGGGGGAAGGCAAGGGAGGGGCAATGGAACTACGGAACAGCCGGCGGTTGCCGGTCGCGAGAGACGTTGCGTGGATCGCGCTGAACGACCCGGGCGTGTTGCGACAGTGCATTCCGGGGTGCGAATCGATCGAGCGCATCGACGACACCACCTGGGACATTGTCATCGCGGCGACGCTCGGGCCCGTGGGCGGGCGCTGGCGCGCCCGCATCACGTTGACCGACGTGGTCCCGCCCGCGTCGTACACACTGAATTTCGACGGGCTGGGATCGTCGGCCGGGCTCACCCGCGGCCGCGCGTCCGTCGCGCTGTTATCGCAAGGACCGATGAACACATTGCTCACCTATGACCTGAAGGCGCGGTTCGGCGGCGAATATGCCGATCTCGACAGCCCGCAGGCCGACGCCGCGGCCAACGCGCTCGCCGACACCTTTTTCACGCGCCTCGTCGGGCTCATCGCACCGAACCACAGGATCGACGACCCGGTCGCGGCCGACGGCGAAGTGGCCGCGGCGCTCGCTGCCGACGCCGCCATGCGCGACGTGCCGTCCACGCGGGGCAAGTTGGCACGCTGGTGGCCGTGGGTGGTGGCGGCGCTCATCCTCGTCTTCATCGTGCTGTGGGGCAACCATGCCAGTTGAGCGCCGGCGCAGCCGCAAGCCTGCGGCACACGCGCTCGCGGCCGCGACGGGCGCGGCGGGCGCGGCGGACTACGACCTGCGCGTTCGCATCCGGGACGGCGAGTCACCCGTCTTCGGGCCGGGGCGCGTGGCGCTGCTGCGCGCGATTGAAGCGACGGGGTCGATTTCCGCGGCGGCGCGCCGCATGGGCATGTCGTACCGGCGGGCGTGGCTGCTCGTCGAGGCGATGAACCACGAGTTTCGCGAGCCCCTCGTCACGCGCCACATCGGCGGCGTGTCGGGCGGCGGCGCCGCGCTCACGCCGTTCGCGCAAAACCTCGCTGCGCACTACGACATGCTGCTCGGAGACATCCGCTCGCTGCTCGACGCGCGCGTGCCGATCTTCGACGCCTATCTCAAGGACGGCAAGAGCGTCGATCCTGACGCGTGAACGCATCGTGCCAGCCGTTTGCCGTTTGCCGTTTGCCGTTCGCCGTTCGCATTCGCCGCGCGCCTTCTCTTTTCTTTCCTCTCCCGTTTTCGCCAATGCAACCGCCGCACCGCCCGCCATCCCGGGCGGCGCCGAGCTATCACGAAAACGTTTAATTTCCGTGAGGACTTCGTCACCGGCCTGACGCGACACTGGCTTCATCGACGCCAACCCGGCGATGGAGGTCCCGATGTCCGATCTGTCCGCCCTCACGAAGCCCGCGCCGCCGGCCGCGCCGGGCGCTTCCTCGCCTTGCGTGCCGCCGCGCCGCGTCCAGCCGGGCTGGCTGCGCATCACCCACTGGCTCAACGTACTCGCCGTCATCGTGATGGCGACGAGCGGCTGGCGCATCTATAACGCCTCGCCGCTGTTCGATTTTCGCTTCGCGAACGGCATCACGCTGGGCGGGTGGCTCGGCGGCGCGCTGCGCTGGCACTTCGCGGCCATGTGGCTGCTCGCCGCGAACGGCGCGGTCTATCTGCTGATGAACGTCGGCAGCGGGCGCTTTGGCCGCCGCTTCTTCCCGCTAACGGCCCGCGGCGTGCTGCGCGACGCACTCGCCGCGCTGCACGGCCGCCTCTCGCACGACGATCCGCGCCACTACAACCAGGTGCAACGCGCGGCCTATCTCTTCGCGGTGCTCGATCTCGCGTTGCTCGTGGCGTCGGGCCTCGCGATCTGGAAGCCGGTGCAGCTCGGCTGGCTGTGCATGCTGTTCGGCGGCTTTCAGGGAGCGCGATGGATTCACTTTCTGGCGATGACAGCTCTCGCCGCATTCGTCGCCGTCCACGTTGCGATGGTGGCGCTCGTGCCGCGCACGCTGCGCACCATGATTACCGGCCGGTGAGCGCATTCGATCAGGAGAAATGCCATGACACTCGAGCGAAAGCCCGCTGGGCCGGCTACCCCGGCCGGCGTACCCATTGTGCGCGACGGCGACGCGATCCTGCGCGAAGCCCGCGCCCTGGTGACACGCCGCGTTGCCGAACCGTCGCGCCGCGCGTTTGTGTCGCGCACCCTCACGCTCGGCGGCGTGGCCCTGCTCTCGGGGTGCTCGCTGGAGGACAACGCGGGCGTCGAATCGGCGCTCGACAAGTTCTCGCGCTGGAACGATCGCGTGCAGGCCGCGCTGTTCCGGCAGGACGTGCTCGCACCGACCTTTCCCGCGTCGCGCATCACACGTCCGTTTCCATTCAACGCGTTTTACTCGGTGGACGAGGCGCCCGTCGTCGACGAGTCGGATTACCGGCTCGAGCTCTCCGGGCGGATCGCCGATCGCGCGCCGTGGACGCTCGACGGTCTGCGTCGCTTCGCCGCGCCGCGCATGGTCGACCAGATCACGCGTCATGTGTGCGTGGAGGGGTGGAGTGCTATCGGGCGCTGGGGCGGGGTGACGTTCGCAGACTTCCTGCGCCGCGTCGGTGCGGACACGACGGCGCGATACGTCGGTTTCAAGTGCGCCGACGATTACTACACGAGCATCGACATGCCGACGGCGCTGCATCCGCAGACGCTGCTCGCGCTCACCTACGACGGCCAGACGCTGCCGGGGGCTTATGGCTTTCCGATGAAGCTGCGTATCCCGACGAAGCTCGGCTACAAGAATCCCAAGCATATCCGCGCGATATTCGTGACCGACACGTTTCCCGGCGGGTATTGGGAGGACCAGGGCTACAACTGGTTCGGCGGCAGTTGAGGCGGTCGCCGGAATTCACGGGAATGCCGGCACGCACGACTGCATGGCAGTGGAACGCCTGCGATGCGTTCGCGCTGCACTCACTCACACCTGGAGGTTCACGACGATGAAGACGCGATATCTGGCAGCAATGGCAATGACGATGGCGGCGGCGCTCGGTACGGGCGCGGCATTCGCGCAGGAGGCCATGAGCAAGGGCGATGCCATGAGCAAGGGCGATGCCATGAGCAAGGGCGATGCCATGAGCAAGGGCGATGCCATGTCCCGGGGCGGTGCCATGAGCAAGGACATGGACAAGCGCGGCAAGATGTCCGGGGTCGACGCCATGGGAGGGCACGACGCCATGTCAAAAGGCGGTGCCATGAGCAAGCACGACGCCATGGGCAAGGGTGACGCCATGGGCAAGGGCGATGCCATGGGCAAGGGCGACGCGATGAGCAAAAGCCGGTAAGCGCTCGCAGCGGAACGACAAAGGCGCCGCCGCGGGGGACCGTCGCGGCGCCTTTGCCGCTGGCTTGCGCCGCTGGCTTGCGTCGCTGGGTTGCGTCGCCGAATTACTCCGTCGGGCCCGGCCGTCGAGTCTGGCCGTTGAGCCATGCTGCCGATGCGCGGCGAAGGAACGCATTAGCGTGTCAACGCGACCGACTTGATCAGCAGATACACGTCGCGCCCCGGAGCGAGTTGCAACTGGTCGGCGGAGTAGCGCGTGATGCGCGCATGCACCGCCGTGCCGGCGGCATCGCCGGCGAGCGTGGCGGCCACTTCCACTGCGTCGCCGAGCTCGCGCAACGTGGCAACACGCGCGGGCAGCACGTTGAGCACGCTGGTGTTTACCGGCGGCGAGCTTGCCACGGCCACGTCGCGCGCGCGCACGAGAATGCGGCACGCATCGCCCGCCGCGGCGCCCGTGTGCGGCACCCGCAGCCGGACAGCGGGGTTGCCGTTCACGGCCAGTTCCGTCAGACCATACCGCGCGTCGTGCGCCACGATGCGCGTCTCCAGCACGGTGCCCGGGGCTTCGGCCGTACCGTCGAGCGCGTCGCGATGCACGTTGAGCACGTCGGCGGGCCCGCCCTGCATGATCGTCCTGCCCTCGCGAAACAGCACGACCTGGTCGGCGAGCCGCATGACTTCGTCGAGCGAATGCGTGACGTACAGCACCGGCAGCCTCAGCTCATGACGAATGCGGTTCAGGTAGTCGAGCACTTCGAGGCGCCGCGCGTGGTCGAGCGAGGCGAGCGGCTCGTCCATGAGCAGCAGGCGCGGGCACGAGAGCAGGGCGCGGCCGATGCCCACTCGCTGCCTCTCGCCGCCGGAGAGCGCCCCGGGGCGGCGCGCGAGCAGATGGCCGAGGTCGAGCACCTCGACCACGTGCTCGAGCGCGATGGCACCGGGGCCGGCAGCAGCCACGTCGCGGCGTCGCAGCCAACGCCCGAACAGCAGGTTCTGACGCACGCTCAGGTGCGGCAGCAGGCGAGCGTCCTGAAACACGTAGCCGATGCGCCGGCGCCAGGCCGGCAGGCAAACCCTGGCGGCGCTGTCGAACAGTACCTGGTCGCCCACGACGATGCGTCCCGCGTCCGGCTTGAGCAGCCCCGAGACCGCATTGACGACCGTGCTCTTGCCGCTGCCCGAGGGGCCGAACAGCGCCGTGACGCCCGTGCCGGCCGCGAAAGCGGCGTCGAGCGCAAATGCGCCGAAGCTGTGCTGAATGCGAACGTCAACCGTCATAACCGAGGGCCTTGCGATTGCCGAAGCGGATCATCACTTCGGAGAAGACGAGTGTGGCCACGGCCAGCACTACCGAGATGGCGCATAGGCGCCAGACCATCGCGTCGCCGTCGGGCACCTGAGTGGCGGTGTAGATCGCGAGCGGCAGCGTCTGCGTCTGGCCGGGAATGTTCGAGACGAACGTGATCGTCGCGCCGAATTCGCCGAGCGCCCGTGCGAACGCCAGCACGAAGCCATGCAGCACGCCCGTGGACGTGAGCGGCAGCGTGACCGTGAGGAACGTAAGCCAGGGACCCGCGCCGAGTGTCTGGGCAGCTTGCTCGAGCCGGGTGTCGGAGGCTTCGAGCGCCTGGCGGATCGCACGCACGAGCAGCGGGAAGCCCATCACGCCGGCGGCCAGCGCGGCGCCCGTCCAGCGGAATGCGAAGGTGAAGTGGAACCACTCGCGCAGCAACCGGCCGATGGCGCCTTGCGCGCCGAACAGCACGAGTAGCGCGAAGCCCACTACCACCGGCGGCAGCACGAGCGGCAAATGAAGGACGGCGTCGAGCAGCGCCTTGCCCGGGAATTGTCGACGGGCGAGCACCCAGGCAGCGGCGTAAGCGAAGGGCAGGCTGCAAAGCGTGCCCCACAGCCCGACGCGCAGGCTAAGTTCGACGATGCCCCATTCTTCCGGTGTAAGACTCATGGACATACGGACCAGGGTGAGTGAAGTTGCGGCATCGGCGCATGGGGACGCACCGACGCGGTACATGGCAATGTCGGAACACTTCCGAAAGCGCCGAAAAGCGTCGGTCGCGCCGAAATCTCCCTCGGGATCGCGCCGGGGATCGCGCCCGGATCGCGGCGGACGACGCCGGCGGCGGTACGTCAGCCGCCGACTCGTGTGGTGCGCACCCCCCGAGAGCACGATGATGCGATCGACGCGATTGACGGGATCGACGCGATTGACGGGATCGAAGCGATCGATGTGATCGACGTGATCGGCGTGATCGACGTGATTACGGACGCCCGAAGCCGTAGCGCTCGAACGTGGCCTGAGCCGCCGGCGTCTGCAGGAATTGGTAGAACGGCTCGGCGTCGGTGCGATTGGCCTGCTTCGTGAGCGCGACCGGATAGACGATCGGCGCGTGACTGTCGGCCGGGAACGTGCCAGCGATGCGCACGCGCTTTTCAGCGTTCGCGTCCGTCTTGTAGACGATGCCGTAAGGCGCCTCGCCACGCGCGACGAGCAGCAGCGCGTTGCGCACGTTGTCGGCGGCCGCGACCTTGCCCTGCACCTTCGGCCAGACGCCGAGCTTCTCGAGCGCCGCCTTGCCGTACAGACCCGCCGGCACGTGAGCCGGATCGCCCATCGCGAGCCGGCCGTTGCCCAGCCTCGCATCGAGGTCCGTGCCCGGCCTCAGGTCGATCTCGCCCGTGGTCGTGGCCGGGGCGATCAGCACCAGTGCATTGCCGAGCAGATTGCGGCGCGTGGACGCGTCGATCAGATCGTGCTTCTGCGCGTAGTCCATCCAGTCCTGGTCGGCGGAAATGAACACGTCGGCCGGTGCGCCCTTTTCGATCTGGCGGGCGAGCGTGGAGCTGGCGCCATACACCAGCACCGGCTTCTTGCCGGTTTGCCGGGCGTAGGCCGCGCAGAGGTCGTCGAGCGCGTCCTTCATGCTGGCGGCAGCGAAGACCTGCTGCGCGCCAGCGTGGCCGGCGAGGCACAGACTCGCGAGGGTGGCGACGGTGACCAGGGCGCGGCGCAGCGGCGCGGCACGGCGGCGGGATGCGCGGGCGCTGTGCAGCTCGCGGGACGGGAATTCGGAACTCGCGGTTACGGCGGCTTTCACGGACATGGTCTCCAGCGTGTGGTGTGGTGGCTACGGTGGCTAGGGTGGCTAGGGTGGCTAGGGTGGCTACAGGGCGGCCGGGGGCCGCCGGGCTGCCGGGGTCCGGCGCAGGGCTGTCGGGAACCGGGCATTGTGGGCGCGTCGCCCCGGGCGGCGGCCGCCGGCAATGCGTTGTGTAGGATTATATATAACGCTATGGGACTGTACAGATATACGAGGTATCACCTCGCGCGAATACCCCCGGATGCGGGGCAAGCGCGCGGACAAGCGGAAAAATCGGGACGTTCTTCGCTTCGGCGGGCCGGCCGCCGTTGCCCGGGAGGGCCAGGGGAAGAAGAAAAAACAGGCGCCGGATGCCGGGGCCTGCTAATTAATATATGTAGTAACTCGCGAGCCTGCCGACCCACTCCCGCGCCGGGCGAGTTCAGGAGGGGCCGGGCGCCGTCGTGGCGGGCGAGCGCGCCGGGCCGTCCGGCTTGAGCATGGCCGGGCTTGTGCGCAGCATGTCGAAAAAGCCGTCGACCACGGCGTCGCATTCCTGCCCCAGATCGTAGTCGGGCAGGAACAACCAGTCCGACATCATGCCGACCACCAGCGCATGCAGCATGATCGCCGCGCGTCGGGTGTCGAGCCTTTCCGGAAGTTGCTTTCGCTCGATGGCGCGCTCCATGTCCTTCATGATGCGGGCCTTGCCGTCGGCACAGGCCTCGCGCTGGCGCTCGAGCACCGAGAGCATTTCCTCCGTGTATTCACACTTGTGGAACAGAATGTCCAGCACGCGGCGGCGGCGCTCGTTGCGCGCCGTTTCCTTGAGCACGAGCTTGCAGATTTCGTGCATGCGCAGCATCGGATCACCGTCCTCGGGCTCGGTGCACTCTTCGTCGATCATGCGCTCCATCGGCAGACGGATGCGATCGGTCATCGCGTTGAACAGATCGATCTTGTTCTTGAAGTGCCAGTAAATGGCGCCGCGGGTGAGGCCGGCGGCTTCGGCGATGTCGGCGAGCGACGTGCGCGACACGCCCTTTTGCGCGAACACCGTCTCGGCGGTGTCAAGCAACAGATTGCGGGTCTCGATCGCTTCCTCTTTGGTTCTGCGGGCCATCTCTCGTCACAGGGCGGCTCAAACAGCCGGATTTACGCGAAATGCGAGGCAAATGTGATGGAAATGCGATGTAAACCGGGCCGCACTTTGGTGCGACGCAATATGATTTACATACATTCATGAATGTATCTATAATAGCAGCCGCTTGCTCTATTGCACAGGGTACATTTAAGCTCCTCCGTCTAAGGGAAACACCTCAGATGATCTGAGGAGCGAATCGACCGGGAAGTGCCATGCGGCGCTCTCTCGTCATCGCCCTGGTGTCCCGGAGCCTGTTCGACGATCTCATACGAGTGCCAGAGCGCGCGGCGATGGCCGCGCACCCGGGGGCGTCTTGATGGCCGCTTGGCGGCCTTTGTCCGGCAGCCCGCTCACCCGGGCCTCAGGCACTCGCCGACCCGCCTTGCGCGACGGGATTGCGGACCGGCCTTCGCCGTCGCAATCGTCGCAGCACTTGTCATTTTGTTTGACCGCATTCCATTTATCGGGGGCGTATATGCACGTCAAGAGAAGTTCACTGGGGATGGTCACTGCCGTAACACTCGCGGTCGTGACCCTGGCCGCGTGCGGCAAGAAGCCGCCGCAGCAGCAGGCCATGGTGCCGGAAGTCGGCGTCGTGACGCTGCAACCCCAGAACGTAACACTGACGACCGATCTGCCCGGACGTACTTCGCCTTTCCGCGTGGCGGACGTGCGCGCGCGTGTCGACGGCATCGTGCTCAAGCGCGATTTCACCGAAGGCGGTGACGTCAAGGCAGGCCAGCGTCTGTACAAGATCGATCCGGCAACGTATCAGGCCGCTTACGAGAACGCCAAGGCCACGCTCGCCAAGGCGGTCGCGAACCAGGCGTCGGCCAAGCTGCTCGCCGATCGCTACAAGCAGCTCGTGGCGGTGGAGGCGGTGTCGAAGCAGGACTACGACAACGCCGTGGCCGCCGCACTGCAGGCCGACGCCGACGTCCAGGCCGGCAAGGCAGCGGTCGAGACCGCGAAGATCAATCTGGGCTACACCGACGTGCCGGCGCCGATCTCGGGCCGCACGGGGTTGTCGCAGGTGACCGAGGGCGCGTATGTGCAGGCGGGCGCCGCCACGCTCATGACGACCGTGCAGCAGATCGACCCGATGTACGTGGACGTGACGCAATCGGCCGCCGACGGTCTGCGTCTGCGCCGCGCACTGGCCGAGGGCAAGCTGCAGAGCGCGGGCAAGAACGCCGCGCGCGTGGAGCTGACCCTTGAAGACGGCACGACGTATCCGCTCGAAGGCAAGCTGCAGTTCTCGGACATCACCGTCGATCAGGCGACCGGCTCGGTGACGGTGCGCGCCATCTTCCCGAACCCGAACCGCGAGTTGCTGCCCGGCATGTTCGTGCACGCACGGCTCGCCGAAGGCGTGAAGGAAGGCGGCCTGCTCGTGCCGCAGCAGGGCGTCACGCGCGACCAGAAGGGTCAGCCGACGGCCCTGATCGTGAACAAGGAAGGCAAGGTCGAGCTGCGTCAACTGGTCACCGATCGCGCGATCGGCGACAAGTGGCTGGTGAGCTCGGGTCTGGCCGCCGGCGATCAGGTCATCGTGTCCGGCCTACAGAAGGTGCGCCCGGGCGCGCCGGTGAAGGCGGTTCCGGCGCAACTGCCGGGTAGCGGGGCGCAATCGCCCGCAGGTGCGAGCGCGCCGGCCGCCGCCGCCCCCGCATCGCAGGCGAACGCCGCCTCGAGCGCCAAAGCCCAATAACGCGGAGCCTCATTCATGGCAAAGTTTTTTATCGATCGCCCGATCTTTGCTTGGGTGATCGCCATTGTCATCATGCTGGCCGGTGCGCTTTCGATTCTGAAGCTGCCGGTCTCGCAATACCCGCCGATCGCGCCGCCCTCGGTACAGATCACCGCGACCTATCCGGGCGCTTCGGCGCAGACCGTGCAGGATACGGTCACGCAGGTGATCGAGCAGCAGATGAACGGTATCGATCACCTCGAGTACATGTCGTCGACGTCCGACGGCTCGGGTACCGCTCAGATCACGCTGACGTTCGCCCAGGGCACTGACCCGGACATTGCGCAGGTGCAGGTGCAGAACAAGCTGCAGCTCGCCACGCCGCTGCTGCCGCAGCAGGTGCAGCAGCAGGGCATCAAGGTCGCCAAGGCGACCAAGAACTTCCTGCTGGTGATCGGCGCGTATTCGGAAGACGGTTCGATGTCCGACATCGACCTTGCGAACTACATCGCGGCCAACGTGCAGGATCCGATCAGCCGCGTGAACGGCGTGGGTCAGGTGCAGTTGTTCGGCTCGCAGTATGCAATGCGCATCTGGGTCGATCCGCAGAAGCTCAACGGCTATAACCTCACGGTCATCGACGTCTCGAACGCCATTCAGGCGCAGAACGTGCAGGTCTCGGCCGGCGAGCTGGGCGGTGCGCCGGCGGTAAAGGGCCAGCAGCTCAACGCGACCGTGATGGCGCAAAGCCGTCTGCAGACGCCTGAGCAGTTCCGCCGGATTCTGCTCAAGGTCAACAAGGACGGCTCGCAGGTGCGCCTGGGTGACGTGGCGCGTGTCGAGCTGGGCGGCGAGTCGTATCAGATCGTGGCCCGATACAACGGCAAGCCCGCCGCGGGTCTGGCCATTACGCTGGCCACCGGCGCGAACGCGCTGCAAACGGCCACGGCCGTCAAGCAGCAGGTGAGCGAGCTCGAGCAGTACTTCCCGGCCGGCATGAAGGTCGACTACCCCTACGACACCACGCCGTTCGTGAAGATCTCGATCGAGGAAGTGATCAAGACCCTCATCGAAGGTATCGTGCTGGTGTTCCTGGTGATGTACCTGTTCCTGCAGAACCTGCGGGCGACGATCATCCCGACGATCGCCGTGCCCGTGGTGCTGCTCGGTACGTTCGGCATCATGGGCGCCGCGGGCTTCTCGATCAACACGCTGTCGATGTTCGGTCTCGTGCTGGCCATCGGTCTGCTCGTGGACGACGCCATCGTGGTGGTGGAAAACGTCGAGCGGGTGATGGCCGAGGAGGGGCTCAGTCCGAAGGAAGCGACGAAGAAGGCCATGGGGCAGATCGTCGGCGCGCTGGTGGGCGTGGCGCTCGTGCTCTCGGCGGTGTTCGTGCCGATGGCGTTCTTCGGCGGCTCGACCGGCGCCATCTATCGCCAGTTCTCACTGACCATCGTGGCGGCCATGGCGCTGTCGGTACTCGTGGCCATCGTGCTCACGCCGGCCATGTGCGCGACGATTCTCAAGCCGATCAAGAAGGGCGAGGTGCACGAGAAGCGCGGCTTCTTCGGCTGGTTCAACCGCACCTTCGACAACGGTTCGAAGAAATACCAGGGCCAGGTCCAGCGCATTCTCAAGCGCGGCACGCCGCTCGTGATCGTCTACGTGGTCATCGTGGCGGCCGTGGGCTTTCTGTTCGTGCGTATGCCGACCGCCTTCCTGCCGGACGAGGATCAGGGCTACTTCTTCAACATCGTGCAGTTGCCGCCGGGCGCCACGCAGGAGCGCACGCTCGGCGTGATGAAGCAGGTGGAGAAGCACTACCTCGAGCAGGAAAAGGACGCCGTGCGTTCGATCTTCACGGTGACGGGCTTCGGCTTCAACGGCCGCGGTCAGAACGTGGGTATCGCCTTCACGATGATGCGGCCGTGGGATGAGCGCCAGTCGTCCGACCTCAAGGTGCAGTCCGTGATCGCCCGCTCCTATCAGGCTTTCGCGAGCGTGAAGGACGCGATGATCTTCGCGATCAACCCCCCGTCGGTGCCCGAACTCGGCAACGCGGGCGGTATCGACTTCGAGCTGCAGGATCGTGCCGGCCTGGGCCACGACGCGCTCATGGCCGCTCGCAACCAGTTCCTGGGCATGGCCGCGAAGAACCCGAACCTCGCGAACATGCGTCCGAACGGCCTCGAAGACACGCCGCAGTACAAGGTGGACGTCGACGAGGAGAAGGCTTCGGCGCTCGGTCTGTCGATCGCCGACGTGTACACGACGCTCTCGGCGTCGTGGGGCTCGTCTTACGTGAACGACTTCATCGACCACGGTCGCGTGAAGAAGGTCTACGTGATGGCCGAGCCGAAGGACCGCATGTTGCCGCAGGACATCAACAAGCTGTACGTGCGTAACTCGAGCGGAACGATGGTGCCCTTCTCGGCGTTCGCGACCGGCAAGTGGATTTACGGCTCGCCGCGTCTGGAGCGTTACAACGGGGTGCCTGCCGTGGAAATCCAGGGCGTGCCGGCGCCGGGCAAGTCCTCGGGCGACGCCATGCGGGCGGTCGAGGAAATCGCCAAGCAGCTGCCCCCGGGCATCGGCCTGGAGTGGACGGGGCTGTCGTTCGAAGAGCGCATCTCCGGTGCACAGGCCCCGGCGCTGTATGCGATCTCCATCCTGATCGTGTTCCTGTGTCTGGCGGCGTTGTATGAAAGCTGGTCGATCCCGTTCTCGGTGATTCTGGTGGTGCCGCTGGGCGTGTTGGGCGCGCTGCTGGCCGCCACGCTGCGCGGGCTGTCGAACGACGTGTACTTCCAGGTGGGTCTGTTGACCACCGTGGGCCTGTCGGCGAAGAACGCGATTCTGATCGTGGAGTTCGCCAAGGATCTGCAGGAGCAGGGCCGCACCCTGATGGAAGCGACGATGGAAGCGGTGCGCCTGCGTCTGCGCCCGATTCTGATGACGTCGATGGCGTTCATTCTCGGCGTGTTGCCGCTCGCGATTTCGAACGGCGCCGGCTCGGCCTCGCAGCACGCCATCGGTACCGGCGTGATCGGCGGGATGCTCGCGGCGACGTTCCTCGCGATCTACTACGTGCCGCTCTTCTTCGTGCTGGTGCGCAAGCGCTTCGCACATGAGGATCTGGACACGGTGGAGCATCCGGAAGCGCGTCACGACAATCCGGAAGCAACCGACGGCCCCGCCAAGGAAGGAAACTGACCTATGAAGCACAAAGCATTGCCGATGGCCTTGGCGGCAGCGTTCCTGGCAGGATGTACCCTCGCGCCGCACTATGAGCGGCCCGAGGCGCCGATCGCCACGACGTACCCCAACGGCCCGGCCTACAAGACGCCCGCAGGGGCGAACCAGAACGGCACCGCCAACGCCAATGCGGTGGCAGCCGCCGACCTGGGCTGGCGTGACTTCTTCACCGATCCTCGTCTGCAGAAGCTGATCGAGATCGCGTTGCAGAACAACCGCGATCTGCGTGTCTCGATGCTCAACATCGAAGCCGCGCGTGCGCAGTACCAGATCCAGCGCTCGGCGCTGCTGCCCTCGATCGGGGCGGCGGGGCAGGCGTCGGTGCAGCGCTCGCCGGCCGACCTGTCCGCGTCGGGGCGTGCGGGTATCAGCCGCAGCTATCAGGTGGGCGTGGGCTTCACGTCATACGAACTCGATCTGTTCGGCCGCATCCAGAGCCTGAAGGACCAGGCGTTGGAGACGTACCTCGCGACCGAGGACACGGCCAAGGCGGCGCACATCACGCTCGTCTCGGAAGTGGCGACGGCCTATCTGACGTGGCTTGCCGATCAGGAACTGCTGCGGCTCACGGCCGATACGCTCAAGAGCCAGCAATCGTCGTATGACCTGACCAGGCGCAGTTTCGACGTGGGTACGGTTTCCCGGCTGGACCTGCGCCAGGCGCAGACGCCGGTCGATACGGCGCGCGCGAATTTCGCGCAGTACACGCGCCAGGTCGCACAGGACGAAAATGCGCTCGCGCTGCTCATCGGCCAGCCGCTGCCGGCCGATCTGCCGCCGGGCCGTCCGCTCGACGGGCAGGGCCTGCTGGCCGATCTGCCTGCCGGGCTGCCGTCCGACCTGCTGCTGCGCCGTCCGGACGTGACGGCGGCCGAGCACACGCTCAAGGGCGCCAACGCCAATATTGGCGCAGCGCGTGCGGCGTTCTTCCCGTCGATCTCGCTCACGGCGAGTGCCGGCACGGCAAGCGCATCGCTGAGCAACCTGTTCAAGGGCGGGCAGGGGGCATGGTCGTTCGCACCGACCATCACGCTGCCGATCTTCGCGGGCGGGCAGAACATCGCCAACCTCGATCTGGCCAAGGTGCAAAAGCGCATCGAGATCGCCAACTACGAGAAGGCGATTCAGACGGCGTTTCGCGAGGTGTCCGACGGACTTGCCGCCCGCGGCACGCTCGACGACCAGATCGCGGCGCAGGAGTCCCTCGTCAAGGCGAGCGAGGAGAGCTACAAGCTCTCGGAGCTGCGCTACCGCAACGGCGTGGACAGCTACCTCAATGCGCTGGTCTCGCAACGCTCGCTGTACTCGGCGCAACAGACGCTGATCGCCACGCGCCTTGCTCGCTGGACCAACCTCGTCACGCTGTACAAGGCGCTCGGCGGCGGTTGGGAAGAGCGCACGGCGCCGGCGAACGCCGAGGCGGCGTCGGCGCCGGCCGCCGCTGCGTCGTGATCGTTGACGTGGGGCGGGCGAAGTACGAGAAGTGCGAGAAGTGCGAGAGGTGCGCTAGTGCACGAGGTGCGCGGGCGGTGTGAGCCGCCCGTTCGCCCTCGCCGTGACGCAAATCTCGATCGTCCAAAAAAATCAAGACGCCCGGCCGAGCCCGGGCGTTTTGCATTCTCGCGCAGCAAAAGGCCTTCGATCCTCTCGGTTCCCGAGAGGTTTAGATGCACGCTTCTACGCTCTCCCCTACCTCGTGCGGCGCTTCGTCGCTATCCTGATCGCGTTGTATTCGCAACACCTCGAGCGTCGCCGCGCGTGCTTTCCTGCACGCTTTCGCATGCTTTTCGATGCGTCGGCGAGGTGTCGCACGAGGCACATACAAGCTGACGGTTTTTCCAGGGAGAGACATCATGAGCGATCTGCAAGCCCGCTTCGACGAGGCGGTAGCCCAGTCGAAGACGCTGCCCGAGCGCCCCGACAATTTCACGCTGCTGCGCATTTACGCGCTCTACAAGCAAGGCACCGAGGGCGACGTGAGCGGTGCGCGCCCCGGCATGACCGACTTCGTCGGCCGCGCCAAGTACGACGCCTGGGAGATGCTCAAGGGGCAGCCCAAAGAGGAAGTGCAGCAGCGTTACATCGAGCTCATCAATTCGCTCAAGGGTTGAGAGGCGGGATCGGGCACCAGTGAGGAACGCGGTGACCGCGCCCTGTGGCAAGCCAGGACGGCGACTTCGGTCGCCGTTTTTCATGCCCGCTCGGTTGGCGCGTGCAGAAATCGTCGTGGCGACGAGGGGCTGCGGGCGGTGAGGGCATTGAGGGTACTGAAGACCTTCGGAGCGCTGCGTGCGGGAAGTGTGGTGGCTCATGGAGGGGTGGGTTTCGCGGTGTCGTCCGATTGGCGTGCGAGGGGCGGTGCGCGACGATGGACTCGTCATCAACGAGACGAGGAATCGCACCATGCAACAGGATCGACGACATCAGCAGCGCCGTGTAGACCGGCAGACCTTGCGCGACCGGCTCGGTGTGTGCCTGGGGGCGTTGGCCAAACGTCGGCGGCGCGCGCCGGCGCGAGACGCCGGGCACCGCCGGGCAGGCACGCCTTGGCCCGAGAGGCCACCGGTTGCCGCCACGGGGCAGTGCGAGCGTGCCAATGATCGATCCGCGCGATCAGGGCGACCGGGGCGATCGCGGCGATCGCGGCGATCGGGGCGGCTCGCACGCGGCGCAGCGTTACTCGAAGTCACGGTAACGCTGGGGGCGTTCATGGCCGGCGTCGAGGGCTTTTCCCGATGGCAAGCGGCGGGCGCGACGTCGCCGACGACACTGGCTTCGCCGTCACGCACGGGACCTCCCGGCGGGAGCGCAGCCATCGGCCCGGCACGCGCCGTACCGGTCGCCGGTGCACTGGCGCACGGCAGCGCGAGGCGCGCATGGTGAGCGTCATCCAAATGCTCGCCGGAAGCGCGCTCGTACTTGACGCGGCAGGCCGCAAGGCGGCGCCGCCGGCACGCGAGAACCCGGGCGGTCGCGCCTCGCCAAGATTTCCCATGCCACCCGTGCCGGCCATGCCGCGCCGGCGGCGCACGGCAGGCTTCACGCTGCTGGAGTGCGTCGTTGCCATGCCGCTGGGGCTGTTGATCGTGATGGCCGCGACCGCGGTGTATCTCGCTGGGCTGCGATTCTGGCGCACGCAGGCCGAACGATACGATGTCAACGAACGTGCAGTCTTCGCGCTGACACAGCTCTCGCGCGCGGTGGCGATGGCGGGCTACCGGAATTGGGATCCGATCGAAGGTGGCGTTGCACCGCCGGAGGGCGGCAGACGGGAGTGGCCATCGATACGAGCGAGCGCGGAGTGCGCCGGCACGGTCGAAAACTGTCCTCGTCGCGGCTGGCAAGGCAGTTCGCTGCTCGAGGTGCAATACCACGGTGCGGGCTTCATCAAGGGCAACGGGGCGGTTCAGAATTGCGCCGGACATCGTGCCATCGGCATCGCCCGAACCAGCGAACGTCATCGCAGCCATTTCTATGTCGACAAGGGCGAGGACGGCGTCCCTTCACTCTTTTGCCGTTATGGAGACGAGCGGACGTTGCCGCCGAGGTTGCATCCCGCGCAGGTGCTCGTGGGCGGGGTCGAAGCGATGTACGTCCGCCTGGGGTTTCGGTCGGGCGCGTCGGATGCCTTACGCTGGACGGACCCGATCAAGAGCGCGCGCGGCAAGCCACCGGTCGCGCCGCGCGGCGAGGGCGGCTGGGAGAACGTGGCGGCGGTGGCGATATCGCTGGTCATGCGAGGCGCGCCGCGACGGGGCGGCAACGTGCGCGCCGTGCGCGTCGTGGAGGTCTTTGACGCGTCGTCCGGTGGTCGCACCTTCCGGCAGATGAACGGCGTCGGCGACGTGCATCTGCATGTATTCAACGTGGTGATCCCTCGTCGCAATGACGGCGGCATCGGCGAGGCGGCAGCATGGTTGGCGTCTTCATGGTGATGTGGCTGGCGGCACTCATGGCGTTGGCGGCGTCGGGCATGCAGCATCGGCAGTTGGCAAATCGTTTCATGGCGTTCGCGAGCGATCGCGTGAAGGCCTTCGACGCGGCGGATCGAGCGCTGGCGCAAGCGCGTCATCGGCTCACCGACGGCCCGGAAGCGAGCGAGATTTCGCGAGTGCCGACCTTCCAGGCCGGGCCGAACGGCGTGTTGCCCGCACAGCAGCGCGACGCCGACTGGTCGAGGCACTGGCGGTCCCGATGGCAGACGGTCGATTGGGAGCGCGCCGACGCGGTCGTGCGGGTCCACAAGGCTCGTTACTTCATCGAGCGAATCGCGTTCACCGCATACGAGGCGGATGACGGCGCGCGTAACGTCCCCGTGCGCCGCTACCGGGTAAGTGCAATGGGTTGCGGCGACATGCCGGGCACACGCGTCTATCTCCAGGCGATCTATGAAGTTCGTCGCCGCCAGCCGCAGCGGCACGACAGTGCGGGGCCATCGTTTGCGCTGCGCCCGCTCAGTTGGCGAGAGGTGGTGTCGTGGGACGACAGCGCGGTCAAATCGTCGACAGGGACCGAGCATCGCGGGCGTTGCGATGACGCGTGAGCGGGCCGGTGAAGGCCAACGGTTCCGTGAGCGCGCGGCACGATCGGCGCGCGCATCGCAACGCCTTCAAGGGGCGCGCGGCCTCACGCTGCTCGAATGCGTCATCGTCGTACTCCTGCTGGCCATAGCGCTGCTGGCGGCGTCGCCTTCCATCGAGTCTGCGCGCCGTCGGGTGTCGGTGGACATCACCGCGCGCGCGTTGCTTGCATCCATGCAGGCCGCCCGTGCCGAGGCGCTCGGCAGGCACCAGCGCGTGGCGATGGCGCCGAACGACGGGCGAACGCTGAGCAGCGGATGGATGACGTTCGTCGACAGCAACCGCAACGATCGCCTCGACGCGGGCGAGCGACTGCTGGGACGATACGCGCCGCTGCCGCAGGGCGTCCAGATCGAAGCGCGATGGGGACTGTACGGAACGCCGGGACTAGCGTTTGCGGAGGATGGCTTTATCCGGACGGAACACCGCAACTGGGTGTCGGGCACTGTGCGGGTGACCGGGCACGGCCGGCGCATCTGTATCACGATCAATGCCTATGGCCGGCCGCGCATCGCCCGGCGTTGCGCCCCCTAGTCCGGATGCTCGGATGCGCCGGGCGGCATGGCGTTACATCATGGGTGGTGTGCCGCCGCCATGGGTTTCGGCTCGGGGAGCGCGTGGACCGCCGGGCTGTTCCTCCGTGGCCTCATCCTGGGGTGTGCGCGCCGAGGACTTCGTCGATTCCTGCCATAGCTTGATGCCCTGCCAGGCCAGCACGCCCAGCCCGCCCCACTTCAGCGTCCGGCGTACCACGCGCCCGACGGGCGTATGCGAGAGGCCGGTGAGAGCCAGGGAGGCGACCGAGCTCACGAGCGGATAACGTTCGAGCAGCCCCCCGAGCTTCAGGCCGGAATTGGCGAGGCCGCTAATGCCCGAGAGCTTTGCAAAGCCACCTGGGAGCAGATAACGGATCCAGCGGAAATTGCGCAGGCGCTCGCGCGTGACGTGCGAGGCTTGAATCAACTCGGCGCGTTCGACGGCAATACGCGTGAGAACAAGCTCCTTGCGAATCGCAAGCAGTTCGTGACGTGAGCGTCGCGACGGCCGGGGGCGGCGGCGGCGATTCGATTCCAGCGGCACGGGCAGATCTCCTTCAGTCCGGACGCAGTGCGTCGCGGTCCTTTTCGAACTCGGCCAGTGTGGCCTCGAAGGGCATCGGAGCATCGCGCAGAATGTTGCGGGCGCGCAGGGCACACCACGCGGCGAGCAACAGATACACGACGAAGACGCCCGTCATGGCCTGCAGGCGGTAGGTGTCCCAGAAAATCACGATCACCAGCGCGGTCAGGGACACGAGGGCGAGCACGCCAAAGAGCATCGCGGTCAGGCCGAGGAAAGCCACGCCCATCAGGCGTTCCTTTTCTTCGGTCAGTTCGATGCCGATGAGTTCGATGCGCGACTGCACGATCTCGAGCATCGCACCGGCAAGTCGCCGCAGCGAGGGCCGCGGCGGGTTCGTGCGATCATTGTCGGTCATGGGCGGGTCTTGAGCTGAGCTCGGGTGGCCGCCCGATCCGTCGCTCCGATCAGGCGGACGCCACCCCGGGCGGAGTGGGCGAAGACAGACTTACGCCGGCGCACGCTTACTTGCGATTGAGCAGCAAGCCGATCACCACGCCGATGCCGGCCGCAATGCCCACGGCCTGCCACGGGTGGTCGTGCACGTAGTCATCGGTGGCGCGAGCGGCTTGCTTGCTCTTTTCCACGACGACGACTTGCACGTCGGACGCTTTTTCCTTGGCTTGCTTGAGCAATGCCAGGGCCTTGTCGCTCAGTTCGGAGGCGCGCTCACCGGTCGTGTTGGCGGCTTGTTTGAGCAAATCTTCGGCGTCGGCCAAGACGGTTTTGATATCGGTCATGAACTTCTCCTTGTTGGTGTGCGATTGCGACATGGTCGTTGCCCGTGTTCCTGGGGGAAGAGAATGCGAAGGGGAATGACTGTTATCGTAACCCTTTCGACGTGTCGTTGCCATAAAACAACACCGCGCCGAGGCTATATTTCCAATAATTATTTGCAACAAATTTTTTATTCGTTCTGGCTAAGCTTAGCATCCTTTAGTCTTTACCCACTCAGTTGAAGGATCTCAAGGAGACCGTAAATGACTCTGCGTTTGGGTGACATCGCTCCCGACTTCGAACAGGATTCGTCCGTCGGCAAGATCAAGTTTCACGAATTTCTCGGCGACAGCTGGGGTGTGCTGTTCTCGCACCCGGCCGACTATACGCCGGTGTGCACGACCGAACTGGGTCTGACCGCCAAACTCAAGGGCGAGTTCGAAAAACGTAACGTGAAGGCCATCGCACTGTCGGTCGACGACGTCGAGTCGCACAAGGGCTGGATCAACGACATCAACGAGACGCAGAATACCTCGGTCAACTTCCCGATTCTGGCCGACGGCGACCGCAAGGTTTCGCAGCTCTACGACATGATCCACCCGAACGCCAACGAGACGCTGACAGTGCGTTCGCTGTTCGTGATCGATCCGAAGAAGAAGGTGCGTCTGATCATCACGTATCCGGCCAGCACGGGCCGCAACTTCGACGAAGTGCTGCGCGTCATCGACTCGCTGCAACTGACCGACAACTACTCGGTGGCCACGCCGGGCAACTGGAAGGACGGCGACGATGTCGTGATCGTTCCGTCGCTCAAGGACGAGGCCGTGCTCAAGGAAAAATTCCCGAAGGGCTACAAGGCCGTGCGCCCGTATCTGCGTCTCACGCCGCAGCCGAACAAGTAATCCGGCGCAGCATCGCAGACGAGAAAGCCAGCGTGAAAACGCTGGCTTTTTGTTTGGTACGCGCCGTCGCCCGGGGGATTGACGGCCCGCGGAGTGCGGCCTGAGAAACGACGCGTACCAGACAAGTCGGCAGGGCTCGGCGCCGCGCGCGGCCTCGCATCATGCTGCCGATTGATGCGAGGCGTGCCGGGCAGACGTGACGGGCAGGCGGGCAATGCGCCGAGCCCGCCATCCAACGCGAGACGGGCCTCTCAGAAAAATGCCTGAATGCCCGTTTGCGCGCGGCCCAGGATCAGCGCGTGGATGTCGTGCGTGCCCTCGTAGGTGTTGACCACTTCGAGGTTCACGAGGTGACGCGCGATGCCGAACTCGTCCGAAATACCGTTGCCGCCCAGCATGTCGCGGGCCAGACGCGCGACATCCAGTGCCTTGCCGCACGAATTGCGCTTCATGATCGACGTGATTTCGACGGCCGCGGTGCCTTCGTCCTTCATGCGGCCCAGACGCAGACAGCCTTGCAGGCCCAGCGTGATTTCGGTCTGCATGTCGGCGAGCTTCTTCTGAATGAGCTGGTTCGCCGCGAGCGGGCGGCCGAACTGATGACGGTCAAGTACGTACTGGCGCGCCGTGTGCCAGCAGAACTCGGCGGCGCCGAGCGCGCCCCAGGCGATACCGTAGCGTGCGGAGTTCAGGCAGGTGAACGGACCTTTGAGGCCCGAGACGCCCGGCATCAGGTTGTCTTCCGGCACGAACACCTGGTCCATCACGATCTCGCCGGTGATCGACGCGCGCAGGCCCACCTTGCCGTGAATGGCGGGCGCCGACAGCCCCTTCCAACCCTTTTCCAGAATAAAGCCGCGGATTTTCTCTTCGCCGTCGTCGTCGGCGAGTTTGGCCCAGACGACGAACACGTCGGCGATCGGCGAGTTGGTAATCCACATCTTGCCGCCGGTCAGTTCATAGCCACCGGGGACTTTCCTGGCGCGCGTGGTCATGCCGGCCGGATCCGAGCCGTGGTTCGGCTCGGTCAGGCCGAAGCAGCCGATCCATTCGCCGCTGGCGAGTTTCGGCAGATATTTCTGCTTCTGCGCTTCGCTGCCGAATTCGTAGATCGGCACCATGACGAGCGACGACTGCACCGACATCATCGAACGGTAGCCCGAGTCCACGCGTTCGACTTCGCGGGCGATCAGACCGTAAGCGACATAGTTCAGGCCGGGGCCGCCGTACTGTTCGGGAATCGTCGGGCCGAGCAGGCCGATCTCGCCCATTTCGCGGAAGATCGCGGCGTCGGTGCGCTCATGGCGGAACGCTTCGAGCACGCGCGGCGCGAGCTTGTCGTTCGCGTAAGCGGCGGCGGCGTCGCGAATCATGCGCTCGTCGCTGGTGAGCTGCGCGTCGAGCAACAGCGGATCTTCCCAATTGAACTGTGCATTGCCTGCCATGACCTATCTCCTCCGATGTCCTCGAAAACTCACAACCACGCAGTGACGCGATCCGTGCCCGCCGGCTCCTGCCTTTTTACCGGCGCCCGAACGCTTGACGAAAGTTCCGCAATGCGGAACAATGTTCTGAAATCGAAGTTAGTTTAACACTAAACTTTTTTGCCCGGCAACGGCATTGTGGGCCTTGATGTGCGCGAGGTGCCGTGGTCGCCCCCTACGAACCGGAGAGCGCGATGGTTGTGGTCAAAACGTCCTTGTCTGCCTTTGCCGGTGCGCCGGCGCATGGTGTGCCGCCGTCGCACGACGAGCGCAAGTTCGTCACGGCGCTGGCGCGGGGCCTCGAGTTGTTGCGGGCGTTCGGCCCTGATGACACCTTGCTCGGCAATCGCGATTTTGCGGCGCGCACCGGGCTGCCCAAGGCGACCGTGAGCCGGCTCGCCTACACGCTCACCGAGCTTGGGTATTTGCGGTATGACGCCGAGTTGGGCAAGTACGCGCTCGATGCCGGGGTGCTCGCATTGGGCTATGCGTTTCTGAACGGCACGGACATGCTGACTTTGGCGCGTCCGCATATGCGGGCATTGGCCAGGGAGATGGGGTGCTCGATTTCGCTGGGATGCCGCGAGGGGATCGACATGATGTATCTCGAGACGATCCGCAGCGATGCCGCGCATCTCACGCTGGGGCTGACGGCGGGCTCGCGGCTGTCGATGCTGACGAGTTCGATGGGGCGCGTCTATCTCGCGGCGATGACACCGACCGAACGCGAGACGCTGCTCTCCGATCTGCATGACGCTTACGACGCGAATCCGGCGGTGCTGCGCAGCGTGGGATGGGACGCGTTGCAGGCGGGGGTCGACAGGGCGATCGAGTCGTACAGGCGAGAAGGGTGCTGCTATTCGTTTCGCGAGTGGCATGAAGGCGTGAATGCGGTCGCCGTGCCATTGCGGGACGTGCGCCAGAATCGATGGCTCGCGATCAGTTGCAGCGGACCGTCGTCGTCGATTCCCGACACCGTCTTTCGGGAGGAAATCGGGCCAAGACTCAAGCAGTTGGCGGCCCGGTTGAGCGGGCAGGCCTGAAGGGGGGGCGACGCCCCGGCCCCTGGCTTGGCGCGGCGTCCGGGGCCGGGCCGGGGCCGGGTCGGGGCCGGGCTGGCATCGCTAGCCGGGCGTTGGCGAGCAATGCGCAGTGGCGTCGATCATTTCGATGCGCCGACGATCACCGCAACACGCGTCACAGCAACGTTCGCACGTGCCACAGCTCGGGGAACAGCACGACGTCGAGCATCTTGCGCAGGTACGGCGCGCCGTTGGTGCCGCCCGTCCCCTGCTTGAAGCCGATGATTCGCTCGACGGTGGTCACGTGGCGGAAGCGCCACTGGCGGAATGCATCCTCGAGATCGACCAGCTCTTCGGCCATCTCGTACAGCTCCCAATGTTGCGACGGGTTGCGATACACCTCCAGCCATGCGGCCTCCACCGTCTTGTCGTGCGGCGTCGGCTTCGTCCAGTCGCGCTCCAGACGCTCGGGCGCAATCGAGAACCCGCGGCGCGCCAGCAAACGAACCACCTCGTCATAGAACGACGGCGCATTCAACGCCGCCTCGACCTGACGGAACAGATCCGGGCGGTGCGCATGCGGCTTGAGCATCGCCGGATTCTTGTTGCCCAGCATGAACTCCAGAATGCGATATTGGTACGACTGGAACCCCGACGAGCTGCCCAGCGACGGCCGCATCGACGAATACTCCGACGGCGTCATGGTCGCCAGTACGCTCCACGCCTGCACCAACTGCTCCAGGATGCGCGAGACGCGGGCCAGCATCTTGAACGCCGGCGGCAGCTCGTCGTTGTGCACCGCCGTGCGCGCGGCCTGCAACTCGTACAACGCCAGCTTCATCCACAACTCGCTCGTCTGATGCTGGATGATGAACAGCATCTCGTTGTGATCGGTGGAGCGCGGATGCTGCGCATTCAGAATCGGATCGAGCGACAGATAGTCGCCGTAGCTCATGCTCTTCGAGAAGTCCAGCTTGGCGTCATGCCACTGCGTGGCGTTGGCCGGCGCGTCCGAACGCGCGCCCGCCGCTCGCGCCGCGTCGCCTGCTTCCGACGCTGCCGCCGCCACCTCGCCGCCCTGATGCCCGAACGGGCATCCGCCCGCGATCGACTCGTCTCTCATGTCTGGCTTCGCGCCCTTATTGTCGCTGTTGTCCTTATTGTCCGGAGTGTGTGGACCCTGTAGACCGTGTGCCGAAGAGGATGTCTTGCGCATTGCCGAGAACCCCCGTTCAGGTCACCGCACCGCGACGATGAAACTCCGGCTTGTCCCACGCGCCGGTGCTCAGCACGTCGCGCAGAATTTCCACCGAGTCCCATACGTCGGCAAAGCTCGTGTACAACGGCGTCATGCCGAAGCGCATGATGCGCGGCTCGCGATAGTCCCCGATCACGCCGCGCGCAATCAACGCCTGAACCACCGCGAACCCTTCCGGATGCTCGAAGCTCACCTGCGAGCCGCGCGCCGCGTGCTCGCGCGGCGTCACCAGCGTCAACGGGAACTCTGCGCAACGCTCCTCCACCAGCTTGATGAACAGATCGGTCAGCGCGAGCGACTTGTGCCGCAGCGCTTGCATCGACGTCTGCGCAAAAATGTCCAGCCCGCACTGCACCAGCGACAACGACACGATCGGCTGAGTGCCGCACAGGTATCGCCCAATGCCATCGTCCGGCGTGTACTCGGGCGTCATCGCGAACGGCGTGCGATGCCCCCACCACCCGGAGAGCGGCTGCCAGAACGTGTCCTGGTGACGCTTGTGGACCCACACGAAAGCCGGCGCGCCCGGCCCGCCGTTCAGGTACTTGTAGGTGCAGCCCACCGCGTAGTCCGCGCCGGCGCCATTGAGGTCCACCGGCACGGCGCCCGCCGAGTGGCACAGATCCCACACCGCCAACGCGCCCGCCGCATGGATCTGCGCGGTGCGCGCCGCCATGTCGTACATCGCGCCGGTACGATAGTTCACGTGCGTGAGCAACACCACGGCCACGTCCTCGCCGAGCGCGCTCGGCAATTCCTCCGGCGAGTCGATCAGACGCAGCGAATAGCCGTCGTCCAGCAGGCGCGTGAGACCCTGCACGATGTACAGATCGGTCGGGAAGTTGCTGCGCTCGGAGACCACCACCTTGCGATTCGGAGCCCGCGAGCGCTGCGCGTCGAGGGCCGCGGCCATCACCTTGAAGAGATTGCTCGACGTGGTGTCCGTGACCACGACCTCGCCCTTGCCGGCGCCGATGATCGGCGCGAGCGCGTCGCCAAGGGTGCGCGGCAGCGTGAACCAGTCGGCATCGTTCCAACTACGGATGAGCCCCTGGCCCCACTCGGCGGCGATCACCTCCTGCGCGCGCTTGAGCGACGCTATCGGACGCGCGCCCAGGGAGTTGCCGTCGAGATAGATCACGCCCGGAGGCAGGTCGAATTGCGCCCGCAGCGGGGCGAGCGGATCGGCCGCGTCGAGGGCCAGACAATCGTTGCGAGAAGACGTCATGGTTTGCGTTGTAGCGTGAAAAGCAATACGAAAAATACGAAACAGAATCGAAAAAACGGCAAGCGTGCCGGCCGACCGTGCGCGCCAGGCGCCCCCTGCTGCGCCGTCAAAGCGCGCGCAGCACCGCCCGCACCGGACTGGCGTCGAGCCGCATGAACTTGAGCGGCAGCGCGATGAGTTCGTAATCGGCCGGTGCGATCTCGTCGAGCACCAGCCCCTCCAGAATCGCCATGCGGTGCGCACGAATGCGATGGTGAGCGTCCATCGTCTTGCTCTCCTGCGGATCGAGCGACGGCGTGTCGATGCCCACCAGCGTCACGCCGTGCGAGGCCAGCAGGTCGATGGTCTGCGGTGCCACCGCGCAGAATCCGCTATCCCAGCGAGCAAGCGGTGCACGCTCATATGTGCGCAGCAACACGCGCGGCGGAACGCCGGACAGATGCGGCGCGACCATCTCGGGCGTCACGACCGGCGAGGCGCCCAGACAATGAATGACGCGGCACGGCCCCAGATACGTCTCGAGCGCGACATCGCCAATGCACGCGCCATCGTCGTCGTAGTGACGCGGCGCATCGGCATGCGCGCCCGTATGCGGCGAGAGCGTGATACGGCCCACGTTGACGGGACAGCCCGGGCCGATCTGCCACACGGCTTCCTCCGAGAACGGCGTGTCACCCGGCCAGACAGGCGTGTCGCTCGACAGCGGGGCGCTGATGTCCCAGATGCGGCGCTCGTCGCGCGCTTGTGCAAACGCTTTATGGGGTGCGGTCATGAAGAGGCGCAAATGCGTGAATCGATATGCGCATCTTAGAAGAATTCGCGTGGCAAGTGCTTGCGTATTCGCGGGCTGGGACGCGCGAAATTGAAATCGACGTGTGAATTCTTCGAGTTTGTTGAAGGAAAATTCGACGACATGGCAAAGTCATCGAATTTTTGACGATTTGCCGCGCCCGGCTCGGCGGAAATTGGGAAGCGCCGGCCAACGGTTCGGAACGTGCCTATTTCCGGTTTTGCGTTCCGTGCGCCGAGCCTTCCACCATCTCGTCGATCAGGCTGCGCAGCGTCGCCTTGAGCAGCGACGACTGCTCGGCGCCAAAGCGCGCCAGGATGCCGGCTTCATGGCGTCGCGCACTGGCGAGCAGCGGCGCCACTCGCGCCTGCCCCGCTTCGGTCAGCGAGACGAGCGACTGGCGCCGGTCCGTTGCGCTTTCGCCGCGCACCACGTCGCCCGCCGCTTCGAGCCGGTCCACGACCTTGGTGAGCGTCGGTTGCTTGGCGAGCACGATGGCCGCCAACTGATTGATGGTGCGCGCCCGCCCGTCCGACAGCGTCGCGAGCACGCGCCACTCGGAAACGCCGAGCCCTGCGGCCGCCACTTCGCGATGGAACTCGTCGGATACCAAGGTGCTGGCTCGCGCGAGCAGATACGCGAGATAGTCGTCGACGAAAGGCGCGGCGGCGGGCATGGCGGGCGTCTACCGAAGGCTTAGCCGAGCGATTGCGGCTTGTGGAAGCCGCCCGAATGGAAGATCAGCGGCATGCGCTCGGCCGCTTCCGCGTGAATGCCGCAACGCTCGACTTCGCCCACGAAGATGACATGGTCGCCTTCATCGTAACGGCTGCGGTTATGGCACTCGAACCACGCCAGCGCACCATCGAGCACTGGCGTGCCGGAAGCGCTGAGCGTATACGGCACGCCTGCGAAACGGTCGCCCTTCATCGTGGCGAAGCGCTTGCAGATGTCGAGCTGATCCGCGGCGAGCACGTTCACCACGTAATGCGAGTTCTCGCGAAACACGGGCATGCTGCCCGCACGCGTGGCCAGACTCCACAGAATGAGCGGCGGCGTGAGCGAGACGGAATTGAATGAACTGGCCGTGATGCCGATGAGCGAGCCGTCGTCGGCGCGCGTCGTAATGACCGTGACCCCGGTGGCGAACTGGCCGAGTGCATGGCGAAAAGCTGCGCTGTCGAAGTCTGGCGCTGCGGCGTGTTTGGCGTTCACTGTCCCTGCACTCCCGTCCGGCAAATTTGATCGGGTTGATTTGTATGAATATTCATATACTATGGCACGAACAACAGATCGACAAGACGCGTGACGGCCGACGGTGTGCCACGGGGCAAGGCCCCCGGCTGGCGGAAAGGTCAGACGTTCAGGAGACGATATGCTGATCGAGCGAATCGAGCATAAGTGGATCGACGTATTTGCCGAGACCTTGCGGCGCTGCGACATACAACCCGGTGATGTGGTGGCGATTGTAGCCGAAACGCAATCCCGGCCTGTCAACGTGGAATTAGCGCAGCTTGCCGCCGAATCGCTCGGCGCGCGGCCATTCCGGCTGGTCGTGCCGAGCCCGCGCGTGAGTGCGCCGGTGCCTGTGCGCTCGACCGGCGCGAGCGACGCGCTGGGCCGGTCGGCCCCCGTCGTCGCGGCGCTCAAGGCCGCCACCCTCGTGGTCGACTGTACGGTCGAAGGCCTGCTGCACGCCCCCGAACTGCCTGAAATTCTCGGCGGCGGGGCGCGCGTGCTGATGGTCTCGAACGAACACCCCGAAATTCTGGAGCGCTGCGCCACCGATCCCGCCCTGGAGCCCAAGGTGCGCGCCGCGATCAAGCGATTGCGCAGTGCCGCACAGATGCACGTGAGCTCGGCGGCCGGCACCGACCTGCGTATCTCCTTGCGCGACGCACGCGTGGGCGGCGTCTGGGGCTGGTGCGCGAAGCCCGGTCAGGTGGCGCATTGGCCGGGCGGCCTCGCGCTGGCGTTCCCCGCCGCCCATAGCGTGAGCGGCCAGCTCGTGCTCGCGCCCGGCGACATCAATCTCACTTTCAAGCAGTACGTGCGCGATCGCATCGCGCTCACCATCGAAGACGACTACGTTGTGGCGATCGACGGCCAGGGCGTGGACGTCGAGCTCATGCGCGAGTATTTCGCCGCCTGGGGCGACCGCGAGGCCTACGCGGTCTCGCACGTCGGCTTCGGGCTCAATCAGCGCGCGCGCTGGGACGCGCTCGCCTGCTACGACAAGCGCGACTGCAATGGCACCGAGCAGCGCGCCTTCGCGGGCAACTTCCTGTACTCGACGGGCGCCAACGAAGTGGCGGGCCGCCACACGCTCGGGCATTTCGACCTTCCGTTGCGCGGCTGCACGGTCGCGCTGGACGGCGACGCGGTGGTGCGCGACGGTCGGCTTCAAGGCGAGTTCGCGTGATGGCGTCTCCCGTACCTGCGTGCCGCATTGCGGGGGAGGGGCCGCTCACGCTCGTGCTGCTGCACGGCATCGGCGGCAACCGCTGCGTGTGGCCGGCGCAGTTCGACGCCTTTGCCGCGGCCGGCCACCGCGTTGCCGCATGGGACATGCCAGGCTACGGCGAGAGCGCCATGCCGGCCGAACCGACGATGGCGGCGCTGGCCGACAGCCTGCGTGCGCTGCTCGATGCGCTTGGCAAGTCCGACGGGCGCCGCGCGTCGCCGGCGCGCTTCGTGCTCGTCGGCCACAGCATGGGCGGCATGGTCGCGCAGGAGCTCATGGCGCGCGGCGAACCCTTCACGCGTGACATCGCGGCACTCGTGCTGTGCGGCACCTCGCCCGCCTTCGGCAAGCCGGACGGCGACTTCCAGCGTGAATTCGTGCGCCAGCGCACTGCGCCGCTCGACGCGGGCAAGACACTTCGCGAGATGGCGCAAGCCATCGTGCCGGGCATGCTGGGCGAGCCGGACGAGCCGGACGAGCCGGACGACGACGCGCGTGGGCACGCGCATGCGATTGCCGTTGAGGCGATGGGTGCGCTCACGCCGCACGCGTATCGCGCGGCGCTCCATGCGCTCGTCGGCTTCGATCAACGTGCGGCGCTCGCGCGCCTGGCCGTACCGGTGCTGTTGATTGCAGGCGAACACGACAAGAACGCGCCGCCGAAGGTGATGGCGCGCATGGCCGAAGCGATTCCCGATGCGCGCTACGTATGCCTGGCGGGTGCGGGCCATCTCATGAATCTGACGCACCCGGGCGCATTCAACGCCGAGGTGCGCGCTTTTCTCGCAACACTCTAGGAGACTATCGTGGCCTATCAGCCCCCTTCGATCGTCGGCGAGCACTATCCGCTCACGGACAAGCAGCGGCGCCTGCTGGCGCTCGCGGAGCAGGTCGGACGCGAGTCGCTCGCGCCGCGCGCCGCGCGCTGGGATCGCGAAGCGTCGTTCCCGTTCGAGAACTACGACGACATGCGCGCGGCAGGCTTGCTCAAGCTGTGCATTCCCGAGTCGCACGGCGGCCTCGGGGCTGACTTTGCCACGTACATGATGGTCTCCGCCGAGCTGGGCCGCCACTGCGGCGCGACCGCGCTCACGTTCAACATGCACACCTGCTCGATGATGTGGACCGGCATTCTCGCCGACGATCTCGACATGACGCCCGAGCAGCGCGCCGAGCATCAGAAATATCGTGAGCATCACTTCGCCCGCGTGATCCAGGACGGTGCGATCTATGCGCAGCCGTTCTCGGAAGGAAGCGCGGCGGCAGCGGGCAAGGCGCCGTTCGGCACGACCGCCACGAAAGTGGCGGGCGGCTGGAAGATCAACGGCCGCAAGATCTTCGCGTCGCTCTCGGGCGCGGCGAACTATTACGGCGTGTTGTGTACCGAGGACAAGCCCGAGCTGTCGATGAAAGACACGTTCTACATCGCCGTGCCGGGCGACGCCCCGGGCGTGACCGTCACGGGCGACTGGGACCCGCTCGGCATGCGCGGCACGGTCTCGCGCACGCTGCTGTTCAAGGACGTTTTCGTGCCCGACGAGTTGCAGCTCATGCCGCGCGGCGTCTACTATCAGGCCGCGAGCCGCTGGCCGCACATGTTCATGACGCTGGCGCCAACCTACATGGGCATTGCGCAAGCCGCGTATGACTTCACCGTTCGCTATCTGCGCGGCGAAGCCGAGGGCATGGGCGCGCCGGTCAAGCGCCGCATGTACCCGACCAAGCAGATCGCGGTGGCGCAGATGCACATCATGCTCGAGCAGACGCGCGCACTGTTCCTGCGCGCGCTGCAGGACGGCCGCGCCGACCCCGGAAAGGAAGCGCGGCTGCGTGCTTACGCGGCGCAGTACACGATCATGGAAAATGCCAACGAGCTGTGCCGCCTCGCAATTCGCACCTGCGGCGGGCAGTCGATGCTCAAGACCTTGCCGCTCGAGCGCATGTACCGCGATTCGCGCTGCGGCGCGCTGATGCTGCCGTGGACGGCCGAGCTTTGTCTCGACCGCATCGGCCGCGAGGCGCTCTACGAACCGGGCGAGCGCGACGAGTAATCCGCTCGTCCGCCTCTCTTGTCACGGAGAACAAGTTGACGCCTTTTGTAGAAGCGCTTGCCGCTCACGCGCGTGCCACGCCCGGACGGCTGGCGTTGCGTTGCGGCACCGGCAATGACGCGCAGCAGACGGACTACGCCGCGCTGTGGCGGCGCATCGAGCGCGTGGGCGGGCATTTGCGTGAGACGTGGCGCATCGCGCCGGGCGACCGCGTTGCCTGCCTGGGCCTGAACGACGAGCTGCAAATCGCGCTGCTGTTCGCCTGCGCGCGCGCCGGCGCGATTTTCTTGCCGCTGAACTTCCGTCTGGCCGTCCCGGAACTGGCCGCCATCGTGCGCCACGCCGGCGTGCGCGTGCTGTGGTTCGACGCCATGCACCGCGCCGCCGCCCGCCAGATCCGTCACGCCCTGGAGCAGACCCCGATCGCCGATCTGCCGCCGCCGGCCATCGCGCCGATCGAAGGTCTGATCGCGGTGCCGTCGGCCAAGCCGGTCGAGTATCCCGAGGTCGCCGCCGATGCGCCGGTGCTGCTCGCTTACACGTCCGGCACGACAGGCGAGCCGAAGGGGGCGCTGCATACCCAGGCCGGCTTGCTCGCGAACGCGCATGCCAGCTGGTGGGCGCACGACATGAGCGCCGCCGACCACGTGCTCTCCACGCTGCCGATGTTCCACGTCGGCGGCCTGTGCATCCAGACGCTGCCCGCACTGTTGCGCGGTGCGAGCGTGACGCTGCACCCGCGTTTCGATCCGGCGGCCTGGCTGGCCGACGTCGCCGCGCATCGGCCGACGCTCTCGCTGATGGTGCCGGCGACGATGCGCGCGGTGCAACTGCATCCACAGTGGGCGGCGACCGATCTCTCGTCGCTGCGTGGGGTGATGGCCGGCTCGTCGGTGGTGCCGATGTCGGCCATCGAGGCTTTCCACGCGCGCGGCATCCCGCTCGGCCAGGTGTATGGCGCGACGGAGACCGGGCCGGTGTCGATCGCGTTGCGCTTTGGCGAGGCGAAGGCCCACCCCGGCGCGGTAGGGCGCGCATGCCCCGGTGTCGAGGTGCGACTCGTGGACGTCGCGGGCGCCGACGCGGCGCCCGGCGAGGTGGGCGAGATCGTGATTCGCGCGCCCAATGTCATGCGCGAATATTGGCGCGCACCGGCACATCCGTCCTTCGAGGCCGGCTGGTTCCGCTCGGGCGATCTGGCCCGGCTGCGCGAGGACGGCTGCTTCGAGGTCGTGGGTCGCAGCAAGGACATGATCATCTCCGGCGGCGAGAACATCTATCCGGCGGAAATCGAGAACGCGCTGGCCGACTGTCCGGGCGTGCTCGAGGCGGCCGTCGTCGGCGTGCCGGACGAGCGCTGGGGCGAAGTGCCCGTCGCCGTGATCGTGCCGGCTTCATCGTCGTCGGACGGCTCGCCCGTTACGCAGCAGGCGGTGCTCGACTTCCTGTCCACGCGCATCGCCCGGTTCAAACTGCCTCGTCGCGTCGTCCTTCGCGAGACGCTGCCGAAGAGCGCCCTTGGGAAAGTCCAGAAACCGATTCTCATCGGCTGGCTATCGTCGTTCACGGACCCCCCAACGTCGACCGACAATCGCTAATCGGAAGCGACATTCCAATTTTCCCGGAACACGCCGAAGTCATTGATTTGAAATGGCTTCGGCGTTTTTTTATCCTCGTTTTCCGCGATGCATAAGGGAAAATCCCTATGCGTAAAGCTCGTCTTTGTTATCATTAAGTGAGAATTTGATTTTTTGTTTTGGGAAATTGCGCAGCAAGATAGCGCCCATGCCGTGATCGGCGGCGCAGTTCCCTGATTCCGCTGATCTTTCTGCTTTCTTCCGTTTTTCTCAGACGATGGACACCACCGAAGCGCATTCGGTCTCCGAGCGCGTGCTGCAGGTCCTTGTGACCGTTGCGCGTCACGGACGGCCGATCGCGGCACGCGAGATCGCCGCGCAAACGAGCCTGCCGCTCTCCACGGTTTATCGCCACCTCGTGCCGCTCAAGAAGTGGGGGCTGGTGCAGGAGCACGCCCATGAGGCGCTCTACGAGCCAGGGCCGGTCGGCGTGCAACTGGCGTGGGGTTTCGACCACAACTCGCATCTCGTCACCCAGGCCCGCGAGGAAATCGAGGCGCTGGTGCAACGCACCGGCGAGACCGTGGGTCTGCTCGTCGCGGCCAACGGCCAGGTCGTTTGCCTCGACATGCACGAGAGCGAGCAGTCGCTGCGCTGCTCGTTTGCCAAGGGGCGTGCGCATCCGCTGGTGCACGGCGCCTCGGCCAAGGCCTTGCTCTCATTCCTTCCGCAGGCCACGCGCGAAGCGCTGATCGGGCGCCAGCTCGCTGGCCAGCCGGTAGCGCAGGAGCGCCTTGCCGCGCAGATCGAGGAGATTCGCAAGCAGCGGTATGCGGTGTCCGAGAGCGAAGTCGACTTCGGCGTCTGGGGCGTGTCGGCCCCGGTGTTCGCCGCCAAGGAGCGTCTGGAAGGCACCATCACGCTGATGGCGCCGGCTGTGCGCGTGGCGCAGCGCCACGAAGAGCTGATCCGCCTCACGGTGGCGGCAGCAGAACGTATTTCAAATCGCTTGCAGTACTTTTAACCGGTTATCCGACCGAGACTACACGAAGGAGTACCCAGATGAAATTGCGTCACATCCTCTTCACGATGGCGCTGGCCGTCACCTGCTCGAGCAAGGTTTTCGCCGCCGACGACGTGCTGCGCGTGGCCACCGATGCCACCTTCGCGCCGTTCGAATACGTGGAAAACGGCAAGCGCACCGGCTTCGACGTGGAACTGATCGAAGCGCTGGGCAAGGCGATGGGCAAGAAGGTCGAGTGGACCGACATCGACTTCAAGGGCCTGATTCCGGCCGTGCTGTCCAAGCGCGTGGACGTCGCCGCATCGGCCATCTACATCACCGACGAGCGCCTGAAGGTCGTGAACTTCACGCACCCGTACTACACCGGCGGTCTGGCGATCATGGTCAAGGCGGACAACACCTCGATCAAGGAGCCGGCAGACCTGAACGGCAAGAAGGTGTCGGTGCAGGTCGGCACGAAGTCGGTGCAGTTCCTCAAGGACAGCTATCCGAAGGTCGAGCGCGTGGAAGTCGAGAAGAACGATCAGATGTTCGAGCTCGTGAAGATCGGCCGCTCCGACGCCGCCGTGACCGGCAAGCCGGCCGCGCTGCTGTACGCCAAGGCCAACCCGAGCGTGAAGGTGCTCGACAAGACGCTGACCGTCGAGCGCTATGGCTTCGCCGTGCGCAAGGGCGACACCGAACTGACCAACGAACTCAACAAGGCGCTGGAGAAGGTTCGCGCCGACGGCACCTACACCGCGCTGGTGACGAAGTATTTCGGCAGCGCCAAGTAAGGCCGAGCGGTTCGACACGCAATACCGGGCGGGCGCTCCGTCACCCAGAATGCGGGGTGACGGCGCCCGCCGACGCAACAAGGCAGTAGAGCAACTGACGGAGTACGCATGGAACTCGATTTTTCGCCGGTGTGGGCGAACTGGCAAGACCTCGCGCGCGGAGCGCTCGTTACCATCGAGGTAACCGCCTGTGCGCTGGCGCTCGGCTGTGTGCTGGGCCTGCTGGTCGGCATGGGGCGCCTGAACCCGGCGCACCGCATCCGGTACGGCATCTGCACCGCCTATGTCACGTTCATTCGGGGCACGCCGCTGCTGGTGCAACTGTTCATCCTGTTCTTCGGCCTGCCTCAGTTCAACATCCTGCTGCCGGCATTCATGTGCGGTGTGCTGGGCCTGGGCATCTACAGCGGCGCCTACGTCTCGGAGATCGTGCGCGGGGCCATCCAGTCGATCGAGCGCGGCCAGATGGAAGCCGCCCGCTCGCTCGGCATGCCCTATGGCATGGCCATGCGCTCGGTGATTCTGCCCCAGGCCGTCGTGCGCATGATCCCGCCGCTTGGCAACGAATTCATTGCGCTGATCAAGAACTCGGCCCTCGTGTCGCTGCTCACCATCCACGACGTGATGCACGAAGGCCAGAAGATCATCAGCGTGTCGTATCGCTCGCTGGAAGTGTATCTGGCGATCGCGTTCGTCTATCTGATCCTGACCGGCGTCACCACGCTGCTCCTGCAGCGCGCCGAGAAGTCCCTGCGCGCCGGAGGTGCCGTGCAATGAGCGAAGTGAAGAAAGAATTCGGCGCCCCGATCCTGAAGATCGAAGGGCTCGGCAAGGCCTACGGCAGCCATCAGGTGCTCAAGGGCATCGATTTCGAAGTCGATGCGCGCCAGGTCGTCGTGGTCATCGGCCCGAGCGGCTCGGGCAAGAGCACGTTCCTGCGCTGCTGCAACGGATTGGAGACGGCCGAGCAGGGCACCATCGAAATCGTGGGCAAGAAACTCGTCGATCACGGCAAGATGATGGGCGAGAGCGCGCTCAACCAGCTGCGTACCGACGTGGGCATGGTGTTCCAGTCGTTCAACCTGTTCCCGCATTTGAGCGTGCTCGATAACGTCACGCTCGCGCCGAAGAAGCTGCGCGGCATGAAGAGCGCACAGGCCGAGAAGCTCGCTCGCGAGCTGCTCGCCAAGGTGGGCCTCGCCGCGAAGGCGGATGTGTTCCCGGGTACGCTCTCGGGCGGCCAGAAGCAGCGCGTCGCGATTGCGCGCGCGCTGGCCATGCAGCCGCAGGTGATGCTCTTCGACGAGCCGACCTCCGCGCTGGACCCGGAACTCGTCGGCGAAGTGCTGCAGGTGATGAAGGCGCTCGCCAATGACGGCATGACGATGCTCGTCGTCACGCACGAAATGGGGTTCGCGCGCGAAGTGGCGGATGTGGTCGTCGTGATGGATCAGGGCCGCATCATCGAGGCCGGTCCGCCGGAGCAGATCTTCACGGCGCCGCGCGAAGCGCGCACGCGCGAATTCCTGCAAGCGGTCATCGCACGGTAAGGCAAGGCGGGCAAGGTATGACAATCGATAGAACGGTCTGGCAAGGCCGTGTGGACACCGGCGAAGCCGGTCACACCCTGCGTCTGCACCAGGTGCTGCGCGACTACGACGCCTCGCAGGTCGCCGGCGGCGCCGTCGTGCTTGGCTTTTGCAGCGACGAAGGCGTGCGCCGCAATCACGGCCGGCAAGGCGCCGTGGCCGGCCCCGACATGCTGCGCCGCGCGCTGGCGAGCCTGCCCGTGCACGGCACGCCCGCCGTGTTCGACGGCGGCAACGTGGTGTGTGCCGACAACCGGCTCGAAGCCGCGCAGGCCGCTCTGGGCCACCGCGTGGCCGAGGTGCTGGCCGCGGGCGCGCGGCCGGTCGTGTTGGGCGGTGGACACGAGATCGCCTATGGCACGTTCCTCGGCGTAGCCGAGCACTTCGGCGACCGCCTGCGCGACGAGCCGATCCTGATCCTCAACTTCGACGCGCACTTCGACCTGCGCGCGCAGCCCACGGCGAGCTCGGGCACGCCGTTCTGGCAGATCTCGCAGTTGCTTGCGGGACGCCAGGCGCCGTTTCACTATGCATGTCTGGGCGTGAGCCGTTACAGCAACACCGACGCACTGTTCGAGCGCGCGGCGTCGCTGAACGTGGACTACTGGCTCGACGAGACGATGCTCGCGCATCGCCTGCCGCAGATGTGCGAGCGCCTGGAAAAGAAGCTCGCGCAGGTGAGCCACGTGTACCTGACGATCGACATGGACGTGTTGCCAGGCGAGAAGGCGCCGGGCGTGTCGGCGCCGGCCGCGCATGGGGTGGCGCTGGAAGTCGTCGAGACGCTCATCGGCGTGGTGCGCCGCTGTGGCAAGCTGCGCGTGGCAGACATCGCGGAGTACAACCCGACATACGACCGCGACGGCCTGACGGCTCGCGTGGGCGCGCGGCTTTTGCATCCGCTCATCACGCAGTCGACCGACTAGGCGTCGCGCGTCGCCCGGCGCATCACTCGCGCGTAGGGTTATTTGCGCCGCTTGCCGGACTTCTGCGCGACAATGGGGCGGGCGCTCACCACGAGCGCCCGCCCCATTGGTTTCGTGCGTGTCCTGTGCGCCGCACCTATCGACAAGCGAGGTCATGATGACAGAGCAGACGAACGCCCCGAGCGATACCCGAACGGAAGTGGCCACGCTGGCCGGGGGCTGTTTTTGGTGTCTCGAAGCTTGCTACCAGCAGCTCGACGGCGTGAAGTCCGTCGTCTCCGGTTACGAGGGAGGGCACGTCGACAATCCATCGTATGAGCAGGTCTGCCAGGGCGATACGGGACACGCCGAAGTCGTGCAACTGACGTTCGATCCGGAGGTCGTCACCTTCGAGGAACTACTGGTGGTGTTCTTCTCGATTCACGACCCGACCACCGTCAATCGCCAGGGCAACGACGTGGGCACGCAGTACCGCTCGGCCATTTTCTATCACGACGAGACGCAGAAGGAAGTCGCCGAGCACCTCATTGCCGAATTGATGGCCGAGATGACGTTCTCCGCGCCGATCGTCACACAGGTGGTGCCCGCGCAGACGTTCTGGCCGGCTGAGGCCTATCACCAGAATTACTTCCGTCAGCACCCCGAGCAGGGCTACTGCGCCTATGTGGTTGCGCCCAAGCTCAAGAAATTCCGTGAGAAGTTCGCGCGTCGACTCAAGCCGGCGGCCTGAAGCGTAGCGGCGCGGCGGTGTGGCGGCGTGGCGTGGGGCTTTGCGCCTGCGTGCGCACGGTCCGGTGCCACTGACGAGCGCGCCGTGGGGCTGCGTGCGCGCTCCTCGCTCACCGCCGACCGGTCGCGGGGCGGCGGCGAAGCGAGGCGTGCCGGTAGGGCCGCAAGATGATGCCGCGGACATTTCGCTGACATTTCGAGGACATTTCACCCGACATTTCGCGGACGTTTCACCACATTTCGCCCCCATTTCGCCCCCATTTCGCCCCCATTTCGCCCCCATTTCGCCCCCATTTCGCCCACATTCTGCCGACAGTCAGCCCGCCATCCGTCGGCTATCTGTCGACGATTGCGGCTATCCGACGACACTGACCGGCGTGCCGTCTCCTTCGGAAAGCAGGATCAGGCAAGGTTCTCCGACGTCGGCCGCGTGTCCATAGGCCGCATCGAAGCTGTCGAAATAGAACGCTTCGGCCGCGCCGCGCACCTGCTGCGTGATGATCTCGAAACGGTGATGGTCGAAGCGGATGTCCAGATACGTCCGGCTCTCGTAAAACCAGACCACATGGCCGGCGAAGGGCAGCCGGGCCGGCACTTCGGGAAGGGCGGCCCGGTCACGGAGAAAAGCGCCTCGCGCCGTGGACGGCTGCGTTCGCCGGGCATCCGACGGGGCCGACGCCTCCGATGCCCCGGATGCCCCCGATGCCCCCGACGGCCCCGACGGCCCCGATGCCCCCGATCCTTGCCACTTGTTCGAGGTCTGCGGTTCTTCCAGCGTATCGAGCCAACGTCGGTAGTCGGCTCGCATGGTGCGATCGATCATGCGCGAATCTCCTGATGGTGGCGACGACGACGCTTTGTGCGGCATCGTGCGATGGTGAGGCCGTTGTCCGGCAGGGCGTTTTCCGGCAATGGCAGGCGGCCGTTGTGTTCACCGTCCGGTCCGGGCGGTCGGACGCCAGCGGGTGCAGGCGCGCCTGATCCGTACTGCCGGCGGCTGACGCGGCTGCGACTCGCGGGCAGCAGCCAGGTGCCACCCGAACCCGCCGGCCCTGAGACACATGATGCCGGGCAGCGCCGGCCGCGGGGTGAAGGGACGTCCGAAAGTCATATCGGACAACACCTCGTATTCGATGCAGGGCGTATCAGCGAAGGGCGCCGGGCGCGTGGCACGAATGACGCGAATGACGCGAATGACGCGAATGACGCGAATGGCCGGGTAGCCCTCGGGAAGCATTCGGCGGCACGGCGCGAGCCTCGTCATCGGACGCGCCCCTGCGGCGGGCGTCACGTACCCAGAGCACTTTTGTCGCCGCGCCGGCCGCGGACTCGGCAGCGCCTTGCGCGGCGTTTCCGCCCGCAACGCCAGACAACATCGGGTCTTTGGACTTCCGCTTCCCGCCGTCCAACGATCCTGAGCCATTTCGGCCTGGAAAGCCGCACGGCGCCTGAACGTTCATATCTTCATTATTTTTCGCATAGAATGACGACTCCCCTCCATGAAGTCTTCAGGTAGTCCGCCGTGCGCCCCCTGCCTTTTCGCGACGCGTTGATGGCCATGATCGGCATCGCGCTCGTCAACATGCTGGTCGCTCTCGACCAGACCGTCGTCAGTACCGCACTCCCGTCCATCGTCGCCGAGCTCAAGGGCTTCGAGTATTACGCGTGGATCGCGAGTATCTATCTGCTGGCCTCCGTGGTGACCGTGCCGGTGTTCGGTCGCCTTGGCGATTACTTCGGCCGTCGCCGTTTCGTGATCGCCTCGGTGCTGACCTTCACCTTCGCGTCGCTGCTGTGCGGCCTCGCGCCCAACATGCCGTTCCTCGTCTTCGCGCGCGCACTGCAGGGCGTCGGCGGCGGCATGATGGTCGGCACGGCGTTCGCGTCGGTTCCCGACCTCTTCCCGGATGCCCGTTCGCGCGTGCGCTGGCAGGTCGTGATCACCACGGCGTATGGCATCGGCACGGCGGCCGGCCCGTCGCTCGGAGGACTGCTCTCGGAGCATTTCGGTTGGCGCTCCACGTTCTTCGTGAATCTGCCCGTCGGGCTGGCGGCGCTGTACTTCGTGTGGCGATACCTGCCGAAATTCCCCCCCGCGCACAAAGGCGACGTGCGCGTCGACTGGCGCGGCGCGCTGTGGATTGCCGTGGTGCTCGGCGGCTTCCAGGTGTTCATCGAGAACGTGCCGGCGCACGGCGCATCGCTTGGCAATCTCCTGCTGACGGCGGCGGTCGCCGTGGGCGTCGTCGCACTGCTGCGCACCGAGCGGCGTGCCACGCATCCGATCGTGCCGCTCGACATGTTCCGCCACCCGCAACTCGTGGTCCTCTTCACGCTGTCCGTGCTGATCGGCTTCGTGATGTACTCGCTCATCTTCTTCGCGCCGCTGCTGCTGCAGGGCGGCTTCGGGCTGAGTCCGCAGGCGGCCGGGCTGATTGCGACGCCCATCGCGGCGTGCATTGCATTGGGCAGCTTCATCAACACGCCCATCGTGGTAAGGCTCGCGCGCCCGACGAACATGCTGATTCTCGGCTTCTGTCTGCTGGCAGTGGCGTCGGCGGGCGTGGGACTCGCGCATCGCGACACGGCGCACGGCCTGCTGGCGCTGGCCATGGCGTGCGCGGGCATTGGCATCGGCTTCATCCTGAACAACATGAACGTGTTCGGACAGGAGATCGCCGGCCGCGAACGCTTTGGCATCACGACGGCCCTGCTGCAATCGACGCGCATGGTCGGCGGGATGCTCGGCACGACCATCGTCGGGACGCTGGTCAATCATTGGTACGCCAGGGGCGTATCGGGCGCCGTGTCCGGCTACGACGGCACTCCGGCCGCGCACGCCGTGGCGCGCGCGCTGGATCCGCGCATCCTCATCGATCCGGCCTTGCGAGCCGACTTGCTGACCGATCTGCGAGCGATGGGCGTCGACGGCATGCCACTCGTCGAAACCGCGCGGCAGACGCTGGTGAGCGCCGTTCACGCCGGTGTGCTGCTCACGGGGGTGGCGGCCATCATCGCCGCGTTGCTGGTGCGGCGCATTCGTCAGATCCAGTTCCCGAAGCGTCTCGAGCGCTCCGCGATGGCGGCGCCGGAATAAGCCGGATTCGGGGTCGGACCCGTCCGAGCTCGAAACGTCTGCCGTCCGAATTCGAAAGCACCGGAGGCGCAAGCGGCCGCCAAAATGCCGGGTCGGACCCGACCTCGTTTACAATGCGCGGTGTTTGCCGGGTGAGCCGGCATCACCGAATTTTGCGAACGAGGTTTCCATGATCATCAAGCCACGCGTGCGCGGCTTCATCTGCGTCACCACCCATCCCGTCGGCTGCGAGGCCAACGTCAAGCAACAGATCGAGTACGTGAAGGCCCAGGGGCCGATCGCGAATGGCCCGAAAAAGGTGCTCGTGATCGGTGCATCGACCGGCTACGGCCTCGCCGCACGCATCACGGCGGCCTTCGGCTGCGATGCCGCCACGCTGGGCGTATTCTTCGAGCGCGCGGGCAGCGAGACCAAGCCGGGCACGCCAGGCTGGTACAACACCGCGGCCTTCGACAAGTTCGCGACCGAAAAGGGGTTGTACGCGAAGAGCATCAATGGCGACGCGTTCTCCAAGGAGATCAAGGCGAAGACCATCGAGACGATCAAGCGCGATCTCGGCCAGGTGGATCTGGTCGTCTACAGCCTTGCTGCGCCGCGCCGCACGCACCCCGAAACGGGCCAGGTGTTCAGCTCGGTGCTCAAGCCGGTCGGCCAGTCGGTGACGCTGCGCGGCATCGACACGGACAAGGAAGTGGTCAAGGAATCGGTGTTCGAGCCGGCTACGCAGGAAGAAATCGAGAACACCGTCGCGGTGATGGGCGGCGAGGACTGGCAGATGTGGATCGACGCGCTCTCGCAGGCGGGCGTGCTGGCCCCGGGCGCCAAGACGACGGCGTTCACGTATCTGGGCGAGAAGATCACCCACGACATTTACTGGAACGGTTCGATCGGCGCTGCCAAGAAGGATCTGGACGAGAAGGTGCTGGACATTCGCGCCAAGCTTGCCGCGAATGGCGGCGATGCGCGCGTGGCGGTGCTCAAGGCGCTCGTCACGCAGGCCAGCTCGGCCATTCCGATGATGCCGCTGTACCTTTCGCTGCTCTTCAAGGTCATGAAGGCCAAGGGCACGCACGAAGGGTGCATCGAACAGATCTACGGCCTGTACAAGGACAGCCTTTACAGCGCCACGCCGCAACTCGACGACGAAGGCCGCGTGCGCACGGACCAGAAGGAACTGTCGCCGGACGTGCAGGCCGAAGTCGCCGCGCTGTGGAACCAGGTGACCGACGAGAATCTGTACGAACTGACGGACTTCGCCGGTTACAAGCACGAATTCCTGCGTCTGTTCGGCTTCGAGGTCGATGGTGTCGACTACGAGGCGGACGTCAATCCGGACGTGCCGATCGCACACCTCGTGGCGTAAGGGCCGGCGCGGCACCGCCGCCACGCTACCTTCGCAATACCGACGAGGCAATACCGACGAGGCAATACCGACGCAATACCGACGCAATACCGAGGCAATACCGACGCAATACCGAGGCAATACCGACGCAATACCGAGGCAATGCCACCACAATACCGCCGCAATATGGCGGGGTGGTGGCAGGCCCATGGTCGAGCGTCGCTCCGCCGATCCGTCGCTCCGTCGATTCGACGATAGCGCGATAAAACAATGGCCCGGACTCGGCATCGCTGCCGGCCCGGGCCATTGTCGTTGCTGCGTCAGGACCTCACCCGGCCTCGGGCGATGGCGCCGCTGCGCTGCGCGACAATTCGCCGATGCGCTCGGCCAGCGCCTGACACGACAGGGGCGACGAGCCTTCGGCCTTGTTGTTGACGATCACGTATACCGGATGGCCGGCGAGGGCATAGTGGGTTGCGAGCGCGGCCAGGACGTCGCGCGTGACGGGGTCGGGATCGACGATCTTGTCGAACGGTGCGTACTTCGCCTTGGCCTGCTCATAGCGGTGAGCGCTGTTCAGATTCCAGCGCACCACCAAGGGCCCGGTGCCCGCTTCATCGAGCATTGCCAGGGCGGCCGCCTGACGTTCCACGTGAGGCATGCGCGCATGCAGGCCGATGCAATAGCGCACGCCCAGTTGACCCAGCGTGCGCATCAGGCGCGGGGTAAGCAGTGCGCCGTCGCGAATCTCCAGGGCGTAACACGGGCCCGGCAGCGTCACGCCATCCGGAGTTGTTTCGCCTTCGGGCAGCGGCGGCAGCGCCGCGAAGAACGCCTCGATGCGCTGAATGAGGCCGGGAACGTCGCGCAGCAAATCGGCCGGCAGCGGGGAAATCTGGAACACGAGTACGCCAGCCTTCGGGCCGAGGCCTGCCAGACAAGGCGCGACGAATTGCTCGGCCGCGATGCGCGCATCGAGAAAGCACGGATTGTCGCCCAGGCCTTCACCCTTGTCGCCGCGCACGAGCGCGTCGGTCACGGCACTGGGCGCCTTGACGAGAAAGCGGAAATCGTCGGGCACCTGCTGCGCGTACTTCTGGTACTCGACGATCGACATCGGTTTGTAGAACGAGCGGTCGATGCCGACGCAGCGCAATACCGGATGACTGGCGTAGGCGGCGAGGCCCTGGCGGGAGAGCCTAGTGTCGCTGTAGTCGTCATCCCAGACAATGCCTTTCCAGCCGGGAAACGACCACGACGACGTGCCCAGACGGATGTTGGCAGGCAACTGTGCACCGAGCGTGCGCGTGGCGGCGGGGTGGTCCGCCGCGCCGACGCCGCCGCGGCGGACAGCGCCCGAGTGCCTGCCGGCGCCGGAGGGCGAGGGGGACGAGGCGGATGAGGGGGCCGAGGGGGCCGAGCGGGCCGAAGCGTCGCCATCGATCTGCCTGGCGCGTTTGCCTGCCGGTGGATCGTCAGGCGGCGCGCCAAACAGATCGAACTGACTCATCGGTTTTCGTACATATAGCGGCGCGACCAGGGCAGGCGCTTGGCCGACTGACCGGCCTTGCGGCACACGACCTGATAGATCGAGACGTGATCGTGCTCGAACGCATACGCGCAGCCCGCGAGGTACACGCGCCAGACACGGAAACGCTCTTCGCCGGCGAGTTCGCGCAGGCGCGGCGCATGGGCTTCGAAGCGCTCCGACCAGAGCGTGAGGGTGCGCGCGTAGTGACGACGCAGGCTTTCCACGTCGCTCGCCTCGAGCCCCCCACGCTGCATCGACTCGAGCGCAAGGCTGATGTGCGGCAGTTCGCCGTTCGGGAACACGTACTTGTCGATGAACTCGCCGCCGCCCATGGCCGTCTCGCCGCTGTCCGGATCGGTCGACGTGATGCCGTGGTTCATGGCGATGCCGTCGTCCTTGAGCAGCGAGGCCATCTTCGCGAAATAGTCCTTCAGGTTCTTGCGGCCGACGTGCTCGAACATGCCCACGCTGGTGATGCGGTCGAACTGGCCCTCGACGTCGCGGTAGTCCTGGATGCGAATCTCGATCCGATCCTGCAGGCCGAGTTGCTTCACGCGCTCGGTCGCCAGATCGAACTGATTCTGCGAGAGCGTGACGCCGACGCATTTCGCACCGAACTTCTGCGCTGCGCGAATCACCAGGGCGCCCCAGCCGCAGCCGATGTCGAGCAGCGTCTGCCCCGGCTGTAACTGGATCTTGGTGAGGATGTGGTCGATCTTCTTCTCTTGCGCGGTGTCGAGGTCCTCGTCGCCATTTTCGAAATAGGCGCACGAATACACCATGTTCTTGTCCAGCCAGAGCTGGTAGAACTCGTTCGACACGTCGTAGTGAAACTCGATCGAGCGTTTGTCGGACTTCTTACTGTGATTGAAATGACGCACGGCCCGCTCCAGTGGGCCGATGGTCGTGAGGCTGCTGCCCGCGAGGGCGTAGCTCATGTCGATGACGTCCGTCAGCTTGCCTTCGACATCGATTTCGCCCTTCACGTATGCCTCGCCGAGATTGTCCAGGCTGGGGCTGAGCAGGCGCGTCATGGCCGCGGGACCATTGACGCGCAACGTTACGCTGGGGTTGTCGAACGCACCAAAGTCATAGTGCTGTCCGTTCCATAGCGCGAGGCGGATCGGCAGGTTGGAGGATGTCTTGACGCCGCTGACCCAGTTTTCGAGTTTTTTCTCCCACAACATGGATGTGCTCCAAGTGTCACCAAAAAAACTTCAAATCCGTACCGCACGGCGCGGCGACGTCTCCTCGTCAATCGGGCGGGCAGGCGTACCGCGTCGGCGTAGCCGACGCATTGTTCACGGGGACAGGCGCGCTACGCGCCACGATCCGTCGGCAAGCCGGAAATATTTGATGCGATCGTGCAGGCGCGATTCGCGACCCTGCCAGAATTCCATGGATTCCGGCACAAGCCGGTAACCGCCCCAATGCGGCGGGCGTGGCGGATTGTCGCCGAACTGGCGCCGAAATTCCGCTTCGCGTTGCTCGATGATGCTGCGATCGGCCACCTCCGCGCTTTGCACGGAGGCCCATGCGCCGAGACGGGAGCCGACCGGCCGCGAGTGATAGTAGGCGTCGCTCTCCGCCTCGCTCACCTTGTCCACTCGACCCTCGATGCGCACCTGGCGCTCGAGCTCGATCCAGTGAAACAGCAGGCAGGCATACGGCGTGGCGGCCAGCTCCTGGCCCTTGCGCGACTCGTAGTTCGTGAAGAAGGTGAAGCCGCGCTCGTCGGCACCCTTGATCAGCACGATACGCGCGTCGGGGCGCCCGTCCGGCGTGACCGTGGCGAGCGTCATGGCATTGGGCTCGGGCAGTTGTGCGGCGAGCGCCTGCTCGAACCACAGACGGAATTGATCGAACGGGCTGGGCGCCACGTCGGTCTCGGAAAGGGAGCCGAGGGCGTAGTTCTTGCGCAGGTCCGCGAGAGAAAGCGTCTGGGTCACGACGATCGTTGCAGGTCGATTGCGGTTGGGGACTGCGACACAGTATAGCGAAGAGTCGGCCAGCGTGCGTGCGTGACGATTTGCCGCAAGGTGCGCGTGGCGGGCGCCCGAATGCCGCGCAACACGGGCATTTCGCGCCATGTGCTTGATATTTAAGGAATGAAGTATCCGGAAAGATGACGGTCTTGCGCCGCGAATTTCCGATCACTGCGCCACGGGTAAATCCCTGTGGCCCGCATGGATTTGCCCGCACCGACGTGCCGCTGCCCGTCGCGGCGATGCGCCGGATTGCCTCGAACGCCGCGCCGCACCGGGGCGCTTCACGGGGCTTCCCGACCCGGGACGGAGGCGGGCGCCGTCGGGGGGGCGCCCGACGGCGTCTGGCCGGCCGGCGGCGCCGCCTTCGCACCGCGCTTGCCGGCGCTCGCGCCCGGCGTGGATTTGACATTCGCCGGATTGCGGCTCGGCGGATGTTGCAGACTGGCCAGCAGCTCGCCGCAGGGACTGTCCTGGCCGGGACCGAGTTCGAGCAGCGGCACGAGCGCGGTGTAGGGCGCCAGCACGCCGAGCGCGATGGCCCCGCCCGCGCGCGCGACGAGCGTCGGCATGTTCACACCGACGTCCGGATGCTTGAACGTGCCTCGCACGTGAAGCGGCGAGCGCAAGGACAGGAGGCCGAAGTGTTTGGGCTCGGGCCGGATCGTCAGGTTGAAGTGTTCGCGCTTGAGATCGATCTGGCCGGTCACGCCGATGCTCGTGTCGTCCGTGTCGATCACGAAGGTGCGGGCATCCATGATGCCGTCCTTGACGGCAAAGTCGGCCGCTGCGCAGCGCATCTCGATCTGCTTGTCGCCAAAGAGCTTGGTGAGGACGATGTTGCCGACGTTGAGACCCAGATACTCGAGCAGGAGCTTGCTCACGGAGCCGCGGTCGATCAGCGTCTTGATCTCGCCATTGGACGATCCCGCGAGCGCGGCGATCGAGTTGCCGGTGGCGGTCAGGGCCGCGTCGCCGTTCACTTCACCCACACTGGTCTTCATCAGGTCGACGTCCGGCAGCAGTTGTTTCATCTTCAGATGCCGCAACGAGACCTGCGAGTCCACCTTCATCGGCTCGACCTGCCCGTTCAGTACCAGGTTCGACGTGATGCGTCCGCCGGCCACGCCGAATTCCAGCGGCTTGAGCGAGAGCACGCCGTCGTCGAGCACGAGATGGGTGACGAGATTGTCGATCGGCAGGCTCTTGTCGCGCACGATCTTGCGGCCGGTGAATTGCACGTCGGCGTCGATCGCACGCCAGCGGTCGGTCTTGAACGGATCGACGGGCAGCACCTTGTCGGAGGGCGGCGCCTTCGGCTTGCCGGTCAGGTCGCCGCCGCCCGACGGGTTCTGCCCGCCCACCACCGGGCCGAGATCGGCGAGCCGCAACTGGTTCGAGACGACTGCGCCCTGCAGGATGTTGCGCGGCTCGCGCTGGCGAAACACGAGCGTGCCGGACAGATCGCTCTGGCCGACCTTGCCCTGAAAACGCTCGTAGCGCCATATGCCGGCCGTGTGCAGCAGGTGGCCGTTCGTTTCGTATGGCGGCGTCTCGGGCAGCAGCACGCCGGTGATCGGATACAGGTCGGCCATGGTCGGCCCGGCGAGCCGCAGATGCATGTCGAGCGCGGAGAGCGTGGCCGGGTTCGTGAACGTGCCCTGGGCGGCGATCAGCGTGCGTCCGATGCGAACGCTCGCGTCGAGCGGATACGGCTCGCCCGAATCTTCGAGCGAGAGTACGTCGCCACCGCGGCCCTTGCCCGTGACCGCGACCTTGCGGAAAGTGCCCTTGAGCGTCACGCCGATGCCGTAGGGCGCCTGCCCGTCTATGGTCGCGATGTTGGCGGTGAGATCGAGCTGTTGCGGCACGAGGTTGGCGCGCACCACGCCGTCCTCGAGAATCAGGCGGCCGATGCGCAGCTTCCACGGCGACGGTTCGCCGTTGCCCTTGGTGAAGGTCCAGTTGTTCTGCCCGTCGGCGCGTTGCTCGATGAGCACCTTCGGGGCCGAGAGCGTGACTTCGGGCAGCACCACGCGTTTGTCGAGCAGCGGCAGCCATTCCAGCGAGAACGTGAGCCGTCCGACGGTGATCATGTCGGGCGTCTGACTCCACGCGACGTTGCCTAACACGATATCATTCGCGATCAGGCGCGGGCGCGGCAGCCAGCGCCCCAAACCCGGGGCCTGCGCATTCGGCGCGAGCCAGTGCAGCGACAGGTCGCCCCGGATCTCGAACGGGCGTCCGCTCGCGGTGCTCACCTCCCGGTTGATCCAGGGACGGGCGTAGTTCCAGTCGAACCACGTGATGAACGCCGCGAACGCCAGCACGATGGCGACCACCGTGATCGCCAGCCATTTCAATGACGTTACCCATCGCATCATGAACAGTACCCCGTCGTTCGTTGTCGCTCCGGTGCCTGCCACGCCATCGGAGTCGGATTTTGACGCGAACCGCCGTTTCGGCGGGCTCGCGCGTTTGTACGGTGACGACGGTCTCGCACGCCTGCGCGGTGCGCACGTGGCCGTCATCGGCATCGGCGGCGTCGGTTCGTGGGTGGCCGAGGCGCTCGCGCGCAGCGCCGTGGGCCGGCTCACGCTGATCGATCTGGACAACGTCGCCGAAAGCAATACCAATCGCCAGGTGCATGCCCTCGACGGCAACTACGGCAAACCGAAAGTCGCCGCGATGGCCGAACGCGTCGTGGCCATCAATCCCGCCTGCCAGCTCACGCTCGTGGAAGACTTCGTCGAGCTCGACAACCTCGACGCCATGCTCGGCGGCGGCTTCGACTGGGTTGTCGACGCCATCGACAGCGTGCGGGTGAAGACCGCGCTCATCGCCTGGTGCGTGGCGCACAAGCAGCGCCTGATCACCGTCGGCGGCGCGGGCGGCCAGATCGATCCGACGCGCATTCGCATCGACGACCTTGCACGCACCATTCAGGATCCGCTGCTTGCCAAGGTGCGTGCCCAATTACGCAAGCAACATGGTTTTGTCCGTGGTCCGAAAGCCAAGTTCAACGTGCCGGCCGTGTATTCGGACGAGCCTTTGCAATACCCCGAGGCGGTCTGTGCACCGGGCGGCGTGCCCGATGCCAATACGGGGCCGCAGGGGCTCAACTGCGCCGGTTTCGGCTCGAGCATGTGTGTCACAGCCGCGTTCGGCATGGCCGCCGCGGCGCACGTTCTGACGCGCGTTGCATCGAAATCGGCATGAACCGTCGTGCTTCAGGTCGTGCTTCAGGTCGTGCTTCAGGTCGTGCTGCGGGTCGTGCTGCGGGGCTGTGCCCACAGCGGCTCCGGCATGCTCCCGATTCTCCCAAGCCACGCACCCGCCGTGTGTAACGAAACGTTACGGGCTTCGCGAGCGCTGGCCTTGGGACCGTGTTTCGCGCGCTGAAATGACAACGGCCGGAGACTTCTCCCCGGCCGTTGTCGTTGCGGCATTCGCGTTTGCGGATTCCGAGCCTCGCGGATTTCGTTATGTACGACGAAACAACCGGAGGGAGTGATTCCCGCGCACGCCCAGGCCTTACCGAAGCTCCCGGCGCAGCACCTTGCCGACCGGCGTCTTCGGCAGTTCCGTGCGGAACTCGATTACGTGCGGGACCTTGTAGTTGGTAAGGTGCTGACGGCAGAAGTCGATGATCATCTGCTCGGTCAGGTCGTTCGACTTCTTGACGACGACGGCCTTCACCGCTTCGCCGGTGCGATCGCTCGGCACGCCCACCACCGCCGACTCCAGCACCCCAGGGCACATCGCGAGCACGCTCTCGACTTCGTTCGGGTACACGTTGAAGCCGGACACGATGATCATGTCCTTCTTCCGATCCGTAATGCGCACGTAGCCTTGCTCGTCCATCGTGCCGATATCGCCCGTGCGCAGCCATCCGTCGGGCGTGATGGTCTTGGCCGTCTCGTCGGGGCGATTCCAGTACCCCTTCATGACCTGCGGGCCGCGCACGCAGATCTCGCCTTCCTGGCCGAAGCCCAGCGCCTCGTTGGCGTCGTTGCGGATGCTCACCTCGGTCGAGGAGATCGGCAGGCCGATGGAGCCGTTGAACTCGCTGCCGAGCGGGTTGATGCACACGGCCGGCGACGTCTCCGTCAGCCCATAGGCTTCGATGAGCGGATGGCCGGTGATCTTCTGCCAGCGCTCGGCGACCGCGCGCTGCACCGCCGCGCCGCCGCCCAGCGCGCACTTGAGCGCGCTGAAGTCGAGCTGATCGAAGCCGGGCGTATTGAGCAGGCCATTGAAGAGCGTGTTGACGCCGGTCATGAACGTGAACTTCCACTTGCCCAGTTCCTTGACGAAGCCGGGCATGTCGCGCGGGTTGGTGATGAGCAGATTGAGCGCGCCGAGCTGGAGAAAGACGAGGCAGTTCGCCGTCAGGCAGAAGATGTGGTAGAGCGGCAGGGCGGTGACGATGATCTCCTTGCCTTCCTCGAGGCCCGAGCCGATCCAGGCGCGCGCCTGCAGCATGTTGGCGATCATGTTGCGATGCGTGAGCATCGCGCCCTTGGCCACGCCGGTGGTGCCGCCCGTGTATTGCAGGAACGCGATGTCGTCGTGGCCGAGCGCCGCTTCGTCATGCCCGGCGCGCGCGCCCTGCGCGAGCGCGGCGCGAAACGACACGGCGTGCGGGATGTGCCACTCGGGCACCATCTTCTTCACGTTGCGCACCACGTAGTTGACGATCCAGCGCTTCGGTGCAGGCACCAGATCGCCGATGGCCGTGGTGATGACGTGCTTGACCGGCGTATTCGGCAGCGCCTTTTGCAGCGTGGCGGCGAAGTTCTCGATGACGACGATGGCGCCGCAGCCGGCGTCCGTGAGCTGATGCTCGAGTTCGCCGGCCGTGTAGAGCGGGTTCACGTTCACGACGACCATGCCGGCGCGCAGAATCCCGAACACGGCGACCGGATACTGCAGCAGGTTCGGCGACATGATCGCCACGCGCGAGCCGCGCTCGAGACCCGGCAGGCTCTGCAGATACGCGGCGAAGTCGCGCGACTTGCGCTCGAGATCGGCGAACGTCATCGTCACGCCGAGGTTCGTGAACGAGGGGCGGTCCGCGAACTTCTGGCAGCTTTGCAGGAACAGATCGTTCAGCGAACGATATTGGTTGACGTCTATCTCGGCCGGCACGCCGGGCGGATAGCTCTTGAGCCAGACTTTTTCCATGAGCGCCTCCTTGAATATGGTTTTTATCGCATCGGCATCGCCGCGGGAAGCGCGGGAGTGCGCCGTGCGTCGTTTCATCGCATTCGGGCGGCGGGTCGAGGCGGTGGCGCCGAGGGCACCGTCTCGCCGATCCGGACTCGCTTGCGGCAGGCGCGCCATTCGACGCGCTGCAAAAAGCCGTAGCATACCGTGCCGATTACGGCGCGAGCACATGGAAAGCCCTGATTTGGCGCGGGTTTGCGTGGAGTAATTGTTCTAGCGGCAAAGGCTTGCCAGTGAGGGCGATTCCGCGCTAATCCCGCATCGAATGGCCCGCTGGGGCGGGCAAAGGCGGGGTATGGCAAAAGAATTGCAAAAAACACTTGCGTGGCCGACCGCTTTCTTACATAATTCTGTTCTCACGACGCGGCTGTAGCTCAGTTGGATAGAGTACTTGGCTACGAACCAAGGGGTCGTGGGTTCGAATCCTGCCAGCCGCGCCACCTAATTCGAGGGTCTCCTCACGGGGAGACCCTTAGTTTTTCGGGAGAGTCTTTCCCGGTGACGCGCCGCATGTCACAGACATTCGGCCCGCGTCGTCGAGCAAGGCAAACGCCGACAGCAGCAGGATTGCCTGGTCGGTGTCTCGTGCAGTACGTGCGGCTGTAGCTCAGTTGGATAGAGTACTTGGCTACGAACCAAGGGGTCGTGGGTTCGAATCCTGCCAGCCGCGCCAACCCAGTTGGCGAAAACGCTCCGGAGGCGAAAGCTTCTGGAGCGTTTTTCATTTCCGGCAACGAAATGACGCACGTCGTGCGCGAAGCTTCGCCCGGCGTCCTCCCGGGGGCGCGCCGTGCATTGGGACGTGCCGACGTGCCGCGATATCGGGCCAGGAGCGGGCCAGGACCGGCCCACGACCGGCCCACGACCGGCCCACGATGGGCCGCCGCACCACATCACGCCACATCGCGCAGCACCACGCGGCATCACGCCGCATCCCGCCGCATCCCGCCGCATCCCGCACCACCACACGGCATCGCCACATCACCTTCAGTTCACCGCCGTCTGCGCGGCGGCGCCGACCTGCCATCCCAATCCCAACGCTTTTTGCAACGTCACGAAGGACTTGAGCAACTGCGCATCGCCGGCAATGCGATCCTGTTCGGCGGAAAAGCGCGTGCGTTCCGCGTCGAGCCAATCGAGCGTGCTCGCGGTGCCGGCGCGATAGCGCTGGCGCGTGAGCGTCGCCGCGCGTGTTGCCGAAGCCTCCACGCTGCGCAGACGATAGACGTTCTCGCGCTGATGGCCATAGCGTGCGAGCGCCACGTCAGCGTCGCGCAGCGCGGCGAGCACCGCGCTTTCATACTTGGCCTGCGCCTGGTCGCGTCCGGCCCTCGCGCTGTCGACGCCGGCCTGCACGCGGCCGAAGTCGAGCGCGTTCCATTGCAGACGCGGCATTGCCATCCAGCTGAAATTCTCCTTGCGCACGAGATGCCCCGGATCGAGCGCCGAGTATCCCAGTTCGCCCATGATCGAGAGCTTCGGGAACCAGTTGGCCGTCTGCACCCCGATCTGAGCATTCTGCGACGCCAGCCGACGCTCGGCCGCGCGAATGTCCGGACGCGCCTGCAACAATGCCGACGGATCGCCGATGGCGACCTTGTCGGGCACGCTGGGCAGCGCTTTGGGCGCCTTCAATTGCGTATCGAGCGCACCGGGTGCGCGCCCCGTGAGCAATGCGAGCTGGTCCAGCGATTCGATGACGTCGGCTTCGAGCGGCAGCACGCGCGACTGCGTCTGCTCGAGCTGCGTCACGAGACGCTCGACGTCGAGCTCCGATGCCACGCCAGCCGCGCGCCGTTGTCGCGTGAGATCGAGCATTTCGCCTTCGAGCCGGGCTGAGTCGCGCACGAGCGCGAGCCGCGCCTGCTGATCGCGCAGCGCCACGTAGGTCTGTGCGACTTCCGCGGCGAGCTGCACATGGGCGTCAGCGAGATCTTCCGACGCCGCGTCGGCGTCGGCGCTGGCCGCTTCCACCGCGCGACGCGTGCCGCCGAACAGGTCGATCTCCCAACTGGCGTCGAAGCCCGCGATGTAGAGATCGAGCGGCCCACGCCCTGCGCTGCCACCATCGCCGCCATTGCCGCCACCGAGCAGGCTCAGGTCGGGCGAGCGCGTGCGCACCATCGCGAGATCGGCGCCGGCCTTCGGCAGCAGATCGGCCTGATGGCTGCGCAGGCTCGCGCGCGACTGCCGCACTTTGGCTTGCGCGGCGCGAATGTCCGGACTGTGTGCGATGGCGTCGTCGATGAGCGCCGTGAGTTGCGGATCTCCAAGCGCTGTCCACCAGCGCGCCGCGGCCGGCGCGTGCGCCTCGACGCCTTCACCCGCATGGGCGAACGCGCCGGCGCGCAGCGCCTCGCCGGCCACGTCGGGAGCGCCGCGATAGTCGGGGCCGACGGTGCAGCCGGCCACGAGAAGCATGGCCGCGAGGGCCATCGTGCGAAGAGAGAACATCATGATCGGTCAGTGTCCGCCGGAAGCGAATCCGGCCGGTTGCTTGAGCAGCAGGGCGAGCGGCACGCACAGCAGCAGCGCGATCCCCAGTGCATAAAAGGTCTCGGAGAACGTCATCACGCTCGCCTGTCGCGCGATCTCGGCCGCGAGCTGAGCGCTCGCCTGCAACTGCGCGTGCGCGAAGTCGCCCGTCTGCGCGAAGAAGCCGGCGGCATTGGCCGCCAGATGCTCCTGTCCCAGCGGGCTATTGGCGGTGATGCTCTCGCGCAGCATGGCGTCGTGATAGTCGTTGCGGCGATCGATCAGCGTGCCGAGCAGTGCGAGGCCGACCGAGCCGCCGAGGTTGCGTGCCATGTTGTAGAGCCCGGCGGCGTCGCCGGCGTCCTGTGCGTCGACCGCCGCCATCGACGCCTGATTGAGCGGCATCATCGCCAGCATCTGCCCCACGCCGCGCAGCAACTGCGAGAGCGTGAAGTCGTGTCCGACGCTCTGCGCCGTCAGATCGATGTCGAGCATGCAGCTGCCGAAAAAGCAAAGCAGCCCGAGAATCACGAGCAGGCGGATGTCCACGCGGCTGATCAACCGCGGCAGGAAGGGCATCATCAGAAACGCGGGCAGTCCCGAGAGCAGCATGATGTTGCCCGACTGCTGCGCGTTGTAGCCGGCGATCGTCGCGAGAAACTGCGGCAGCAGATACGACACGCCGTATAGTCCTGCGCCGACGGTGAACACGATGTAGATCACACTCGCATAGTTCTTGTTGCCAAGCAGCGAGAGCTTGACGATCGGCTTCTCGGCGGTGAACTGCGCCACGAGCATCATGCCGATGCCGAGCACCGACAGCACGGTGAGCCAGACGATCATGTGCGAGTCGAACCAGCGCTCGCGCTGGCCTTCCTCGAGCACGACCGTGAGCGAGCTCAGTCCGATGGCAAGCCCCACGATGCCCAGCCAGTCCGCCTTGAAGAACGCCTGCGGATTGGCCGCTTCGCGCTCGAGCCCGAGCATGAGCAGCGCGACGATGCCTGCCGAGATCGGCAGGTTCAGAAAGAAGCACCAGCGCCAGTTGGCGTTTTCCGTGAGCCAGCCGCCGACCACGGGACCGAGCAGCGGGCCCAGCAACACGATGAGGCCGAACATCGCCATGCCCACGGGCATCTGGTGGCGAGGCAGGCGCGTGCGGATGATCATCTGTGCGGTCGGAATCATCGCGCCGCCGGCAAAGCCCTGACCGATGCGTCCGACCACCATCTCGGCCAGGCTGCCCGACATGCCGCACATCATCGAGAAGAGCGTGAAGAAAATGGCGTTGAGCATCAGGAAGCGACGCAGCCCGAGCACGCGCGTGAGCCATGCCGCGAGCGGAATCATGACGATTTCCGACATCAGGTAGCCGGTCGAGATCCAGGTGCCTTCCGTGCCCGAAGCACCGATCTGCCCCTGGATCTGCGGCAGCGCCGAGTTGGTGATCGAGATGTCGAGCGTGGCGAGCAGCGCACCGAGCGCCCCCGCGGCCACGGCGATCCAGTCGGCTGCCGACGCGTTGCGCGCGGGCGCGCCACTCGCTCCGCCAGCGCCCCCTCCGCCAGCTTCGTTTCGCCCGCTCCCCCCGCCTCCGGCCGCGGCTGCACCGGCGGCCGCGGCAGCGTGCGCCTCATCTTGTGCGCGCGTGGCGGCACGCTGCACGACGTCGCCCTCAGCCACGCTGCACTCCGCCGTTGGGCGCCGACGGCGCGGCGTTCGGCGGCGGGCTCGTTGCCGGACCCGCGGCGGCGCCTAGCGGCGCGCTCAGCGACAGCCGGGCAGCGGGCGCGGCGAAAGACGTGCTACCGGCGTGCTTTGCCTGCGTCGCCGCCGCGCGCTCGTGGGTATCGACATCCGCCGTGACCGACAGGCCGGGCAGCAGCACCGTGCGCAGCGACGGCGGCACGTCGAGACGAATGCGCACCGGCACGCGCTGCACGATCTTCGTGAAATTGCCGGTCGCGTTTTGCGCGGGCAGCAGCGCGAACTGCGCGCCGGTGCCCGGCGACAGGGAGTCGACCACGCCGTGAATCGGCTCACCGGGCAGGGCGTCGACGTGCACCGTGACCGGCTGGCCCGGCCGCATGTGGCCGACCTGCGTTTCCTTGAAGTTGGCCGTGAGATAGAGGTTCTGCACGGGCACGACCGTGAGCAGGCGCGTGCCCGGCTGCGCGAACTGGCCCACGCGCACGGCGCGATCGCCGACGCGGCCGGCGAGCGTGCTCCTCACGACAGTGTCGGCCAGATCGAGCTCCGCCTTGCGGGCGCTCGCCTGGGCGACCGCCAACTGCGCCCTGGCCTGCGCGAGCGCGGCGGTGAGCGTGTCCGTCTGGCGCTGTGCGGCCTGCAGGTTCGCCTCGTTGCTCTTGAGCGCGGCGTCGGCGCGCGTGCTTGCGTTGCGCAGCTCGGCGAGACGCTCGTCCGTCTCCGCGCCCGTCGCCACGAGCGGCGCATACCGCTTGACCTGGCCGGCGGAATAAGCCGCATTCGCGCGGGCGCTGTCGAGCTCGGCGCGCGCCTGCGCGATCGTGGCGGCATGCTGGGCCAGCTCGGCCTCGGCGCGCGCCACGTCCGCCTCACGAGCGACCACCGTCGCCTGCGCTTCGTCGAACGCGGCCTGGTACTGACGCCCGTCAAGACGCACGAGCGGCTGGCCCACCGAGACCGTTTCGTTGTCACGCACGAGCACTTCGGTCACGTAGCCGCCAACCTTCGGTGCGACGGTCATGCTGTCGGCCTGGAGATAGGCGTCGTCGGTCGATTCGATGAAGCGCCCCACGAACCACCAGTGCGCGCCCCAACCGAGGCCGGCGACGATGCCGAGCGCCAGCGCCGCGAGCAGGAACGTCTTGCGGCGGGGATTGCCTGGCGCCTTCGCCGTGCCGCGGCTCCCGGCGGCTGAGGACGCCGGCGGAGCTTCGCGAGCGATGGCCGCGGCAGAGGCGTGGGTGGATTTGCCTTCGTCCGGCGGCGGTGCGCTCGGCTGGGCCGGATCGGGTGGCGTGACCTGTACTGCGTTGGCCATGGAAGTTCCCTCAAATTATTCCAATTGGCAGAATTATTCCAGTTGATCGATTTATGTCAAGTGTTATATTTTTGACGAAAGTTTTTGGAAGCCAGGAGCTACATGACAGCGACTTCACGTGCTCAGCAGGCCAAGCGCGAGCAGCGCCCGGCCCATCGTCCGCGGCATGCGCCCGACACCGGATACCAGCGCGGTGAGGAGACGCGCGCGCGCATCATCCTCGCGGCCATCAAATGTTTCGGGGAGCACGGGTTCACGGGAGCGTCCACACGCGACATCGCGACCGAGGCGGGCGTGAACGCGCCGGCGCTCCAGTATTACTTCGACAACAAGGAAGGCGTGTACAAGGCGTGCGTGGAGTACATCGTCGATCTCGTCTGGTCGCAGATGGGCGAGGCCATCGAAGCGGCCGAGCGCACGGTGGCCGATCCCGGCGCGACCGACAGGCAACTGATCGACGCCTTCTGCGCGTTGCAGGAACGCAAGGCGGGCTTCGTCGAAGAGATTCCGGAGATCGAGGGCTGGCATATGTTCATGGCGCGCGAGCAGGCGGGGCTCGGGCCGGAGGCGGGCTTCAAGGTGTTCCATGAGCGCTTCTCGAGCCGCCTGGCCGCGGTGGGCGGCGGCATCGCCGCGCGTCTGGCCGGCGTGAGCCCAGACGACGAAGCCTTGCGCATTCGCGCCGTATGCATCAGCACGCTGGGCATGGCGTTTCGGGTCATGCGCCGCTCCATCGACTGTTCGATGGGCTGGAGCAGCGAGCCCAACCCCGAGCGAAACCGCATGGTGCGAGAAGCCGTGCTCGAACAGACGCGTTATCTGCTCGAGTGGCTCGTCAGGCAACGCAAGGCGGCAAAGTGAGTGCCCCGCCGCCTTCGTTGGCTCAGGAACCCGTTGCGGACGACGCCCGAGGCTGTGTGCCGCGATCGGCGTCGCGACCGCGATACCAGACGAAGTAGATCACCAGCACGAACGCCACGAACGGCACGCCGAAGACGAGTGTCATACGGAACACGCCGGTGAAGAGCGTGGTGAGCATGATCGCCGCCATGAGCGCGGCGCCGAGCAGCGTGAGCCACGGAAAGCCCCACATGCGGAACGCCAGCGGCGCGTGGGATTCGCGTCGCCACGCACGGCGGAAGAAGAAGTGCGTGACGAAGATCATCATCCACGTGAGCATGGCGCCGAACATCGAGATCGCCATCATGAACGTGAACGAGGACTCCGGGTACAGGAAGTTCACGAGCGTGGCGAGCGCAATGCCGACCGTCGAGAGCAGCAGCGCCGCGAGCGGCACGCCGCGGCCGTTGACTTCGCCGAAGCGGGCCGGCGCGTAGCCCGCACGCGAGAGCGAGAACATCATCCGCGTGGTGATGTAGAGCTGGCTGTTCATCGACGAGAGCGCGGCCACGAGCACCACGAAGTTGATCACGCCCGCCGCGCCCGGAATGCCGATCGCCTGCATCACTTTCACGAACGGGCTTTCGTCCTGACCGGCGGCCGTCCACGGTACGATCGCCAGCATCAACGCCAGCGTGAGCAGGTAGAACAGCACGAGGCGCACGACCGTCGAGCGGAATGCGCGCGTCACGGCCCGCTCCGGATTCTCGGCCTCGCCGGCAGCCACGGCGATCATCTCGATGGACAGGTAGCTGAAGATCGAGATGATCACGGCCACCCACATGCCCCACAGCCCTTTCGGGAAGAACCCGCCGTGCGCGGTATAGTTGCCGAAGCCGGCGGGCGTGTGACCCGCGCCGGCCACCGCCCCGGGCGCGACGAAGACGACATACGCGCCGATCAGGATGAACGCCACGATGGCGGTGATCTTGATGAGCGAGAAGCCATACTCGATGGCGCCGAACAGGTTCACCGACATCGCGTTCACGAGCACGAGCGCGGCCGAGAAGCCCGCCACCCAGTACCAGCCCGGCACCTGCGGGAACCAGTATTTCATGTAGACGGCGATGGCGCTGACCTCGGTGCCCACGGCCAGCACGATGCACGACCAGTACGCATAGCGCACGAGGAAGCCGGCCCAGGGGCCGATGTAATGCTCTGCGTAAGCGCCAAACGATCCCGAGGTCGGATGGGCGACCGTCATCTCCGCCAGGCACCCCATGAGCATGAGTGCGATGAGCGCGCCGATGCCGTAGGAGACGAGCACACTCGGCCCGGCGAAGCCGATGGCGAAACCGCTGCCGAGAAAGAGACCTGTGCCGATCGCGCCGCCGATGGCGATCATGGCCATCTGGCTCGCCGTAAGCGAGCGGCGCAGCCCCTGTTCGCGGCGGGCGATGTGCGAGAAGCGGCTGGAAAGGGATGGCGACGACGGTGACGACGGCGACGAAGTGACCGACGGGCCGGATTGGGACGACTCAGGGGAATGCGTCATGACACACCTCGTGGATGCCGGTGCGACTGGCGGGCGGCACCCGTATGCGTACAGCAATGCTTGTCATTGCCCGCCTGCGCGCGGAAGATGGCGCGGCCGGTGTCCGGCGCGAACGGGCCCCGCCGCCCCGGCCGGAGCCGGGGCGGGTCATACGTACAGCAAAGAATCAAGGAACGAAGCGTACCGGCGCGAGCGAGCCGCGCCGTCGGCTTAGAAGATGTGGCGAATCCCCGTGGCCACACCCACCTGCGTCGAGTTGCCCGGCAATTCGACGCGCGCGGCGCCGCTCACCTTGTTGTAGTCGACGGTGCCGTAGACCTGCGTGCGCTTGGACAGCGCGTACTCGGCGAGCAGCACGTAAGTGTAGCGACGGCCCGAACCGGCATCGCCCGCCTGGGCGTTGATGTTCTTGATGTCGTCGAAGTACGCGGCGCCCGTGATCGCCAGGTTCGGCATGGCCTGGATGGTCGTGCCGAGGTAGAACGTCATGTCCTTGCGCGGATTGTCGTTCAGGTTGCCCGTGGTGACGGTGTGCGCCGGATCGTTGAGCGTGCCGTCGAGCCAGCCGCTGCGGTCGCGACCGCCCATGTAGCCGACGAACACCTTGGCGATGGAGACGCTGTAGATACCGCCCAGGCCCCACATCTGCTGCACGCGCTTGGCGGCGTCACGCGCTTGCTGGTACACGCCGGCGACCTGGAAGGGGCCCATGGCATACGAGGCGCGCGCGCCCCAGTAGTTGCTCGCCGCCATCGTGCCGGCAGTGTTGCCGAAGCCGTAGGTCGCGCCGACCGACAGGCCGCCGAACGTGCCGGCATAGCTCACCGCGTTGTCCACACGACCACGCGTGATGTTGTACATCCACGAGTTGTTCGCGTAGTTGCCGATCGTGAGCGGGTCGAAGTCCCCGTATACGTTGAAGGCCTCGGTCGCCTGACGGCCGATCTTGATCGTGCCGTACTGGTTCTGCAGGCCGACGAACGCATAACGGTCGAACAGACGCGGGCCATTGGCGAGCGTGCCGTTCTGCGGGTTGATGCCCGACTCCAGCTGGAAGATCGCCTTCATGCCGCCGCCCAGGTCTTCCGAGCCCTTGAAGCCGAAGCGGCTGTTGGTCACGGCGCCGTTAGTGACTTGCCACAGGGCGTCGTTATTGGCGTTGGCGTTGTTCTGGTAGCGCACGCTCTGATCGACGATCCCGTACAGGGTGACGGCGCTTTGCGCGGCGGCGGGGGTGCTGAAGGCCACGCCACAGGCGGCCGAGAGGATGGCCAGGCTGGCCGGAATTGCAGACTTCATGGGTCTCCTTTTTAGTCTTGTAGACGTCCTGCTGATGTTTCAGATACTCGTCCGCCGAATCCCCGATACGGGTGTCGCGGACACGCGTTGGCACGGCAACCACCACATCGAACGTCGCCCCCGTGCCGGGACGACGAACACGCCCCGGCCAAAGGCCGACGGCTATCATATCAACGCAAAAATGGAATTTGCTTGCTATTTGTGTCGGACAACTGGCGGTGTGTCGAAGGATCTGCCAAAATCCCGTGAAACTTGAAGGATTCTGCCAATGAACCTCGACCTCGCCGATCTGCGCATTCTTCGCCATCTCGAACTCAATGGACGCATCTCCAACCAGGAACTGGCCGATGCCGTCGGCTTGTCGCCGTCGGCCTGCCTGCGCCGGGTGAAGCTGCTCGAAGACCGCGGGGTGATTTCGGGCTACCGCTGCATCGTGGACGCACAGCACATCGGCCTCGAGTTCGAAGCGCTGGTGCAGATCACGCTGCGGCCCGACGTCGACCAGTGGCACGAGAAGTTTCTGGCCTGCGTGCAGAACTGGCCCGAAGTGGTCACGGCCCGCATCGTCACGGGCTCGGCGAACTACATCCTCACGGTGCGCGCGCGCAACCTCGCGCATTACTCCGACTTCATCGTCAACGAGCTCTACCGGGCGCCCGCGGTAATGTCGATCCAATCGAACATCGTGCTCAAGACGATCAAACACACCCAGTCGCTCGTCGACCTCGTCAAGCAAAAGTGACGATTATATAAGATATTAAGTAGATGCCGATCCCGCGGGAATTCCCCCGGGTTTCGCACGATTCGGCAGGGGCCGATTCGTTTTTGCTCGGGATCGGGATTCTCTGGAAAACAAGAGGGAAGAAGAGACGCAGCATGGCAGTGATCACCACCATCGAGGACCTGCGGGTTCTCGCGCAGCGGCGCGTGCCGCGCATGTTCTACGAGTACGTCGACTCGGGTTCGTGGACCGAATCCACCTATCGCGCCAACGCGGCGGACTTTGGCAGGATTGAATTCCGCCAGCGCGTGGCCGTCAACATCGAGAACCGAAGCACGCGCGCGACGATGCTCGGTCAGCCGGTCGCAATGCCGGTGGCCCTTGCGCCGACAGGCATGACGGGGATGCTGCACGCCGACGGCGAAATTCTCGCGGCACGCGCGGCCGAAGCGTTCGGCGTGCCGTTCACGCTCTCCACGGTGTCGATCTGCTCCATCGAGGACGTGGCCGCGCATACGAGGGCGCCGTTCTGGTTCCAGTTGTACGTGATGCGCGATCGCGACTTCATCGAGCGCCTGATCGACCGCGCGAAGGCGGCGGGTTGCTCGGCGCTGGTGGTGACGATGGATCTGCAGATCAGCGGCCAGCGTCATCGCGACATCAAGAACGGGCTGTCGGCGCCGCCGAAGCTTACGTTGCCGAACATCCTGAACATGATGACCAAGCCGCGCTGGTGCATGGGCATGCTAGGCACGCGGCGGCGCACGTTCGGCAATATCGTCGGGCACGCCAAGGGCGTGGACGACATCGGTTCGCTCGCGGCCTGGTCGGCGGCGCAGTTCGATCCGCGCCTGTCGTGGGACAACGTCGAGTGGATCAAGAAGCGTTGGGGCGGCAAGCTGGTGCTCAAGGGGATTCTCGATCCCGAGGACGCGCGTGCGGCGCGCGACACCGGCGCGGACGCGATCGTGGTGAGCAATCACGGCGGACGCCAACTGGACGGTGCGATCTCGACGATCCGCGCGCTGCCCGACATCGTGGCGGCGGTCGGACGCGACATGGAAGTGTGGCTCGATGGCGGCGTGCGCTCGGGGCAGGACGTGATCAGGGCCATCGCGCTCGGCGCCAAGGGCACGCTCATTGGCCGGCCTTTCCTGTATGGCCTCGGGGCAATGGGCGAGGCGGGGGTGCGCCGTGCGCTCGAAGTGATCGCGAAAGAGATGGACGTGACGATGGCGCTGACCGGTCGCACGAGCGTGGACCGTCTCGATGCGTCGATGCTCGTCCCGGGGAGCTACCCGACCGGGATCGGCCCGTATCCTTCGCGGCCCTGAATTCCTCCAGGCCTGAACCGTGGCGAGCGTGCCGGCGTCGTCCTGACAGGTGTCGAGGTGCGGCTCGGCGCAGAGAGCATCATGGGGAAGCGCCGATAGGGAGCGGATGGAGGGGGGGATGGACGGGGAGGATGGAGGGGGAGGATGGAGGGGAAAGCGGGGCCGGCACGTTACCGGGCGGCCCCTTGTCGGCGCCCCGTCGCCGTGGCGGGACGCGTCGCATCGGCAGACGACAGCCGCCGATCAATGATGGTGGTGCTTGCGATGACCGCGGCGCTTGCCGTGGCGATAGTCGTCGTCATAGGAACTCGAGCGCGACATGTTGCCGCCGAGCGCCGCGCCCGCGCCGCCGCCCACGGCCGCGCCGATGAGGCCGCCTGAGCGGCCGCCCATCGCGTTGCCCGCCGCCGTGCCCGCGCCGCCGCCCAGGGCGCCGCCAATGATGGCGCCCGTGCGCTCGCGGCGGTTCGACGTCATCGCGCCGCCCGCGCCGCCGCCCACGGCGCCGCCCACCACTGCGCCGGTGCTGCCGCCGAGCGCACCGCCGACGGCCGCGCCCGCGACGCCGCCCAGCGCGCCGCCAAGGGCATTGTTCATATCACTGGCCGAGGCCGTCAGGGGGGTGGCTGCTGCCAGCGTGGCAACCGCCACGATCGGGAAAATTCGCTTGAGCATGAGGCTTGGGTAAGAGTCGTTGTGATGCGAGTCGTTGTGATGCGAGTCGTTGTGATGCGCTGCAAAGTATAAAGACGCCCCGCACGCGCGCCGTCCGGCCAATGTTGCGGCTTTCGTAAGACGGGTAACAAAGTGTTACCGGGCGTGCAATCGTGCCCACCCGGTTATAGCGCTTCGGCGCCTGCGCGCCGCCGTCCCGGCGCCTTCATTTCGGCCACGTAACGATAGAGCTGCGCCGCCGCAGGCGAGAGCGCACGCGCCTTGCTGCGGATCATGCCCACGCGTCGCGTGACCACCGGGTCGACCAACGGCACGCTCGTGAGCAGCGGGTGATCGCGGCCGGGCATGGCCATCGTGGGAACGGCCGCCACGCCGAGGCCGGCTTCCACGAGCCCGAGCATGGTGGTGACATGCCGGGTTTCGCAGATGCTCGGCGGGCGCTGCGGCAGGCCGGTGAGCGCCTGATCGAGCAACAGCCGGTTGCCCGAGACCTTGCCCACCGTGATGTAGTCGTATTCGTACAGCTCGCGCCACGTCACGCGCTTCTTGCCGGCGAGCGGATGGTCGCGCCGGCACGCCGCCACGTATCGCTCCTGGAGCAGCAGCTTGAATTCGACGTTCGGCTCCTGACTGCCGATGAAGTTGAGCCCGAAATCCGCCTCGCCGTTGACGACCGCCGCAAGCACCTCGTTCGCGCTCGCATCGAGCACCGAGATGCGGATGCGCGGAAACGCCCGGTGATAACGCGAAATGACCTGCGGCATGAAGTAATAGGCTGCCGACGGCACGCAGGCGATGGTCACGTGCCCGAGGCTCGACGACGCCACGTCCCGAATGCCGAGCAACGCATTGTCGAGGTCGTCGAGAATGCGCTCGGCGTCGCGCGCGAACGCCCGTCCGACGTTGGTCAGCGCCACGCGCCGGGTGCTGCGCTCGAAGAGCTTCACGCCGAGCGCATCCTCCAGCTTGTCGATGCGCCGCGAGAGCGCCGGCTGCGAGATATGGATGGATTCGGCCGCGCGGCGAAAGCTCGCGAGCTGCGCGACCGCGCGAAAGGCCTGCAAATCGTTCAGATCGAAGTTGATCGCCATGACACAAGGAATCCGGGAGGAAACGGGCGCGCGACGCCGAGGTGCGGCGATTGTAGCGTTACCGCTCGGCAGACGCATCATCATCCCATGATTGATAGCATGGATGCATCAATGTTTCCAAAACTTGCAATTCACAAGCGGGGAACTTCCAGCGCAACATTGGCGGCTTCAAAAAGCGTCCATGGCGGGGCAACACGCCTCATGGGGCAACACGCCCCATGGCAGAGATGCAGTGCGACGATTCACTGGCGGCTCGATCCCCCGGGCCGCAGGCAACACGGAGACAGCGCATGTCACAGCGCCCCCAAGACGCGGTTTCGCGTCGCCCATCGAAAGCCGGCGCCGTCCTGCGCGTGACGGCCGGCAACTTCCTCGAGCAGTTCGACTTCTTCCTCTTCGGCTTCTACGCCACGCAGATCTCGCGCGTCTTCTTCCCGACCGACAGCGAGTTCGCGTCCCTCATGCTGACGTTCGCCGTGTTCGGCGCGGGCTTTCTGATGCGACCGCTGGGCGCCATCGTGCTCGGCGCCTACATCGACAAGGTGGGCCGCCGCAAGGGCCTGGTCACCACGCTGGGCATCATGGCGAGCGGCACGATCCTCATTGCGTTCGTGCCGGGCTACGAGGTCATCGGTCTCGCCGCGCCGGTGCTCGTGCTGATCGGCCGGCTGCTGCAGGGCTTTTCGGCCGGCGCGGAACTCGGCGGCGTGTCGGTCTATCTGGCCGAAATCGCCACGCCGGGCCGCAAGGGCTTCTACACGAGCTGGCAATCGGCGAGCCAGCAGGTCGCCATCGTGGTCTCGGCCGCGCTCGGCTACGCACTCTCGCTTTCCCTCACCGCGCAGCAGATCGGTGCGTGGGGCTGGCGTCTGCCCTTCCTCGTGGGCTGCCTGATCGTGCCGGTGATCTTCGCGCTGCGTCGCTCGCTGCAGGAAAGCGACGAGTTCAGGCAGCGCAAGCGCCACCCGGCGCTCGGCGAAGTCTTTCGTTCGATGGCCGCCAACGCTGGCGTCGTGATCGGCGGCGCGCTGCTCGTGGCGCTGACCACCACGGCGTTCTACCTGATCACCGTCTATGCGCCGACGTTCGGCAAGAGCGTGCTGCATCTGAGCAGCACCGATGCACTGCTCGTCACGCTGTGCGTGGGGGTGTCGAACTTCATCTGGCTGCCGATCGGCGGCTCGCTGTCAGACCGCATCGGCCGCCGTCCGGTATTGCTGCTGTTCGCGGGCCTCACGCTGGTGACGGCCTACCCGGTGCTGTCGTTCCTCGTGCAGGCGCCGAGCTTCGCGCGCATGCTCCTCGTGCTGCTGTGGCTCTCGTTCCTGTACGGCATGTACAACGGGGCAATGATTCCGGCGCTCACCGAGGTCATGCCGCCGGACGTGCGTGTGGCCGGCTTCTCGCTCGCCTATAGTCTGGCGACGGCCATCTTCGGCGGGTTCACGCCGGCGCTCTCGACGTACCTCATTCACGCAACGGGGGACAAGGCGGCGCCGGGCTACTGGATGAGCTTCGCCGCACTGTGCGCGATCTGCGCCACGCTCGCGCTCTACCGTGGCCGCACCGGCGGGCAGGGCCGCCGAGCCGATGCCGACGGGCTTCGCGCGGCGGGCTGACGCGTGAGTTGGCCTCGGAAGGCGCGGCATGCACGGATCGACCGTCGCGTCTTCTGTGTCCTGCGTTGCCCCGGGCCGCTGCCTTGCGCGGCCGTATGCCGTATGCCTTGTGTCATAACGCCGCGGCGGCATGTCCGCGGCTTCACAACAACATCACTGACGAGACACCCCATGAAAGCCATTCCCGCTTTGGCACGCGCGCGTGCCCCCCGACGCCTGCTTGCCGCCTTCGGTGCGGGCATCCTCGCGAGCGCGCTGCTCGGCGCCGCCTCCGCACAGGCGGAAGACCTGCACGTGATGAACTCCGGCGGTTTCACCGCCGCGTACAAGCGGCTGCTGCCGAAATTCGAGGCCGCGAGCGGTGATCACGTCGATACGGCGTGGGGGCCGTCGATGGGCAAGGCGCCCGAGGCGATCCCGAACCGTCTGGCACGGGGAGAATCCGCCGACGCGGTCATCATGGTCGGCTACGCGCTCGACGATCTGATCAAGGCGGGCAAGGTGCGCGCGGACTCGCGCGTCGATCTGGCGGACTCGCGCATCGGCGTGGTCGTGAGGGCCGGCGAACCGGTGCCCGACGTGAGCACGCCGGAGAAGCTCAAGGCGGCGCTCCTTGCGGCCGGATCGGTCGCCTATTCGGACAGTGCGAGCGGCGTGTACGTCGAGCGCGAACTGTTCCGCAAGCTGGGCATCGCCGAGCAGATGCGAGGCAAGGCCGTGATGGTGCAGAAGACCCCGGTCGCCGAGAAGGTGGCGGCCGGCGATTACGCGCTGGGCCTGCAACAGGTGAGCGAGCTGCTGCCGGTCAAGGGGGTGGCGTTCGCGGGCAAGATCCCCGAGTCGCTGCAGTCGGTCACGCGCTTTGCGGGCGGGGTGCCGGTCAACGCCCGGCATCCCGAAGCAGCGAGGAAGATGTTGATGTACATGGCCGCGCCTGCCGCCGCGCAGGATGTCGAAGCCACCGGGCTGGACGCGCTGTCGCACTGATTGGCGCCGCGGCTTTGCGCTGCGGGGGGGAAAATTCAATTATCCCTCGGCAGCGCCGGCGGGTTTGACCGACAATGGCGTCAGACAACGGCGTCGCCCACGCGCGGCGCCCCCGCCAAGGAGAGAGACACATGGCCGTCGCGCCGTCCCCGGCCGCGCAATCGAGCGCGGCCTGCCCATCGCCCGCCGCCAACGCCGCGCACGCGTTGCCGAACTCGCTCGACGACATCGTCGCGCTCGACGCCCTTGCGCTGTCCGAGGCGATTCGCACGCGCCGCGTGTCGTGCCGCGAGGTCATGCAGGCCTATCTCGCGCATATTGCGCGATACAACCCCGCCGTCAATGCGATCGTGTCGCTGCGCGACACCGACGTGCTGCTCGCCGAAGCCGACGAGCGCGACCGTCAGCTCGCAAGCGGGCAATACCTGGGCTGGATGCACGGCATGCCGCATGCGGTGAAGGACCTCGCGTCGTGTGCGGGCTTGCCCACCCGCAAGGGCTCGCCGCTCACCTGCGCGGCGGCCGACACGCACGACAGCATCAGCGTCGGGCGCATTCGCGCGGCCGGCGCGGTGTTCGTCGGCAAGACGAACGTGTTCGAGTTCGGTCTGGGCTCGCACAGCTACAACCCTGTCTTCGGCATCACGCGCAACGCCTACGACACCACGCGCTGCGCCGGCGGGAGCAGCGGCGGTGCGGGTAGCGCATTGGCGTTGCGCCTGTTGCCGGTGGCCGACGGCAGCGACATGATGGGCTCGCTGCGCAACCCGGCGGCGTTCGGTAACGTGTACGGTCTGCGGCCGTCGCAGGGGCGCGTGCCGTATGGTCCGGCCCCGGAAATCTTCGTGCAGCAACTGAGCACCGAGGGGCCGATGGGCCGCACGGTTGCCGACGTCGCGCAACTGCTCGCCACGCAGGCGGGCTATGACGCGCGCAGCCCGCTCTCGATTTCGCAGGGCGGCTCGGATTTCGCGAACGCCTTGCCGCGCGAGGTGAAGGGTCTGCGGCTCGGCTGGCTCGGCGACTACGGCGGCCATTTGCCGATGGAAGACGGCGTGATGGCATTGTGCGAGGCGGCGCTGCACGATTTCACGGCGATGGGCTGCGAGGTCGAGCCGTGCCGGCCCGACTTCGCGCCGGACCGGCTCTGGCGCACGTGGCTTACCCTGCGCCACTGGCTCGTGAACGGCTCGCTCGGCGACATGTATGCCGATCCGGCACGGCGCGACAGGCTCAAGCCCGAAGCCCAATGGGAAGTGGCCGGCGGCGAGGCGCTGAGCGCTTCCGACGTGTTCCGCGCGTCGATCGACCGCAGCGAATGGTATCGCGCGCTGGCGCGGCTCTTCGAGCGTTACGACTTTCTGCTCATGCCCGCGGCGCAGGTCTTCCCGTTCGACGCGCAGACGCATTGGCCGGCGTCGGTGGCCGGCAGGCCGATGGACACTTATCACCGCTGGATGGAAGTCGTGATCGGCCCGACGCTGGCCGGCTTGCCGGCGATCAGCGTGCCGGTCGGCTTCGACGCGCGAGGCTTGCCGATGGGGCTGCAGATCATCGGCCCCGCGCAGGCGGACTTTGCGGTCCTCCAACTGGCACACGCCCACGAGCAGCAGACGCAGTGGGTGCGTCGCCGTCTGCCGCCAATGCTCTGCACCGGCTGACGGGGCGCGTTGGATGGCGGGCGGCGCGGATCGACGGATCGCGGCCCGTCGCGGGTCATTTTCGAGGCGCGGCCTGCGCCCGTGCGCGCAGCGGTCGCAGCAGATCACCCAAGGCGTTGTGGTCGATCTCGTGCATGAGCGCAAGCAGGCGGCCGATGTCGCCCGGGGGAAAGCCCTCGCGCGCGAACCAGCTCAGATAGTTGCCGGGCAGATCGGCGATGAGCGTGCCCTTGTGCTTGCCGAACGGCATGGGCGTGGTCACGAGACGCATCAGGGCGTCGGCGTCGAAATCGAGCATGGTGGGCGGGGGCGGCGGACGTGCCGCGTGGGCAAAGGCGCCACGCTACCACACGATGGCGCTCGCCTTCAGCTCGCCGACGTGTGCGAGACGAGGCATGGCGGCGAACGCCGGCGCCTGCCTGCGCATGGTCGGCATCGGAAATGGTGCCGCGAGCGCCGCTGAAACGCCGCCGGAGGGCGGCGCGTCGCGTCAGACCCCGATAGGAAATCGCCGGTCGAACGTGGGCTTGACGTCGAGCGGCTGGCGCAGCAACCCCACATGCGAATAGAAGTCGGCGGTGCGTTGCTGCTCGGCCACGAGGGCATCGTCGATGTTGCACCACTTCGTCGCGCGTCGCGAAAACTGCAGCTTGGCCGCCTCCGGTGGAATGCCGATGATGCGCGCCATGGCCGCGGAAAATGCATCCACGTGCTGGTACGACCACGCCTGCGCCCGCACGACGCGCGCGAGAAAGTCGCGCAGGATCTCCGCCTTGGCGGCAACGGCCGCGTCGGTGGCCGCCAGATAGCTCAGCCCGGACCATAGCCCGCGGCCATTGACGAGCACGCGGCCGCGTCCCGTCGTCTGCGCCACGGCGGTGTACGGCTCCCATGTGGCCCACGCATCGACCGACCCGCTCGCCAGCGCGGTGATCGTGTCGGCCGGGGGCAGAAAGCGGAAATTCACCTCAGCCGGCGCGAGACCTGCGGCCGTGATGGCCTTGAGCGTCACGAAATGGCCGATGGAGCCGCGCGTCGTGCCCACGTTCTTGCCCTTGAGGTCGGCGGCGGTGCGCAGCGTGGCGTCAGGCCGCACGATGACGGCCGTCCCGTATGCGTCCGAGCGGTTCGCCCCGATGATCTTGATCGCCGCGCCGGCCGACAGCGCGAAGATCACCGGCGCGTCGCCGATCGGTCCGCAATCGACCGCTCCGGCGTTGAGCGCTTCGGCCAGCGGCGCGGCGGCCGGGAACTCGGTCCACTGGATGTCGTAGGGCAGTTGCCGCAGCGCGTCGGCCGCTTCGAGCAGCGCACGCAGGCCGCCCTTCTGGTCGCCGGCCCTGAGCACCGGCCGCCCGGATTGGGCCAGCGCGAGTCCGGGCGCGGCGAGTGCGCTCAGCGCACCGGTTGCGCCGCAAGTCGTGACGTACTGAAGGAAGCGGCGTCGGGAAATCGTCATGAGAGAGCCTGTCGGAGTCGGAAAAAATCGGTGAGAAAGCCAGGGAAAGGTCGAGGAAACGGGCGTTCAATGGACGAAACCACCCTTCACGAAACGCACGGGGTCGTTGTCCATCTGGCGCAGCGTGGCGGTGAGGGGATCGGCGCGGCGTGCTTGCGGCGCGTCGCCGCCCGCCGCGTCGGATGGCGGGGCCGTCGTCGTGGTGCACATCAGGCCGCCGCTGGCCCAGCCGCGGCGTCCTGCCGGCGCCAGCGCGCGCAGCCATCCGTCGCGATCGGCCAGCCACTCGGTGCCCGCCAGCGCCGAGGGCGGTTGCCCGGCGATCTGCGCGAAGACGGTCCATGCTTGCGGTGCATCGGCCACGCAATCGGCGCGCTCGCCGAGCAGGCGGGTGACGTTGGCGGCGCGCGCCCCGTTCGCGGTGGCTTTCACGCGCAGCAAACGTGGCGCTGACACGGTGCGGTTCGCGTCGGCCACGGCGGTGACCGTCGCCGTGGGGTCCTGCCGCAACAGCAGCGTGAGGAAGCGCGGATCTTCGAATGGCGGCGGATGCGCGGCGTCCACGGCCACGATCCGCACGCGTTGACGGCCGCGCCAGTCGGCGAGCTCGCGCGCCGGCGCGTTGCCGCATTTGACGACGAGCGACGGCAGCGCCAGCGGCACGGGCCAACTGACGCCCGCCGCCATGCCCGCCGACGCGGACAGCACTCGCATGTAGTCGAGCGCGGACCAGATTTCGCGATCGCTCAGGCGCCCCGCGAAGCCTGGCATGGTCACGCCCTGCGCATCGCGCATGCCGTACAACACGTGCCAGAAGAGCTCCCCGTCGGCGCGCCGGCTGAGCAGCGCACTGGCCATGGTCGGCGGCCAGCGGCGCAGCGTGGCGGCCAGCGGCCCCTCGCCGCGCCCGTCGACGCCGTGGCAGGCCACGCAGTTCGCCGCATACACGCGCTCCCCGCGCGCGATGCTCTGCACCGTGAAGCCTGTCGGACTGGTGTGAAAGCTCGTCGGCACCGCCGTGCCCAGCCACAGCGAAGGCGACGGCCATGGTGCGATCACGAGCGCAAGCAGGCCTGCGCCCAGCAGCCAGCGCCGGGCGCGTCGCCACGCAAGTGCGAGCACCAGGCAGACGAGCGCGAACACGAGCGCGGCGAGCATCCATGCGAACTGCCGGGCCAAGGCGACGTCGATGACGAGATTTTCTCCCGCGATGCGAACGCTCCACGGCCACGCGGGCGCACCGTGGGAGGCGTCGGTGAGTCCGAGTGCGTAAAGCGCGTCGAGTCCGAGCGCCTGAATCGATTGCAGGGTGTGCAGCAAGGCGTTGAGCCACCCATGCGTCGGAGGCAATGTCATCGCGTCCGCTCCCAGGACGAACCCGGTGACATGGCACGCCTCGATGGATCCCGCGTGGACCGTGTGCCTGCCGCGACGCACGCCATACGCTCACCAGCTTGCATCGAGCCCCAGATGTCGCAGCGCCTCGTGGCGCAGTTCGGTAATGCGCGCATCGCCGCGATGGCGCGGATACGGCAGATCGACGCGCAATTGCGCGACGATGCGCGCCGGCCGCGGGCTGAACACGATCACGCGCTGTGCGAGGAACAGTGCCTCCTCGACGTCGTGCGTGACGAGCAGCGCGGAGAAGCCGGCGCGCTGCCACAGCTCGACCAGCTCGCTTTGCATGGCCATGCGGGTGAGCGAGTCGAGCTTGCCTAGCGGCTCGTCGAGCACCAGCAGGCGCGGATCGTTGACGAGGGCTCGCGCAAGCGCCACGCGCTGCGCCATGCCCCCGGAGAGCTGATGCGCGAAGGCGTCGGCGAATTCGGACAGCCCGACGCGCGCGAGCGCGGCGTCCACGCGCTGACGCTCCTTCGCGAGCACGCCGCGCGCCTGGAGGCCTAGCGCCACGTTCTCGCGCACGCGGCGCCACGGGTATAGCGTCGGGTCCTGAAACACCACGATGCGCGACGGGTCGGGACGCGTGATGGCGGCGCCGTCCTGGGTGATCGTGCCGCGCGTGGCCGTCTCGAGACCGGCCACGAGGCGCAGCAGCGTGGACTTGCCGCAGCCGCTGGGACCGAGCAGTGCGACGAATTCGCCGGGCGCGACGCTCAGGTCCACGCCGTCGAGCACTTGCAGGGGCGATTGGCGCGTGCCGAACCAGTGGCTCACCCCGCGAATGTCGATCCGTGCGCCGCTGTCGCTGGCGCTGGCGAGGGCGCCGACACTGACGCGTCCGGCATCGACGTACCCATCGACGTACCCTTCGCCGCCGGGCGCCACCGCGTGCGGCGTGGCGGCTTCGCGCGAAACCTTGGACGTAGCGGGACTTACCATTTCACGGTTCCTTTCTGCCAGGCGAGCGCGCGATCGCGAACGGTGAAGAGCAGGGTGATGACGCCCGAAAAGAGCAGGGCCATGACGATCAGCGCGGCGTACATGTTCACGTAGGAAGCCCAGCCTTGCGCCCACGTGAGGTACCAGCCCAGGCCCGACTTCACCCCCATCATCTCGGCCGTGACGAGCACCGAGAACGACGCGCCCAGGCCCATGAACAGGCCGACGAAGACGTTGGGCAACGCCGCGGGGATCGCGACGCGAAACACGAGAAACGCATCGGACGCGCCAAGCGTGCGCGCTACGTCGTAGTAGCTCTTGTTCACGCCGGCGACGCCCGACCACGTGAGCACCGCCACCGGGAATGCCGTCGACAGGGCGATCAGAAACGCGGCGGCCGAGTAGCTCGACGGGAAGAAGTAGAACGTGAGCGGCAGCAGCGCGGTGGCCGGCACCGGCCCGAGCACGCGCAGCACCGGATGCACCCAGTAGCCGATGGCGCGCGACCAGCCGATCGACACCCCGATCAGAAAGCCCGCGATGGCGCCGAGTCCGAAGCCGATGCCGAGCAGCCTGAGCGTGTTGACGGCGCTGTCGCCAAGCCGCCGCCAGTCGTCGGTGTAGACCTCGATGAGCGCCTGCGGCGGGGCGAAAAACGGCGTGGGCAGCGTGCCGGTCTTGGCCGTGAGAATCTCCCAGGCGGCCAGCCCCAGCGCGATGGCGACGAGCCACGGACCCGCCCCGGTGAGCGCTTCGCGCGCGCGCAGCAGCGGCGGCGTGGCGCGTGCGGCAACCGACACAACGGCGAGTGCCGCGGCGACGACCAGCGCCACGGCGCCTAACTCGTCGGTAAAGGCCCAGTCCGAGAAGCCGACGACCTTGTTGGGCCAGCGCAGCGTGAGCGCACCGAGCGCGGCCCACGCCAGCGCGGCGGCGAAGCCCACGCCCCATAGGGGTGCGGTGCCCGGTGCGGCGAATAGCTGGTCGATGTCGGTCTCGTCCAGGCGCGGCGCCGCCGCGGCCGCGCCCGTGCGCAGCGTCGCGCCGTCGATCTGTTCGGCGAGTTCCAGCGCCGCGGCGGGCGAAGCCCCGCGCAGCGCAGCGTTGTCGAGAATGGCACTCATGGTCGTTTTATCCCAGGACGTTGGCGTAGACGTGTTGCGCCAGTTTCTGCGGATCGGTCGTTTTCTTGAGCACGCCGATGCGGCGGAAATCGTCGGCGAAGAATGCGATCTCGTCGCGCAGGTCCACGCCGGTCGGATGATGGGTGTAGGTGAGGGTCGCGTAGAGCTTGCGCAGATCCTCCGGGCTGATCTTCGGCGAGTACTTGGCGAAGATCTTCGCCGCCTCGTTCGGGTTCTCGTTGACGAAGTCGGTCGCCTGCACGATCGAGCGTGCGAGCGCGCTGGCCGCCGCCCGGTCGTTGCGTACCAGTTCGCCGCGCGCGCCGATCACGCAGCACACCTTGCGCGCGTACTCGCCGGTAAGGTTCGTCGCCAGCTCCACGTAGGCGCCGTTGGTGCGTTTTTCCAGCAGGTACAGGTTCGGGTCGCCGTCGGCGATGGCCTGAATCTCGCCCTTGTCGACGGCGACGCCGAGCAGGTCGGCCGGGTACTGGCGCCACGTGACGTCGCGATCGGCGTCGATGCCATGCTTGGAGAGCAGGATCTGGAAGAAGTGCTTGCCGGGCGCGGCGAGGTCCGACACGCCGATGGTCTTGCCCTTGAGCGACGCGAGCGTGCTCACGCCGGCGGCCTTCGCGCCAAGCAGGCGCACGCAGCCGCCGTGCGAGCTGCCGATGATCTTCACGTCGAAGCCGGCTTCGAGCGGCTTGAGCCAGCGGTGGATCATGCCCACGGCGGCGTCGGCCTTGCCCGTGGCGATCGACTCGAGCAACTGATCGGTCGAGCCGCTGTAGTTGATCAGATCGACCTGCAGACCGTTCTTCTCGAAGAACCCACGCTCCTGCGCGGCCACGATCGGCGTGAGGCAGAACGAGTTCTGATTCCACGCGAAAGTGAGCTTGCGCGGTTGCGACCAGGCGCGTCGGCCCAGCAGCAACGCGGGCGCGGCGAGGGCGGCGGCGGCACCCGCGCGCAGCGCCTTGCGGCGCCCGGTGTGAATGTCCTGCGCGCTCGTGCTGCCCGGCGCGATGTGGGACGACTTGGCGGTGTGGCGGAACTTCATGGGTACGACTCCCCTGGATTTTTGATGATGGTGGGACGGCCGTTCAGTCGAGCAGATCGGGCTCGGCCTCGACGAGCCCTTCGTACAGACTCTCGAACGAGTACAACGCGCCCTCGGGCCCGCCGACCTGGCTGTGCGTGTGGCGCGCGGTGGTCTCGTCGATGGGTTGCGGCTTGCCGGCGGCTTCGGCGAGCAACTGCGTGTGCGCGGCGTTCTCCAGCGCGATGTACCACCACGCGGCCGCTTCCACGGTCGGACCCGCGGTGAGAATGCCGTGGTTCTTCAGGATCGCGCCCTTCACGGTGCCGCTGCCGTCGGGCTTGCGCAGCGCGTTCGCGATACGCTGGCCTTCGCTGTCGTCGACCACCATGCCGGTGAAGTCGTCGAACAGCGCGTGATCCTCGAAGAAACCGCACGAGTCCTGCGTGAGCGGATCAAGCGTGCGGCCCAGCGTGGACCACGCCTTGCCGTAGGTCGAATGCGTGTGCGCCGCGGCCACGAGATGCGGATGCGCTTCGTGGATCGCCGCGTGAATCGCGAAGGCGGCCTTGTTGAGCGGCCTGTCGCCCACGACCGTCTCGCCCTTGCTGTTCACGAGCAGCAGGTCGGAGACCTTGATGCGCGAGAAGTGCACGCCAAGCGGATTGACCCAGAAGTGATCGGTCAGCTCGGGGTCGCGTGCGGTGATGTGTCCGGCCAGACCGAGGTCGAAGCCGTGGCGCGCGAAGATGCGAAAGGCGGCGGCCAGACGCGTCTGGCGGTGGCGGCGCTCGGCGATCACGTCGGTGCGCACCGGCGGCGGGTCGAACCAGAAGCGTTGCTGCGGCGCGGCGTTGAGCACGAGCCCGCTCGGCGTGGTGCGCGTCGGATGCGGCGCGCTCGGGGCGCTCGCGGTGGGCGTTTGCGTGTCGATGGGCAGTACGGCGGCCATGTCGGATTCTCCTGGGAAGCGAAGGGGCCGGGACTTATGCGGCGCGGCGCGCCGCGGCGTTCTGGCGATCGCGCTCGGCGACCAGCGCACGCACGCGCGGGATCAGCTCGCGACCGTAGTCGATCGCGTCGCCCAGCGGATCGAAGCCGCGGATGAGGAACGTGCTCACGCCGAGGTCGTAGTAGTCGAGCAGGGCGTCGGCAACCTGTTCGGGCGTGCCGACGAGCGCCGTCGAGTTCGATCGTCCGCCGATGAGCTTGGCGATCTCCGTCCACAGCACCTTGTCCAGACGCGCGCCCTTGTCGGCGGCGGCGAGCAGGCGGCGCGCGCCTTCGCTCTGCAGGGCCGAGCCTTGCGGCAGCCCGGCGGCTTCGCGAATGGCCTTCGCCTGCGCGAGGATCTGGTCGGCGCGCGCCCAGGCCTTTTCCTCGGTCTCGGCGAGGATCGGGCGGAACGACACCGAGAAGCGCGGCGCGCGGCCGTGCACGGCGGCCGCGGCGCGCACGCGCGTCGTGAGTTCGCGCACCTGGTCGAGTGACTCACCCCACAGCGCGTAGATATCGGCATGCTTGCCCGCGACTTCGAGCGCGGCTTGCGACGCGCCGCCGAAGAAGATCGGCACGTGCGGCTGCTGCACCGGCTTGACCTCCGAGAAGCCCTGCTTGAATCGGTAGTACTTGCCGTCGTGATCGAACGGCTCGTCCTCGGTCCAGATGCGACGCAGGATGCCGAGGTATTCGTCGGTGCGCGCGTAGCGCTCGTCGTGCGAGAGAAAATCGCCGTCGCGTGCCTGTTCGGCGTCGGAGCCGCCAGAGATGAAGTGCACGCCCAGACGCCCGCCGCTGAATTGATCGAGCGTGGCGATCTGGCGCGCGGCCAGCGTCGGCGCGACGAAGCCGGGACGGTGGGCGAGCATGAAGTGGATGTTCTCGGTCACGGTCGACGCATAGGCGATCGTGAGCGTGGCCGACGGGCTCGTGGAGTGGTGCGGCACGAGAATGCGGTCGAAACCGGACTGCTCGTGAGCGCGGGCGAAATTGCGAACGTAGTCGCGGTCGACGACCGGACCTTTCTGCGGATGTATTTCGGACTGCTTGCTGCTCTGGATCATGCCGATGATCTCGACGCTCATGAACGCTCTCCTTGATGTGGGATAAGGGACGCGTGCACGGCGACGTGGGTCGGTTTGCGCTACACGCCCATCGATCGGAACAGACGGTGAACGGGAGTGAGCCTACGCAAACAATCTTCGGCCGTTAAATAATCATTTTCGCAAAGATTATTCGATATGGATGGTTGGGCGAACGCGCGCCGCACCTTACGCTATGAACGTTGCGAAATCCGGCGCATTGCGCCTGGCGCGTATTTGCTTATTCCCGATCATGTGTCCTCCCGACCCGCTCAACCCGCTCGACGCCTTGCTCGCGCCCATCACTCGAGCGCTCGCCGAAGGCGCGGCGGCGCTCGATCGCGACGCGCGCTTCCCGTTCGAGAATTTCGCGTTGCTGCATCGCCACGGCCTGATCGCCGAAGTGGTGCCGCGAGCGTTCGGTGGCGGCGGGGCCGGGCTGGCGACTGCGCGGCGTATCGTCGCGGCCGTGGCGGCCGGCGAGTCGGCAACGGCCCTCGTGCTCACGATGACGTACCTGCAGCACCGCTCGCTCGCGCGCGAGGGCACCCGCTGGCCCGAGGCGCAGCGGCGCGAGGTGTTCGAGAGCGCCGTGCGCGACGGAGCGCTCATCAATGCCCTGCGCGTGGAGCCCGAGCTGGGCACCCCCGCGCGCGGCGGCTTGCCGTCGACCGTGGCGCGGCGCACGGCGTCGGGCTGGCGACTGTCCGGGCGCAAGCTCTACTGCACGGGCATTCCGGCGCTGCGCTGGCTGTCCGTGTGGGCGCGCACCGACGAGCCGGAGCCGCGCGTCGGCGTGTTCCTGGTGCCGCGGCCGGACGGTTCGCGCGAAAGACCGGATCGCCCCGGCATTCGCGTCGTGCCGAACTGGGACCATCTGGGGCTGCGTGCGTCGGGCAGTCACGAAGTGATTCTCGAGGACATCGACCTGCCGTTCGGCAATGCCGTGGACATCCGCCCGCTGCACGAGTGGGCGCCCGCCGGCACCGGCCAGCGCGACAACGATGCGCACATCGAGCAACAGGCGTGGATGAGCGTGCTGCTCGGCACGCTTTATGACGCCGTGGCGCGCGCCGGCCTCGATTGGCTCGTCGCGTTTCTCAACACACGGGTGCCCGGCAATCTCGGCGCGCCACTGGCGAGCGTGGCGCGCGTGCAGGAGACGGTGGGCGAGATCGCCACGCTGCTGCACGTCAATCAGCGCCTGCTCGACGCCGCTGCCGCCGCAGCCGATGCGGGCCAGCCCGATGACGACATCGCCAGCGGCGCGCTCAAGTTCACCGTCACGGGCAATGCCATTCGCGCGCTCGAACTGGCGTTGCAGCTCTCCGGCAATCACGGCCTGTCGCGCCACAATCCGCTCGAGCGCCACCATCGCGACGTGCTGTGCAGCCGCATCCACACGCCGCAGAACGACACCATTCTGGGCGCGGCCGGCCGGCGCGCGCTCGCTGCTTTTCAGGAATCCGTATGACCGTTGGCATCACTGCAGCACCGTGCGACGTGGCATCCGCCACGGCCCGGCATGATCTGTCCAGGCGCGATTACGATGCGCTCGATCCGTTGCGCACCTTCGTCGCCGCGTTTTCGCGGCTGCTGGAGCGCCGTCCGCACGAGAGCACGCTGCTCGAAGAAGGCGCGGGACTGCTTGCCCAGCTCGTCGCGCGCGACGACTGGCTGCCGGCGCCCTTCGCACAGGCCCATCCCGAGCATTACCAGCAATATCTGCTGCATTGCGACTCGGCGCAGCGCTTTTGTATCGTGAGCTTCGTGTGGGGGCCGGGACAGCGCACACCGATACACGATCACACCGTGTGGGGGCTGATCGGCATGTTGCGCGGCGCGGAGGACTCCCAGCCTTACGTGCTCGATGCCGGCGGTGTTCCGGTGGTCGCCGGCGAGCCGGTGCGGCTCGCGCCGGGCGATGTGGAGGTGCTTTCGCCTCGCTTGGGTGACATTCACCGTGTGAGCAACGCGTTCGACGATCGCGTGTCCGTGAGCATTCACGTGTACGGCGCGAACATCGGGGCCGTCCATCGCAGCGTGTACTCCGAGACCGGCGAGCGCCACGGCTTCGTCTCCGGCTATGCCAATGCCCATCTGCCCAACCCGTGGGGGTGTGCGGCGCAGCGTGCCTGAGCCCGCATGCGGCTTGCCGCGGCGCACCATGAGGCACTGCGCGTGCGCCGGCCGCTTCTGCCACAATGGCCCTTCGCGCGCGGCCCTCGGTGCATGGCCGATCCGCTTGCGCACGACTTTGCGAACTTTCGAAGTTTCGAATTCAAGGAACCACCGTGTCTTCTCATTCGAACGATGTGCCGTCGCAGACGGCCGACGACGTCCGGCATGCCGAGACGAACTTTTCCGGGGTGACCCTTCCCGAGCTGACCTATCACGACGTGCGCGCCGCATTGCTCGCCGGTGAGGAGATCGCGCTGCTCGACGTGCGCGAGGAAGACCCGTATGCGCAGTCGCATCCGCTGTGGGCGGCAAACCTGCCGCTCTCGCGAGTGGAGATCGAGGCGTGGGCGCGCATTCCGCGCCGCGATACGCGCATTGTCCTCTATGGAGAGTACGGCGGCGAAGACCTCGCGCCGCGCGCGGCCGCCGCGTTGCGCAAGCTTGGCTATACCGACGTCAATCGACTCGCGGGCGGCCTGGGCGGCTGGATTGCCGCGGGCGGTGAAGTGTTTCGCGACGTGAACGTACCGAGCAAGGCGTTCGGCGAGTGGGTGGAGGGACTGCGCCATACGCCGTCGCTCTCGGCGCAGGAGGTCAAGGCGCTGCTCGACGCCGAGGCGGACGTCGTCGTCGTGGACGCGCGCCGCTTCGACGAATACCAGACCATGAACATTCCCGGCTCGACGAGCGTACCCGGCGCCGAACTGGTGCTGCGCGTGCGCGAACTCGCGCCGGACCCGGCCACGCGTGTGATCGTCAACTGCGCGGGACGCACGCGCAGCATCATCGGCACGCAATCGCTCGTCAATGCCGGCTTGCCGAACCCGGTGGCGGCGCTGCGCAACGGCACCATCGGCTGGACGCTGGCGGGCCAGACGCTCGAGCGCGGCGCCGACCGGCGTCACCCCGCGACCGTGCGCGAGGCCACGCTGGCCGTCGCGCGCGAGGGCGCGCGCGCCGTGGCCGACCGGGCCGGCGTCAGACGTATTGCGCTGGAGGATGTGCCCTCGCTTGGCGTGCCGGGACGCACCGTGTACCGCTTCGACGTGCGCACGCCCGAGGAGTATGCCGCGGGGCATCTGCCAGACTTCGCGAGTGCGCCGGGCGGCCAGCTCGTGCAGGAGACGGATCATCAGGCGCCGGTGCGGGGCGCGTGGATCGTGCTGGCCGACGACGACGGCGTGCGCGCCGACATGACCGGGTCCTGGCTGGCGCAAATGGGGTGGACCGTGTACGTGGTCGAGCCGCATGGTGCCGAAGCGCGCAGCGCGCAGGGTGGATGGCCGCTGCACACGCCAAGCGCGCCCGAGGTGGCCACGGTCGCGCCCGCACTGCTGGCGCGTTGGCTGGAAGAGGCGTTGCCCGGGCAGATCGCGGTGCTCGACTTCACGTCGGGCGTGAATTACGTCAAACGTCATATTCCCGGGGCGTGGTTCGTGATTCGCGCGCGCCTTGCCGAGGCGCTGCGCAAGGTGGGACCGGCTCAGCGCTACGTGCTCACCTGCGGCTCGAGTCTGCTCGCGCGCTTCGCCGCGAACGATCTGCGAGCGCTGACCGATGCCGAGATCGTCGTGCTCGAGGGCGGCACGCAGGCCTGGATCAACGCGGGGCTGCCGCTCGAGTCGGGCGAGACGCGTCTGGCCAGCGCGCGCGACGATCGCTATCGCCGGCCATACGAGGGCACGGACAATGCGGCCGAGGCCATGCAGGCGTATCTCGACTGGGAGTTCGGTCTGGTCGAACAGCTTCGCCGCGACGGCACGCACCGTTTTCAGGTGATCTGACGCCACGCCGGCAGGGTGCCGCAGGGGCTGCCCCGCCGGCGGCCGTGCCGGTTGCGGCACGGGCATCCAGCCATGGCATACTCCCGTTCTTCCGGCGTTTGCCGCCCGGCGCGTGCCGGGGCGGCGGCCGACCCGTACCGATTCCACCATGGCACTGCAGCGTTTCATTGCCCGCCGACTGGGCGCCCTTACCGAACCGAGCACCCGCATTCCGTATGCATGGGTGTACCACGAGCCGGACGTATTCCTGCAGCGCACGTCGTCGCTCACCGTTGCGAAGAAGTATCTGCATCGTCGTTTGCGGCTCGCCGTGAGCGGGCAGGCCAGGCGCGAGGTGCGCCATGTCGCGCCGGACGCGCGGGTTTTGTGGATCTATGGCGGCAAGGCGTCGGTGGGCGACGCCGTCATGGATATGTCGGGTCGTGCGCTGTTGCGAGAGCGCCCGGGGCCGGTGGACCTGCTGATCGCGCCGAGCCTGAAGGCCGTGTTCGAGGGCGACGACATCTTCCGTCAGGTGTTCGACGATCCGGCGAGCATCGATGCGGCCGATTACGACGTGATCGTGCTGCAGGAATTCAACTATCCGACGCTGCGGCTCAAGCGCAGGTTTTTCCCGACGCTGCCGTTCGCATGCCTGTTCCGATTCTTCCACGGGCCAGATCGCAACCAGACCCAGTTCAGCCTGGCGGCGGTCAACGACGTTTTCTCGCTCGGTCTGGCGCCCGACGAACTGTTCGCGCGGGCCAAGCCGTATCTTCGCGAGGAGTCGGATCTGCCCGAGGCGATTGCGCGGCAGTTGCCGCAAGGGCCGTTCATCGTGCTCGGCATGGGCGGGGTGGAGCCGCGCCGCACCTATGCGCATTGGCGCGAGTGCCTGCAGGCCTATGACGTGGCCTGCGAGCCCGGCATGCCGACTGGCGTCGTCCTGCTGGGCTCGGGCAATGGCGTTGAAGCGGCGAAGGCGTTGATGGAGGCGAAGTTCGTCCATCTGCAACTGACGTCGTTCACGGGCCAGTTGACGCTGCGCGACGCGAAGCGCGTGATTGCCAATGCGGTGCTTTTCGTGGGGGCCGACGGCGGCCTCATGCACGTGGCCCACACCACGTCGACACCGAGCGTGACGCTGTTCGCGAAGGCCGAACCGCCGTATTTGCGCCTCACGCCGCGTTGCCAGTCAACACCGTTGCAGACGGAGTCCGACGTCAGTGCGGTGGCGCCGGGAGCGTTGGCCGACACCATCGTCGAGACCCTGCGAGGCTTGCCGCTTTCGTCGCGGTAAGGAGCGGGCGGCATCGTCGCGCAGCCCGGCCAGCAGAGCGCCGTCAGAGTGCGGCGCTGTAGATGGCGAAAGCGTCGGCTTGCGTGAGCTCGCGGGGATTGTTGACGAGCAGTCGGGTCTGGCGCATGGCGTCCGACGCCAGGCGGGCGATGTCGTCCTGCGTTATGCCGACTTCGCGCAATGTACGGGGAATGGCGGTGTCGACGATCATCGCTTCGATATGCCGGATGAGCGCGTCCGTTTTCGCTTCGTCGCTGCCGGTAATCTTCGTTGGCAGCACCACGTCGGCGAGTTCGGCGTAGCGCTCGCTCGCGGCGGGCGCGTTGAAGCGCATGACGTGGCAGAGCACGAGGGCGTTCGACAGGCCGTGCGCGACGTGAAAGATGCCGCCGATCGGATAGGCGAGGGCGTGAACGGCAGCCACGGGGGCGTTCGCGAACGATTGACCCGCGAACATCGCACCGAGCAGCATCGCTTCGCGGGCTTCGCGATGGCGGCCGTCGTTGCACGCCGGCAGCAGGTTTCGCGAGAGCAGTTCCAGCGCCTTCATGGCGAGCATGTCCGAGACCGGATTCTTCAGGTGCGCGCTCGTGTAGGCCTCGATGGCATGCACCATCGCGTCGATGCCCGTTGCCGCGGTCGCGGCGCGCGGCAGACCCAGCGTGAGCTCCGCGTCGAGAATCGCGAGGTCCGCAAAGAGTTGCGGCGCGACCACGCCCATTTTCGTCGTCTCGCCTGTCGTCACGATCGACACCGCGGTCACTTCGGAGCCCGTGCCGGCCGTCGTCGGCATCTGCACCAGAGGCAGGCGCGTCCCCGTTACCTTCTTGACGCCATACATGTCCCCGATCGACTGCGTGCCCGGCAGCAGCACGGCGAGCAGTTTCGCGACGTCCATCGACGAGCCGCCCCCCAGCCCGAGCACGATCTGCGCGTCGGCGGCGCGAGCGCGCTCGGCCGCTGCCAGCACCACGTGCTCGGGCGGGTCGGCGATCACGTCGTCGATTACCGAGACCTGCCAGTCATGCCGGGCCAGATCGGCCAGGGCAGGCGCGAGCAGACCGCTCTTGTGCAGGAAGCCGTCCGTTACCACGCACAGACGCCTGCTGGTCGGATACTGCTCGCGAAGCAGCGCGCCAAGCCGGCGGGCGGCGCCAAATTCCACGACGACGGTCGGGACCGTCTGGAAACGAAACGGATTCATGATCGTCTTCCTTTGTTCAGGCACTCTCGAAACATCGCCATTCTCGCGCGGTTCGCGCCCCGGCGGGCGCGCGCCGCGTGCCGCATCACATCTGCAGGCAAAGATACTTCAGCTCGAGGTATTCCTCGATGCCGTAGCGAGAACCTTCGCGGCCCACGCCCGACTGCTTGATACCGCCAAACGGCGCGACCTCGTTCGAGATCAGGCCGGTGTTCAGGCCGACCATGCCGTATTCGAGCGCCTCGGCCGTGCGCCAGGCGCGTGCGATGTCGCGCGTGTACAGATACGCGGCCAGTCCGAATTCCGTATCGTTGGCGAGCGCCACCGCGTCGGCGTCCCGCGAAAAGCGGAACAGCGGCGCCACCGGGCCGAAGATTTCCTCGCGCGCCACGCGCATCTGCGAAGTGGCGTCGGCAATCACCGTCGGCGCGTAGTACGTGCCGCCCAGCGCATGCGCCGCGCCGCCCACGAGCACGCGGCCGCCATGCGACTTCGCGTCTTCGACGAGTGCGACCACCTTGTCCACGGCCTTCGGCTCGATCAGCGGGCCGATCACCACGCCGTCCTCCAGACCGTTGCCGACCTTCATCGCGGCCACTCGCTTCGCGAACTTCTCGGCGAACGCGTCGTAGACGCTCTCCTGGATGTAGAAGCGATTCGCGCACACGCACGTTTGCCCGCCGTTGCGGTACTTCGCGGCGAGCGCGCCTTCGACCGCCGCGTCGAGATCCGCATCGTCGAACACGATGAACGGCGCATTGCCGCCGAGCTCCAGCGACATGCGCTTGACCGTGGGCGCGCATTGCGCCATGAGCAGACGACCCACCCCCGTCGAGCCCGTAAACGACAGCTTGCGCACGCTCGGGTGCGACGTGAGCACACCGCCCACGGCGCGCGCGTCGCCCGTCACTACCTGGAACACGCCGCCCGGAATGCCGGCGCGATGGGCCAGTTCCGCGAGTGCGAAGGCTGACAGCGGTGTGAGCTCCGACGGTTTGACGACGATGGCGCAGCCCGCGGCGAGCGCCGGCGCGACCTTGCGCGTGATCATCGCGGCGGGGAAGTTCCACGGCGTGATCGCGGCACACACGCCGACCGGCTGCCTGATCGTGACGAGGCGCTTGTCCGCCGCGGGCGTTGCCAGCACGTCGCCGTCCACGCGCTTGGCCTCTTCCGCAAACCACTCGATGAAGCTCGCGGCGTAGGCGATCTCGCCACGCGCTTCGGCCAGCGGCTTGCCCTGCTCGCGCGTCATGAGATACGCGAGGTCGTCGGTGTTCGTGACCACCAGGTCGAACCAGCGACGCAGTACGGCGGCGCGCTCCTTGCCCGTGCGGGCGGCCCAGGGCTTTTGGGCGGCTTCGGCAGCGAGAATCGCGCGCGTGGTTTCCTGCGCGCCGAGCTCGGGCACCCGGGCGAGCACCTCGCCCGTGGCGGGATCGAGGACGTCGAACGCCTTGCCGCTGTCGGCGGCGATCCATTGGCCGTCGACCCAGGCAAGGGTCTTGAGAAGCGTGGTGTCTTTGAGTTGCATGGCAGTGGGCCGGACTCGCCGGCTTGTCGTAATGGCGGTGGACGGGAGGAAGACGGCAATGTCCCTGTCTCGGGGCTTGCTGTTCTACCTATTGAACGATATTCTATGTATTGAATTTCATTCTACGCAGGGAACGTTTCGCATGCAACCGGCGTTCTCGGCAACCCACACTGACCATGCCCAAGCGCAAACTCGATGTTCCCGTGCACGCCTTCCCCGCGACAGGCGAGGCGCGGCCGCTCAAAACCACGGCGCCTGCCGTGGTGCGCGCCGTGCAGGTCCTCGACGTGATCGCCGCGTCTGCGGAGCCTGTGACGCTGGCCGATCTGGCGCGCGAGACGGGCGTGCCGAAGAGCACGCTGCATGGGCTGTGCGACACGCTGGTCAAGCTGCGGCTCGTCAAGCGTCACCCCAATGGCGGCATGACGATGGGCTCGTATGTGATGGGATGGGCCAACGCGTTCCTGTCGCAGACGAACATCACCGAGGAGTTCCGGGCGGTGTGGGAGGCCTCGCGCGCGTTTGCCGAGGAGACGGTGACGCTGTCCGTCCTTGACGGCGCGCACGTGATTTATCTGGCCTGCCACAACGGCGATCGCCCGCTTGGCGTGACCTTTCGCATCGGCATGCGGCTGCCTGCGCCCTACACGGCCACGGGCAAGGCGATGCTCTCGACGCTGCCGCCCGACGAGGCCGCCGATCTGCTCGTCCGCGCCTGGCCCGAGCCGCTCACGCGAGCGAGCGTGGGAAGTTTTTCGGCATTGGCCGAGGAAATGGCGCAGGTGCGCCGCGAGGGGTATTCGATCGACAACGGCCAAATGCGCGAAGGCATGACCTGTTTTGGTGCGCCGGTCTTCGACGCGAGTGGCGAGCGCGCCGTGGCAGGCCTTGCCGTCAGCTTCCTGACGAACGAGGTCGACGCGGCCACCGGGCAGCGCATCGGCCGGCAGATTCGGGAGCTCGCCGACCGGCTGTCGGAGCGATTGGGCGCGCCGGCACGCCGATGAGGCTGCATCGGCCGTCTGGTAGCGGGGCGGACTCTCGCGCGAAAAGGGGGGCGAATGCGCCGACATCGTCGCCGGACACGCGGCGCGGGGACCGTGCTCCGCGTGGGTCCATTTTCCGCTCAGCGTCGTGTCGACGACCCGACAGCGTGGCGTAGCGGTCCGATTGTTATCTTTGACGGAACAGTCATGTCCATTTATGCGGGCTATTCCCTAGGGGTTATCACTGGCATCATTTGGCCTTGACTGATGTCCAGACAGCCAGCGGAAGCGAAGGGAAGCGCGATCCCGGCGGTGCCATGGGGCGGACATCCAATAGGGAAGCACTACGCCATGTCCAATATTGCAATCGTTTATTACTCGCAGGGCGGCGCAACCGCCATGATTGCCCACTCGGTCGCTCAGGGCGTGAACGACGCAGGCGCGCATGCGCAATTGATCAGCATCGAGCCGCATCAGCTCATCGACGGGCAGTGGCACGACGAAGCCACGCTCGCGCGTCTGGCCAACGCCGACGCGATCATCTTCGGCGCGCCGGCATTTCAGGGCGGTATCGCCGCACCCTTCAAGGCCTTTGCCGACGCCACCCTCGGCATGTGGCGCGCCGGACACTGGCGCAACAAGGTCGCGGGCGGTTTCGCGTTCAGTTGCCGTTCCGGCGACGACAAGCGCGACACCCTCGAGTACTTCGCCGCGCTCGCCAGTGTTCACGGCATGGTGTGGGCCGACGCCGACGAGCACGAAGCCGTGCCGCGCAAGTCGGCCAGCAGCCGCCATCCGAGCGACTTTCCGGCGGTCGTAGGGCAGGGAGCGGACGGCGACGCCGCCTATGCACTCGACCCGGCAGACGTGATCGCCGGCAAGCAGTATGGCCGCAATGTCGCCGCGCTGGTCGCGCGCCTGGCGGGCGAGGTGCTCGAATCGCCGGCAGTGCTGGCGCGCCGCGCACTGGAGGCCGCCGAACGCCGGTTGTGACCGAGGGGCGGGGGGGGCCGCCGATTCATTCCCATCCATCCCGGCCATCTCGTCGATCATTTCGTGGGATGAATCAAAAGGGCGAGGCGCCGATCGGCGCCTCGCCCTTTTGTTTGCATTGCCGCCGATTCGCCGGACAGGCGAGTCAGTTGCCCGGCGCGTCGCCCGGCGGCTCGGCGTGGATCTGCAGCACGGCGTCGCGCTTGGCCAGCAAGTGCTTGCGCAGAATCTCGCCGAGCCGCTTGCCGTCATGCTTTTCCAGTGCATCGATCATCTGCTCGTGCTCGGCAATGGCGCGGTCCCACTTGTCCGTGTGGAAGTTCGAACGAAAGCGCAGTGCCATGAGGCGGCGATTGATCGACACGTAAGTCTGACGCAGCGCGCCGTTGCGCGCCGCTTCGTTGATGCGATCGTGGATGGCCTGATTGCGGGCGTAGTAACCCGGCAAGTCCTGCTGCGCCCGGCAGGCGAGCATGGCGTAATGCAGCGCCTTGATCTCGGCCAGTTCGACGGCGGTCATGCGCTCGGCCGCGAGTTCGCCCGAGAAGGCTTCGAGAGCGCTCATGAGCTCGAACATCTCGCGGATTTCCTTCTCTGTCATACGTGCCACGCTCGCGCCGCGGTTCGGCGCGATCTCGATGAGGCCTTCGGCCGCCAGCACCTTGAACGCCTCGCGCAGCGGCGTGCGCGAGATGCCCAGCGTTTCGCAAAGCTCGCGCTCGTTGAGTTTCACCCCGGGCGACAGAACCCCTTCGATGATGAGCTTGCGCAAATGCTCCACCACCGTGTCGTGCAGGTGCAGACGTTCCACACGCGGAATCTCGGGAGCGGCAATCGTCGACGCGTTTTCCATTTTTTTGCATTCAAAACCATCAAACCTTCATGGCCGCGATTGTACCGTACCGGCTGAGGTCGCCATATCGCTAGGGTAAACGCCTGTATTAAAAGCGCTTCTCCGCCCTTGCGAAGATCCTTGCGTCTGCTAAAGTATTTTGAATGCAAAATTCAAAAGCGGATTTTTCACAGGAGAGAGACGTTCATGCTGAAGCTCGATTTCCACCCCTCGGGCCGCCACTTCCTGCAGATTCCGGGGCCGAGCCCGGTGCCCGACCGTATTCTGCGCGCCATGAGCTACCCGACCATCGACCACCGCGGCCCGGAGTTCGGCGCGCTCGGCCGGAAGGTACTCACCGACATCAAGAAGATTTTCAAGACTGAACAACCGGTGGTGATCTATCCGGCCTCGGGCACGGGCGCATGGGAGGCGGCGCTCTCGAACACGCTCTCGCCGGGCGATCATGTGCTGATGTTCGAGACAGGGCACTTCGCCACGCTGTGGAAGAAGATGGCCGAAAACCTCGGCCTGAGGGCCGAGTTCATCGGCCTGCCGGGCACCGAAGGCTGGCGCCGCGGCGTGCAGCCCGACATGATCGAAGCGCGCCTGCGCGCCGACACCGGGCACGGCATCAAGGCCGTTTGCGTGGTCCATAACGAAACGTCGACCGGCGTGACTTCGGACATTGCCGCCGTGCGCCGGGCCATCGACGCCGCGGGCCACCCGGCGCTGCTGCTCGTCGACACGATCTCCGGGCTGGGCTCGGCCGACTATCGCCACGACGAGTGGGGCGTCGACGTCACCGTCTCGGGCTCGCAGAAGGGCCTGATGCTGCCGCCGGGCATCAGCTTCAACGCGGTCTCGGCCAAGGCGCTCGAAGCGAGCCGCCACGCGAAGCTGCCGCGCGCGTTCTGGGGCTGGCAGGAAATCATCGAAGCGAACAAGAACGGCTACTGGCCGTACACGCCGAACACCAACCTGCTCTATGGGCTGTCCGAAGCGCTCGACATGATTCTGGAGGAGGGGCTGGACAACGTGTTTGCCCGTCACCAGCGTCTGGCCGAAGCGACGCGCCGCGCCGTGCGCGCGTGGGGGCTCGAGATCCAGTGCCAGGACCCTGCCGTCTACAGCCCGGTGCTCACCGGTGTGGTCATGCCGCAGGGCGTGGACGCGGACGCCGTGCGCAAGCGCATCTACGAGCGCTTCGACATGTCGCTCGGCCAGGCGCTTGGCAAGATCCGCGGGACGATGTTCCGCATCGGCCACCTCGGCGACTGCAACGACCTCACGCTCATGGCCACGCTCGCCGGCTGCGAAATGGGCCTGCAGCTCTCGGGCGTGAACCTTGCCGGCTCCGGCGTGGTGGCGGCGATGGACTATCTGGCGAAGGCGCAGGACACGCCCGCGCTCAAGGCCGCCGCCTGACGTGCCGTAGTCCCCGATACCAGGAGACGAGGGGCGCCGAGCGCCGCAGGCGGCGCCCTTGCAGTGAACGCTTTGCTTTGTTTGCGAACGATGCGGTCACGGGCCTCGTGAGAGAAGGGTCCGGGCCGCAGCAACACCTCGTGCGCGATCCGCATCGGGCGGACGCGCTTCACAGGATGTTTCAGGAGACGTGCAATGAAGCTTTTCCGAGCGACAAGGGTCGTGCTGGTGATGTTATGCGTCATGTATTTCATCACCTACCTCGATCGCGTCAACGTCAGTACCGCTGCCGCCGGCTTCGGCAAGGAATTCAATCTCAGCAAGACCGAAATCGGTCTGGTCTTCTCCGCATTTGCCTATCCCTATCTCGTCTTCCAGATCATCGGCGGCTGGGTGAGCGACCGCTTCGGCGCGAAGCGCACGCTGCTCGTGTGCGGCGGACTGTGGGCCGTGGCCACCATCCTCACGGGCATGGCCGGCGGCCTCGTCACGCTGCTGCTCGCGCGCCTGCTGCTCGGGCTTGGCGAGGGCGCCACGTTCCCCGCGGCCACGTCGGCGATGTCGCGCTGGGTCGCCAAGGAAAAGCGCGGCTTCGCCCAGGGCATCACGCACGCCGCCTCGCGCATCGGCAACGCCGTGGCGCCGGCCGTGGTTGTGTTCATCATGGCCACGCACGGCTGGCGCGAGTCGTTTTACCTGTGCGGGATCGTGAGCCTTCTGTGGGTAGTGCTGTGGGGCTTCACGTTTACCGAACGTCCGCAGGATCATCCGCGCATCACGACCGAAGAGCTCGCCGTGCTGCCCGCGCTCAAGGCCAAGAGTGCCTCGGTGCCGTGGGGCCCGCTCTTCAAGCGCATGGTGCCGGTGACGATCGTGTACTTCTGCTACGGCTGGACGCTGTGGTTGTTCCTGTCATGGATTCCGCAGTACTTCCTGCATAGCTACGACCTCGACCTGAAGAAGTCGGCGCTGTTCGCATCGAGCGTGTTCTTCGCGGGCGTGGTCGGCGATACGCTCGGCGGCGTCGTGACGGACAAGCTCTATGAGCGCACGGGCAGTCTGAAGCGCGCACGCAGCTGGATGGTGTCGGTGTGCATGCTGCTCACGCTGGTCTCGCTCGTGCCGATGATGTTCACGCACCACCTGTACGTGTCGATGGCCTGCCTCGCGTTCGGCTTCTTCTTCGCCGAAATGACGATCGGGCCGATGTGGGCGATCCCGATGGACATCGCGCCGGAATACTCGGGCACGGCCAGCGGCATGATGAACACCGGCTCGGCGCTCGCGGCCATCATCTCGCCCGTGCTCTCCGGCTATCTGATCGACCGGACGGGCAACTGGGAACTGCCGTTCGTGGGCAGCATGGTGCTCATGGCCGTGGGCGTGGTTCTCGCCTTCCGCATGCAGCCCGAAAGCAAGTTCTCGGTGGCCGGCGAGGCGGCCGGGGCGAGCAACGCCCGCCAGCCCGCGTGACGCATTTGCCAGCACAATCATGAATCACCCATCGAACTCCCGAGCAAATCTGGTCGGCCACCCCGTGCATCTGGTACCGATGCAGCGCGGCGGGGTGGTGCTCACACCGCTGCAGGACCGGCTGCGTCGCGAGCTGCGCGGCGACGTGCTGTTCGATCGCGCGAGCCGCGGCCGTTACGCGACCGACGCGTCGATCTATCAGATATTCCCGATCGGCGTGGTCGTGCCGCGCGACCAGGACGATCTGATTCGCGCCCTCGACATCGCCCGTGATCAACGCGTGCCGGTGCTCGCGCGCGGCGCCGGCACGAGCCAGTGCGGCCAGACGATCGGTGAAGCGCTCGTCATCGACAACAGCAAGTGGCTCAATCGGGTGGTGGCGTTCGACGCCCAGGCGCGCACGGTCACCGTCGAGCCGGGGATCGTGCTCGATCATCTGAACGCGTGGCTCAAGCCTCATGGGCTGTGGTTTCCGGTGGACGTGTCGACGGCTGCCCAGTGCACCATCGGCGGCATGGCGGGCAACAACTCGTGCGGCTCGCGATCGCTCGAGTACGGCAACATGGTACACAACGTGCTGGGCATCGACGCGGTGCTCGCCGACGGCGCCCAACTGCACTTCGGCTCGCTGCACACGCCGCCCTCGGACGCACGCACGCGAGCGATTCTCGAGCGCGTGCGGGAGATCGCGCTGCGCGAGCGCGACGAGCTGCGCGAGCGCGTGCCGCGCGTGCTGCGCCGCGTGGCAGGCTACAACCTCGATCTGTTCGATTGCCTCAACCCGCGCGCGTACACCGACGACGGCGTGGCCAATCTGTCACATCTGCTCGTGGGCTCCGAGGGGACGCTCGCCTACAGCCGTCAGATCACGCTGAAGCTCGCGCCGCTGCCGGCGCACAAGACGCTCGGCGTGGTCAACTTCCCGACCTTCTACCAGGCGATGGATCTCACGCAGCACATCGTCAAGCTCGGGCCGGTGGCGGTGGAGCTGGTCGATCGCACGATGATCGACCTCGCCATGGACAACGCGGCGTTCCGGCCGGTGATCGAGAAGGCGCTCGTGGGCGATCCGCAAGCGATCCTGCTCGTGGAGTTCGCCGGCGACGACGCGGCGGCGCTGCGCCGCAAGCTCGACGATCTCGCTGCGCTCATGGGGGATCTCGGTCTGCCCGATTGCGTGGTGAAGATGCCCGACGCCGGGCCGCAAAAGGCGCTGTGGGAAGTGCGCAAGGCCGGGCTCAACATCATGATGAGCATGAAGGGCGACGGCAAGCCGGTGTCCTTCATCGAAGACTGCGCGGTGCCGCTCGAGCACCTGGCCGAGTACACCCGGCGTCTGACGGAAGTGTTCCATCGGTACGGAACGGAAGGCACTTGGTACGCGCACGCGAGTGTGGGCACGCTGCACGTGCGCCCGATTCTCGACATGCGCCGCGACGGCGCCGTGAAGATGCGCGCCATCGCCGAGGAGGCCGCCGCGCTCGTGCGCGAATACAAGGGGGCTTATTCCGGCGAGCATGGCGACGGGCTGTGCCGCGGCGAGTGGGTGGCCTGGCAGTATGGGCCGCGCCTGAATGCGGCGTTCGGCGAGATCAAGGCGCTGTTCGATCCGGAGAACCGCTTCAATCCGGACAAGATGGTGCGTCCACCGAAGATGGATACGCGCGAACTGTTCCGCTTCGCGCCCGGGTATGCCGCGAAGCCGTTCACGCCCGCACTCGACTGGGCGGCCTGGAACGTGCAGCGCGATGCGCTCACGGGCGAGCAGACCGCGCCCGGTACGGGCACCGACGCGACGCACGGTCTCGCGTCGGCCGTCGAGATGTGCAACAACAACGGCCACTGCCGCAAGTTCGACGCGGGCACGATGTGCCCGAGCTATCGCGTGACGCGCGACGAGCAGCACGTCACCCGCGGGCGTGCCAATACGCTGCGGCTGGCCGTGTCCGGACAACTGGGTGATGACGGACTGGCGAGCGACGACGTGAAGGCCGCGCTCGATCTGTGCGTGTCGTGCAAGGGTTGCAAACGCGACTGCCCGACCGGCATCGACATGGCGCGTTTCAAGATCGAGGCGCGCCACGCGCGGGCGAAGCGCCACGGGCTGTCGCTGCGCGACAGGCTCATCGCGTACCTGCCGCGATACGCGCCGTGGGCGAGCCGCGTCGGCGGCCTGCTCGACGCCGCGCAGCGCCTGCCCGGCAGCAACGCCGCGAAGCGCTGGCTTGGCCTGGCGCCCGAGCGCTCGCTGCCGGCGCTCAAGTCGTCGTTTCTGGCGCGCCAGACACCGCTCGCCGCGAAGCCGTCGCCGGCACAGGGCGAGCGCCAGGTGCTGCTCTTCGTCGACACGTTCAACAACTATATGGAACCGGAGAACGCGCAGGCCGCCCGGCGGGTGCTCGAAGCTGCCGGCTACACGGTCCATGTGAACCAGCGCGCGGGCGAGCGGCCGCTGTGCTGCGGTCGAACGTTCCTCGCGGCAGGCCTGGTCGACGAGGCGAAAGCCGAAGCGAAGCGCCTGCTCGATGCCCTGCTGCCTTTCGTGGAGCAAGGCGTGCCGATCGTGGGGCTCGAGCCGTCGTGCCTGTTGTCGCTGCGCGACGAGGTGCTCGGCTACGGCTTTGGCGAGGCGGCCCGCAAGCTGGCGGACAACGCGTTCCTTTTTGAGGAATTTCTGGTTCGTGAGAAGACGGCCGGGCGCTTCGACGTGGCGTGGCGGACGCTGCCCGACGGCGCGAGCGAGGCGCTGGTGCACGGGCACTGTCATCAGAAGGCGTTCGATGCGTATTCGCCCGTCACGACCGTGCTTGGCTGGCTGCCGGGGCTGAAGGTATCATCGATCGAATCGTCGTGTTGCGGCATGGCGGGCAGCTTCGGCTATGAGGCAGAGCATTACGACACGTCGCGTGCCATGTCGGAACTGTCGCTGTTGCCGGCGATCCGGCAGCGCAGTGCGAATGCCATCGTCGTCGCGGACGGCACCAGTTGCCGGCATCAGATTCACGATGGCGCGCAGACTGAAGCGATCCACGTCGCGCGTGTCCTGGCCCGTGCGCTGCCTGCCTGATCGTTCTGCCTGATCGTCCAGCATGGCTCCCGTGGGGCTCCCTGCATGAGTGCGTGGTTCTCACGCGCTCATGCGGTTGCATAGGCAGCGCGCGTGCAAGCCCTTGCAACAATACACGCCGGCACCGCCCCGCCTCGTGTCTCTCCTCGAAGGGATTGTGATGTCCGATTCATATGACTTGTCCGCTGCAACGGCTTCATCGGCGTCCTGCGCGCCGCGCGCTGCCGACAGTGCGCTGGCCGTGCCGCCCGTGGCGCGCATTGGCGACACGCTCGCGCAGATCGCCACACCTTCGTTGCTGCTCGACCTCGATGCCTTCGACGCCAACGTCGCGCGCATGGCCGGTGCGGCGGCGGCGCGCGGTGTGGCCGTGCGCCCGCACGCAAAGGCCCACAAGAGCGTGACGATCGCACGCGAGCAGATCGCCGCGGGTGCGGTCGGCATTTGCTGCCAGAAGCTCACCGAGGCCATTCCGTTCGCCAACGCCGGCATCGGCAGCATCCACATCAGCAATGAGTTCGTCGGCGAGGCGCGCGTGGCGCTGGCCGTGGCGCTCGCGTCGCGCGTCGCGCTGTCGGTCTGCGTCGACGACGTGCGTCAGGTCGCGCCGCTCGGCAAGGCCGCGCAGCGCGCCGGCGTGCGCATCGCGGTGCTGCCCGAAGTCGACGTGGGGCAGGGGCGCTGTGGCGTCGATTCGACCGACAAGGTGGCGCGGCTCGTCGAGGCCATCGACCACTACGAAGGCCTGCGCTTTGGTGGCATCCAGGCGTATCACGGCAGTGCCCAGCATATCGAGGCGTGGGCGCGGCGTCGCGACACTGCGCGGCTTGCCGCCGACCAGGCGGCGGCCTGCGTGCGGTTCCTCGAGGCGCGCGGCATCGTCTGCCCGGTGGTGACGGGCGGTGGCACCGGCACGGCCGAGTTCGACATCGACAGTGGCGTCTATACGGAAATTCAGCCGGGCTCATACGTGTTCTTCGATGGCCACTACGGGGCGCTCGAGTGGCGAGACGACTGGCGCTTCCGGCATGGGCTGTTCCTCGCGTCGACGGTGATGAGTACGGCGCGCGCCGGCATCATCGTGTGCGACGCCGGCCTCAAGAGCGTGGCGACCGATTCCGGATTGCCGCGCTTCTGGTCCTCGCAACTGGCGGGCACGCCGCGTTACCGCACGGCCTCCGACGAGCATGGCGTGCTCGAGTTGGGCTCGCCCGACGACGACGGCGCCGCGTGGCTCGGCGAGCCGATCCTGCTCGTGCCCGGCCATTGTGATCCGACCGTCAATCTGTATGACGGATACGTCGCCGTGCGGCATGGACGCGTCGAAGATTTGTGGCCGATCGAGGCGCGGGGCCTGAGCCAGTAGGGCGTGACATCCGGGTTGTCCGAAAAAATTTGCGCGGGGGGCTTCCCAAGTTCGCGAAGCTGCGCTATAGTCTCACTTCTTCGCAGTACGGGGGTATAGCTCAGCTGGGAGAGCGCTTGCATGGCATGCAAGAGGTCAGCGGTTCGATCCCGCTTACCTCCACCAAAACGAAGACTTTATGTCCCCTTCGTCTAGAGGCCTAGGACATCACCCTTTCACGGTGAGTACAGGGGTTCGAATCCCCTAGGGGACGCCAGATGCATCGGCGTGAGGTTCCTACGAACCCGCGACGGGAATCGGTTGTCGGCAAACCCGCTTGGCTTTACGGCCAGGCGGGTTTTGTTTTTTCTGCGGTAGTCGCTTCCCGTCCCTTCTTCTTCCTCTTCTTCCTCTTCTTCCTCTTCTTCCTCTTCGCCCTCCTTCCTCCTCTTTCTGCTTCGTTCAGCGCACCGGCGAACTCGCCGTCTTGCCGACGACGGTCTTCCACGGCCGTACACGCCACGATTTCACCAGTCCGTTCACCACGTAGGGATCGGCCGTCGCAAATGCCTCTGCCGCTGCCGGCGAGTCGCCTTCGAACAGCAGTGCCGCCGTGTCGACGGGCGATTCCAGCGCGCCGGCGAGCAGCAGTTCGCCGCGCTCGGACGCCTCCCACGCAAGGGCGAGATGCGCCTCGCGATACTGCGCGCGGCGCTCCAGGTAATCGTCGACGAGGTCGTAAGTCAGCAGGTAATGCATGTGAGGTCTCCGGTGAAACGACGAATGCGTCGTGGGGTCATCGATAAAACGCCGAGGGCGACACGCCGAAGTGGCGCTTGAACATCGCGGCAAAGGCGCTTTGGCTGGTGTAGCCGTGATCGAGGGCGACATTGACGATCTTCTCGCCGCGGGCGAGCGCTTCGAGCGCCTGCAGCAACCGCGCCTGCTGACGCCAGCGACCGAACGTCACGCCCGTCTCTCGGGCAAAGTTGCGCTGAAACGTCTTCGCCGACAGCCCGGCGTCGCGCGCCCATGCGTCGATGGTTGCATCGTCGCACGGCGAGCGCATCAGATGCTCGCACACGCGGGCGAGCCGCGCGTTGCTCGGCCACGGCAGGTAGAGCGGCAGTACCGGCAGGGCGATGAGCTCGTCGAGCAGCAGACGCATGAGCCGCGCGTCGCGCGAGTCCGGTGCGTAGTCGGGCGGCACGTCGATGGCGGCGAGAATCAGCTCGCGCATGAGCGGCGTGATCTCCACCACGCAGCTCTTGTCGGGCAGCGGCTCGTTGCCCGGCTCGACGAAGACGGTGCGCATCTTCACGTTGCCGCTCATGCGCACGGTGTGTTCGAGCCCGGCCGCGAGCCACACGCCGCGTGTGGGCGGCACCACCCACCGTCCCGAGGCCGACCCGATGATCATCACGCCTTCGATCGCATAGAGCAGTTGTGCGCGGCGGTGGCTGTGCGATGCGATGAACTCGTTGTGCGCATAGTCGACCGCCATGGCCGCCATCGGCATGGGTGTGCTCTCGTAGCGCAGGTGGTCGGTCAGGCGGGAATCCATGAATCGGCTCGCTGGTGTCCCTTTTGAGACAGGTTTGGGCATTTTAGCGCGAGACACCCTGCATGGCATCGGGGACGATGGCGTTTCGCACTTCTCGTTCCACCTTCACACTTGCGGAAAATCATCATGGGGTACTTCCTGTATCCGCTCGGCGCCATGCTGCTCTGGGCGGGCAATGTCATCGTCTCGAAGCTCTCGGCCACCGCGATTGCGCCGTCGGCCATCACGTTCTATCGGCTGGTGCTTGCCCTGGCCGTCATGACGCCGTTCGTCATTCGGCCGCTGGCGCGCAACTGGCACCATATCCGCCCGCAACTCGCGAAGCTCGCGTTCCTCGGCTTCCTGAGCATGTCGTTCTATCAGAGCCTGTCGTATCTTGCGGCGCACAGCACCACGGCGACGAACATGGCTATCGTGACCGCACTCGCGCCGCTGCTCACGCTGCTCTGGAGCGTGGTGCTGCTGCGCGAGCCGCCCACGCTCGGCATGCTCGTCGGCGGTCTGCTCTCGCTCGCGGGCCTCGTCTATCTGATCGGTCAGGGCCATCCCTCGCAACTGCTCGACGGGGGCGTGCATCCGGGCGATGTGCTCATGCTGATCGCGTCGGCGTCGTATGGCCTGTACAGCGTGCTGCTGCGGCGCTGGCATGTGGCCGTGCCGCCGGCGCAGTCGACCTACGTGCAGGCGTGGGCCGCGCTCGTGACGATGATCCCGATGGTGGCCATCGTGCCGGACGGTCAGGCACAGCTCAACATGGCGACCGTGCCGCTCGTGCTGTATGCGGGGCTCGGCGCGTCGATCCTGTTGCCGATTCTGTGGATCCAGGGCATTCGGCACCTCGGGCCGAATCGCTGCAGCATGTTCATCAATGTGTTGCCCGTGATGACGGCCGCGATTGCAGTGGTGATGCTGGGTGAGCGCTTGCACGCGTTTCATGTGTTTGGCGGCGGCGTCGCGCTCATCGGTGTGTTCATTGCGCAGCGCTGGCAGCGCCCGCTGCCGGGTTTCGGCACGCCGGCCGCGCCCGAGGCGTCGGACGAAGTGCCGGCGTGAGGCGCGTTGGCCATACTGCAACGGCGCGCCCACGCACGATCGCAGGCGCGCGCTCGCGCACCGGGTCAGGCGTGGCGCACCGCAACCCCGTAAGTGCTCACTATCCGGCGATCCTGCTCGTCGGCCGAGAAGGCTTCCCACAGCAGGCCGTTGCAATCGGTGCTGCTCGAATATCCCGGCGTCTCGTCGTCTTCGAATCCGACGTGCCGCAACTCGCCGGCGCGGCCCGGCGACTGATTGATGGAGAAGTTGAGCAGATCGGTGCGCCACATGGCGTATGCGCCGGGCACGACCGCCGAGGGCGGCTGGCCGAGGCGTGCCGAATAGTCGGCGATGGATTGGTCGAGGTCGCGCACGGCGAGCGCGACGTGAAAGCGTTTCATGAGGGAAGCTCCAGAACGGACGTTACCAGACGTCGGCGCATCGCCGTGTGAGTACCCGCTTGCGCGGCGAGCGACGTGCCGGGGAGCTAAGATCTTAGGCAGCGCGCACGCGAGCAGCCAGACGGTGGGATATCCCGGTATTCCAAGTCATTGGCTGACGAGCGGAGCGGGCGCTCACTGGGGGCGCTGAAAGTCGTTCTCGACCCATGCGCGCGCACTGTTGCGTGAGAGCTTGAACGTCGGCGCGACCTTGACCGATGCGATCGTCTCGCCGAAGCGGTCGACCGCGCTCAGCATGGCATAGGGATCATAGTCGTCGGGCACGATGTCGAGCGTGACGTCGATGTCACCGTCCGGCCCTTCGATGCTCACGCGCTTGTGCAACTGCGCGTGCAACTGCTGCTCGTGGCGGCGCAATACTTCGGCCGCCGTCTTCACCAGCGTGTGGAATGCACCGACGTCGAGCGGTTTCGGATTTTTCTTGTCGCGCCCCATCGTCCACGGTCCGACGAGCGCCGGTTCCGACTCGCCGTCCTTGTACATGGCCACCGCCCAGCCGTCATCCTCCTCGTTCTTCACCACCTTCGCCGTCCAGCCGTCGTCGCGCCACAGGCGGTCTTCGTGAATGGCGTCGCTGTGTGCGCAGATGTCGTCGTTCGGCGGGAGATCGGAGGCGATGGTAGTCACTGTCGTGAGGAATGAAACCGAGTGGCGGGGAGCCGGCGGACGCTCCGACGAAGCCAGGCGCCCGCCGGAACCGGGAATGTTGCGAAGCACGCCGTGGCATTTGCCTCGCGCGCGAAGGGAGCGATTTTACCGCGTTCGCCCGAGGCGCGGGCGCGAGCGGCCGGCTCGCACGTTGGTGCGGCGGCGCGCCGCTCGCGCCATTCGTGTCATTCGTGTCATTCGTGTCATTCGTTCGCGAACGCGAGTGCCACGAGCAGTGCGACGGGCAGCAGCACGCTCCAGAAGCCCGCGCCTTGATAGGCGAAGCCGCCGAAGATCGCGCCCACGGCGAATGCAGCCAGCGCCGGCAGCATCTTGCGCAGGCGCGCGCGAGCGGCCGAGCCGCTGCCGCGATCGCCGCCAGCGAGTTCCACCATGTCGATGACGATCTGCGTGGTGTTGCCGGTCATGATGGTGGTCGGCGCGAGGTCGGCCAGCACGATGCGGCCGACGGCGTTCTGGACGGCGAGGGCCGCCACGCCGAACATGCCCGAGAGGACAGCGAGGGGGGCGTCGGCCGAGACGATCGGCTGCGCGACGAGCCCCACGATCATGAAGCCGAGCAGCAGCAGCGTCTGCGCGCCGAGCAGCAGACGCAGCGGGCGGCGCCCGGTGCGCGAGGCAGCCTGTACGACCAGTTTGACCATCGCCACGAAGAGGACGAACACCGGCAATGCCAGCAGCTTGGCCACCACGCCGACGTGCGTGGCCGCGACGAGCTGCACGCCGATCATCACGAAGTTGCCGGTCACGTGTGACGTGAACAGGCCGAACAGCGCGATGAACCCGACGACGTCGATGTAGCCCGCGATGAAGGCGAGCGTCATGCCGATGCTCGACGGCTTCGCGAAGTGGCTCACCCAGGCGCGCGCGAGCGAGGCGGCTTCGTCCGCGGCGGGGAGGGGGCGGGGGGCACGACTCATGGGCAGCTCCTTTGGCGATGACCGTGGCGCATCGCGCAGGCTCGGCACGCTCCGCACGCTCGGCACGCTCGGGCACGCTCGGCACGTTCCACACGTTCAGTACGGCGCGCCTGTCGTCACGGGGCATGTCTTCGCCTGACCGCTTGCAGTCGCCGCTCGGCGCGCCCGTGAAGCATATCACCGTGCAACGAGGCCCATGCCGGGAGCGTTGCCATGCGGCGCGACACACCCCGTTCGCCATCCGACCCACTGCACGGCGCGATTCGCGCAGCGCTGCTAGCATGTCACTTTGACTCGCGCTCGCCTGGCGATCCCACGTCACGGCGCCTTCTACCGAGGAGTTTTCCGATGCCGATTTCCCTTTATCGCGCCACGATTCCCGTCTACCTGCGCGGCCTGACCGTCATGGCCGACTACATCAAGGTCGCACGTGCGCATTGCAACGCCGCCGGCCTTGCTCCCGAGTCGATCCTCAAGGCAAGGCTCGCCCCGGACATGCTCGACTTCATCGGGCAGGTGCAGCGCGTGAGCGATACGGCGAAATTCGCCGTGGCCCGGCTGACCGGTACGGAGTCGCCGCGCTTCGAAGACAACGAGACCACGTTCGACCAATTGCGCGATCGTATCGCCAACACGGAGGCGTACATCGCCGGAATCCTGGAAGACCGCTTCGAAGGCGCCGAGGCGCGCAGCATCACGCTGAAGTTCAGGGAGCACCAGACGACGATGGGCGCGGTGGACTATCTGCTGAAGTTCGCGCTGCCGAACTTCTACTTCCATGTGACGACCACGCACGACATCCTGCGGGCGCAAGGCGTGAAAGTCGGCAAGGCCGACTACCTCGGGCCATACGAGATGGAAAAGATCTGACGCACGAACGTCGCGTGCGACCGGTGCGGCGCGCGCAGCGCCCCCGCGCGGCGTCGCACGCGGCATGCGTTAGCGCGTCGCGATCGGCAGATACATGCGCAGCTCGTCGACAAACGCATTGCCCGCGCGCATGGCGTCGGGCTCGCGTCCAATCTCGACGAAGCCGAACGATTGATACAGCGCGATAGCGGCACGATTGTCGGCACCGACCTGCAGTGTGACGTGGCGCAGTCCGGGCTGCGAGCGCGCCAGCGCGAGCGCGGCATCGACGAGCGCTCGGCCGACGCCGCGGCCCATGGCGTCCGGGTGCACGTACATGCCCCACAAAAAGCCGACGTGCGCGAACTTCGGACGCTTCTGACGCGCCAGCCCGAGCGTGCCGACAAGACGCCCCGTCTCGTCGAACGCGCCGAACACGCCGGCGTCGGGACGAACTTCCAGCCACTCGCGCACGCGCTCGATCGGCCAGTCCTTCTCTTCCTCGTAGCTGGACCCGAATGCCTGCGGGTAAGCCTGCAGTCCGGACAGGCGCAACGCCTGGAAGGCGAGGGCGTCGGCCGGCACCAGGCGCCTCACGTCCACGGCAGCGGTCGTCATGCTCATGGCAGGCGCGGTTCCATCATGGCAAGTACGGTGCGGGCGGCCTCCTCGGAGGACGCCGGGTTCTGGCCGGTGACGAGGCGCCCGTCGCCGACCACGTGCGATTGCCAGTTGTCCGCTTTCTCGTAGCGCCCGCCCAGTCGCTTGAGCTCGTCTTCGACGAGAAACGGCACGACGTCGGTCAGGCCGACGGCGGCCTCCTCGTCGTTCGAAAAGCCGGTGACGTGGCGCCCGCGCACGAGCGGCTCGCCGTTTGCGGCGCGCACCTGGCGCAGCACGCCCGGCGCGTGGCAGACGAAGCCGATGGGCTTGCCCGCGCGCTCGAACGTTTCGATCAGACGGATGGAATTCGGGTCCTGGGCGAGATCCCAGAGCGGGCCGTGGCCGCCGGGATAGAAGATCGCGTCATAGTCGTCGGCGTTGACGTCGGCGAGCCGGAGTGTGTTGGCCAGCGCCTTCTGGGCGTCGGGATCTTCGCGGAAGCGGCGTGTCGCCTCCGTCTGCGCATCGGGCTCGTCGCTCTTCGGGTCGAGCGGCGGCTGGCCGCCGGCGGGCGATGCCAGCGTGACGTCGAGTCCTTCGTCGATGAACACGTAATAGGGGGCGGCAAACTCCTCGAGCCAGAAGCCGGTCTTCTTGCCCGTGTCGCCGAGGCGGTCGTGCGAGGTCAGCACCATCAGGATGTTCATGAAACGTCTCCCTGTCGAGTCGGCCATGCGAATCATTCTACCTGTCATGCCCGTCACTCGCAGGTGACAGGCAGCAGCATCGCAGGTTCCCGTCGGACGTGCCCGCCCGCCCGCGCATGTGAGCGAGATTCACACAAAAGCGCAATGGAATTCGATTTGCACGCCGACGGGCGTCCGCTATGCTTGTGCAAATGCGGGCCTCGCCCGTTGCCGTCGTTCCGCGCGAACGCTCGAGCATACCGATATCGGCAGCGACCTGCGCTGCCACCCACAGGAGCGACACATGCAGTTGATTGGAATGCTGGACTCCCCCTATGTACGCCGCACGGCGATCTGTCTGAAGCTGCTCGGCCTGCCGTACACGCACCGTTCGCTCTCGGTGTTCCGCACGTTCGACGAATTCGCGACCATCAACCCGGTCGTCAAGGCGCCGACGCTCGTGACCGACGACGGCACCGTGCTGATGGACTCCACCCTCATCCTCCAATACCTGGAATCGCTGGTCGATCCGGAGCGGCGTCTGGTGCCGGTCGAGCCGGCGGCGCACTTGCGCTCGCTGCGACTCACCGGCCTGGCGCTGGCCGCGTGCGAGAAGTCGGTGCAACTCGTGTACGAGCGCGAGCTGCGCCCGAGCGAAAAGCGGCATGCACCGTGGACGGAGCGCGTGCGCAAGCAGGTGCATGCGGCGTTTCGGGCGCTGGAACTGGAATTGGCGCAAGCGCCGATCGTGGCAACGCCCGACCAGATCGGCGAGCATGGCGTGACGGTCGCCGTGGCGTGGCGTTTTCATCAGCTGCTGCTGCCGGAGGTCGATTTCGGCAGCGAGTTTCCCGAGCTTGCCGGCTTTTCGGCGCGCGCCGAGGCGCTGCCCGCCTTTCGCGAGACGCCGCCGCTCTGAAGCACGGCGGCGCGGCCGGCGCGATACACCGGGGCGGCGCGGCCGGCCCCGGCGTCAGCTCTTGAGGCGGTAGCCGGTCTTGAACATCCACGCCACGACGGCGAGGAAGACGGCGAGGAAAACGAGCGTCATGCCCAGGCTCACACCGACGCTCACGTCCGCCAGTCCGTAGAAGCTCCAGCGAAAACCGCTGATCAGATACACGACCGGATTGAACAGCGTGACGGTGCGCCAGAACGGCGGCAGGATGTGCGTCGAGTAGAAGCTGCCGCCGAGGAACGTGAGCGGCGTGATGATGAGCAGCGGCACGAGTTGCAGCTTCTCGAAGCCGTCGGCCCAGATGCCGATGATGAAGCCGAGCAGGCTGAAGGTGACCGCCGTGAGCACCAGAAAGAGAATCATCCATAGCGGATGCTCGATACGCAGCGGCACGAACAGCGCGGCCGTGCCCAGCATGATCACCCCGAGAATGATCGACTTCGTCGCTGCCGCGCCCACGTAGGCGACCACGATTTCCATGTATGACACGGGCGCCGAGAGCACCTCGTAGATCGTGCCGGTAAAGCGTGGAAAGTAAATGCCGAACGAGGCGTTCGACACGCTTTGCGTGAGCAGCGAGAGCATGATGAGGCCCGGCACGATGAAGGCCCCGTAAGGCACGCCTTCGATCTCCGGGATGCGCGAGCCGATGGCCGCGCCGAACACCACGAAATAGAGCGAGGTCGAGATGACCGGCGAGATGATGCTCTGCATGAGCGTGCGGCGCGTGCGCGCCATCTCGAAGTTGTAGATCGCCTTGACGGCGTAGAGATTCATGGCGCGACTCATCCTTCCTTCCTGTGCACGAGCGAGACGAAGATGTCTTCGAGCGAGCTTTGCGTCGTGTTCAGATCCTTCACCGAGATGCCGGCGCGCTCCGCGTCGCGCAGCAGGGCGGCAATGGAGGTCTGTTCGATATTGGCGTCGTAGGAGAACACCAGTTCGTGGCCGGCATTGCCGAGCGTGAGCCCGTAGGCGGCCAGCGATTCCGGCACGCTCGTGAGCGGCTCGGCAATGTGCAGCGTGAGCTGCTTGCTGCCCAGGCGCCGCATGAGCTCGGTCTTCTCCTGCACGAGCGTGATCTGCCCGCCGGTGATGATGCCCACGCGATCGGCCATTTCCTCGGCCTCCTCGATGTAGTGCGTGGTGAGGATCACCGTCACGCCGGTCTCGCGCAGCGATTGCACGAGACGCCACATGTCGCGGCGCAGTTCGACGTCGACGCCGGCGGTCGGCTCGTCGAGGAACAGCACGCGCGGCTCGTGCGAGAGCGCCTTGGCGATGAGCACGCGCCGCTTCATGCCGCCCGAGAGCTGCATGATGCGGTTGTCCTTCTTCTCCCACAGCGAGAGCGAGCGCAGCACCTTTTCGATGTACGCGGGGTTCGCCGGCTTGCCGAACAGCCCGCGCGAGAAGGAGACGGTGGCCCAGACCGACTCGAACGAATCGGTGGTCAGCTCCTGCGGCACGAGGCCGATGGCTTCGCGCGCGGCGCGGTAGTCGGTGACGATGTCGTGACCGTCGACGGTGATCGTGCCCGAGCTCGGGCGCACGATGCCGCAGATGGTGCTGATGAGGGTGGTTTTGCCCGCGCCGTTCGGGCCGAGCAGGGCGAAGATCTCGCCGCGCCGGATGTCCAGGTTGATGTTCTTGAGCGCCTGGAAGCCGGTCGCGTAAGTCTTCGACAGATTCTGGATTGAGATCACGGATGACATGGCGGCGACGATAGCACAGGCTTGCCCGACGCGTTGGGCAGGGATGGACAGGAACGGGTGGGCACCGATGGGCGCGCACGGTCGGGGCGAAACCGAGGGGGAGCGGAGGGGGACGGACGGCTTGCGGCGGACGCGCCCCGGGTGGGGATCGGGCGCCGTACCAGGCAGCGGGCGGATGCCGGGGTGCATGCGCGCCGCCCGCGCCCCGGCGTCCGTGCGCCGCCCTGGCCTCACGGTGCTGTGAGGCCAGGGGCAGCCGTGTCAGCCCTTCGGCATTTCCTGCGGCACGATGACCATCCACTGCATGCCGAAGCGGTCCTTGACCATGCCGAACGTCTTTGCAAAGAAAGTCGGCCCCAGCGGCATCGTGACCGAGCCGCCGTCGGCGAGCGCGTTGAACGCCTTTTCGGCGGCGCCCGCGTCCGGGAAGTCGACCGACAACGAGAAACCGTCGAACTTCGGCTTGCCGCTCACGCTGCCGTCCGAGACCATCAGCATCGTCTCGCCGACGGTGATCTCGCCGTGCATGATCTTCTGCTCGCTGCCCGGCGGAATCATGCCTTCCGGACAACCCTGCGGGCTGTCGCCGTAACGCATGAGCATGCCCGGTTTCGCGCCGAGCGCGTTCTTGTAGAACTCGATCGCTTCTTCGCAGCGGCCTTCGAAAAACAGATAGGAATGGACTTGCATGGAACGCTCCTGGATATGTCAGAAAAGGGGGGCCAGTTCATGACTTCATGGCTGCATGGTTTCGTGGCCCCGTTCATCCCGCGGGGGAAAAACGCGAAGCGCCGGCGGGTCAGGGCGCAAACATCATCGGCACGGACGCATGCTCGTGCACCACGCGCCAGCGACCCTGCGACTTGCGATACGCCACCGTCGCCCGCACGGTGGCCCCGTGCGTTTGCCCGTCCGGGCCGGTATTGCGCACGACATTCACGCTGTGGCTGAACGCCAGTTCACCGGCGCATTCGAGATGCCATTGCGTGACTTCGAAGTGGATCGGCCCCACGGTGTGGCCGAACCAGCCTTCGAGCAGGCGGCGATAGGCGTCATGGCCGCGATGCTCGGTGGGCGGCATCACGTCGAACACCACGACCTCGGGGTCGTAGTGATCGAGCAGCGTGCCAACCTGCTTGGTGCGCACGGCGTCGAGCCATGCCGACTGGATCGCACGGATCGCGGCCTCGTCGCCGTGTGCGGGATACGTCTCAACCATAGTGCCTCCTGATGCAAAACGAGTGACTACCGATGGGGACTGCAACAGCGGCGACTTTCACGGCGCCCTCCGGCGCCGCCATGCACCGTGCGCCGGGGGGGGGGGCCGCTGCAACGGATCGCGCGCATTGCCCGCAATGCGGGTGATTCGCCGACCGCGAGGGCGCTGCCACTTGTCTTTGTGGACAGTGTACACAAACAATAGCAGACATAATGGACACTGTCCACAAGGAGTTGCAATGTCAGAACAAGAAACGACGACGGGACCGGCGCGCACGACGTACCGCCACGGCGATCTGCGCCGGGCATTGCTGGAAGCGGGAATCGCACTGGCGCGCGACGGAGGGCCCGACGCCGTGGTGCTGCGCGAAGCCACGCGCCGGGCCGGCGTCGTGCCAAACGCCGCGTACCGGCATTTCGCGAATCGTCAGGATCTGCTCGGCGCCGTGCGCTCGGCGGCGCTCGCCGAGCTGGCGGTGGCCATCGAGCGCGAGCTATCGGCGCTCATCGCGCTGCCTTCGCTCGACCGCGTGGCGCTGGCGCGGGCGCGCATGCGGGCCGTGGGCGTGGGCTATCTGCGTTTTGCGCGGGCCGAGCCGGGGCTCTTTCACACGGCGTTCGCGCCGTCGGAGAACGTGCGTTCGCCCGCTGATCCGGCCAAAGCGGGGGCGAGCGGGCTGAATCCGTTCGAATTGCTCGGTGCAGCGCTCGACGGCATGCTGGCCGCGGGCATCATCGATCCGGCACAGCGACCCGGCGCCGAATATCTGGCGTGGGCGGCGGTGCACGGGCTGTCGGTGCTCGTCATCGACGGTCCGCTACGCGATTTACCCGACAACGAGGTCGACGCTCTCGGTCATCGGCTCGTTGCGATGGTCGAGCGCGGGCTGGCGCAGTAACGGCCGTCATTGACGTCGACCGGATGTGGGCCGTGGGCCGGCAAGGCGCGCTACCGCTGGCTCAAGTGGCCGTCAGGCGCGGCGTGAGCAGATCGGCCAGCCAGTTCATGAACGCCTGCACGCGGCGCGGCAGATGCCGCCGATTGGCATAGAGCAGCGTGACGGCGAGCGGCTCGGCCTGATATTGCGGCAGCACTTCGCGCAGCGTCCCTTCCGCCAGATGTCCGCGCACGCCGCTCTCGGGCGCCTGGATCAGGCCGAGCCCGGCGAGGCACGCCGCCTGATAGGCGTCGGCGTTGTTCACGGTGAGCACGCCCTCCATGGGCCATTGCGCGTAGCGCTCGCCGTCGAAATACTCCCATCCGGCCGGGCGTGTACCGAGCGTGGTCGTGTAGTACACCAGCCGATGAGCGCTCAAATCCTCGAGCGTTTGCGGCACGCCGTAGCGTTCGAGATACGCCGGACTGGCCACGTTGATCTGCCGCATGCGGCCCAGCGGGCGGGCGATCAGCGTCGAGTCGCCGATGGCGCCCACGCGCAGCACGCAGTCGAAGCCCTCGCGCACGAGGTCCACGCGTCGGTCGGTGCTCGACAGCTCCACCTGCAGCGCCGGGTGCTGGGCGAGAAACGCGGGCAATTGCGGAATGACGGTCGTGCGCGCGAGCGTGGCCGGCAGGTCTACGCGCAGACGACCCGTGAGCGCCTCGTCGCTCGCCACGAACATCGTCTCCCATTCCTCCATGTCGGCGAGCAGGTCCTGGCATCGCTCCAGGCATGCCTGCCCGTCCTGCGTGAGCTGTACCCGCCGCGTGGTCCGGTGCAGCAAACGCGTGCCGAGCTTCGTCTCGAGCTGCTTGATGGCGTTGGAGACGCTCGCTCGCGGCAGGCCGAGGCTGTCGGCCGCCTGTGTGAAGCTGCCGGTTTCAGTTACGCGCACGAAGATGCGCATGGCGTCGAGCTGATGCATGGCGAGTCGCGATCCGTCGATCGATTGTTATCAGAATTTGATCAGTGTAATTAAATTTGCCTGATTTATTGGTGAAATTCGTTGCAATAGCATGTTGAACATAGCGAGGCGCCCGGCATGCAGCAAGGCGGGTGCGGCGCGAACACGGGACGCGACGGGCGGTGTACAGGCCGGTCGACGCGTCGTTCAACGGGGCCGCCGCCCGCGCGGCGGGGCCCGATGCTCACAGGAGAATCACCATGACTCGCAAGATCGTACTCATCACCGGCGGCAGCCGTGGACTGGGCCGTGCATCGGCATTGGCGGCGGCACGTCGCGGCATCGACGTCATCCTCACCTATCGCAGCCAGCGCGCCGAAGCGGACGCCGTCGTCGCCGAAATCGACAGGCTCGGCGCGAATGCGGTGGCGTTGCCGCTCGACGTCGCGGACGCCGCGCAGTTCGCCCCGTTCGCGGCGCAAATCCGTCGCGTGCTGCGCGAGGTGTTCAGGCGCGACACGTTCGACTTTCTGGTGAACAACGCCGGCACGGGACTGCACGCCATGTTCGCCGAGACCACCGAAGCGCAGTTCGACGAGCTCGTGCGCGTGCATCTGAAAGGCCCGTACTTTCTCACGCAGGCGTTGCTGCCGCTGATCGCCGACGGCGGCCGCATTCTGAACGTGTCGAGCGGTCTGGCGCGTTTCTCGCTGCCGGGCTCGTCGGCTTACGCGATGATGAAGGGCGGCATCGAAGTGTTTTCGCGCTATCTCGCCAAGGAGCTGGGCGCACGCGGCATTCGCGCCAACACGGTCGCGCCCGGCGCGATCGCCACCGACTTCAACGGCGGCACGGTGCGCGACAACCATAGCGTGCACCAGATGGTCGCGACGAATACGGCGCTCGGCCGCGTGGGCGAGGCCGACGACATCGGCGGCATGGTGGCGTCGCTGCTGGCCGAGGAGACCGGCTGGATCAATGCGCAACGCATCGAGGCCTCGGGCGGCATGTTCATCTGAGACGGCGCCCAAAGCCTGCACGGCACGCCCGGGAAGTCCGGGCGTTCGCGCCGTTCAGCGCGAGGCGCGGCGCGAGCGCATGGCGCCGGACCAGGCAACGGCCCCGACGATGCACACGCCGCCGACGGCCATCTTCAACGTGGGCGACGTGCCGAACAGGGCCCACGCAAAGGCAATGGCGTAGACCGGCTCCAGCGCGATCACGACAGCTGCCTGACTGGCCTTGACGGCGCGCAGCGCGTGAATGAAGAGCGTGTAGGCGAGCGCGGTGCACACCACACCCAGGCACGCGAGCCAGCCCCACTGCGCGGCGGGCAGCGTAAGCGCTTCGCGCCATGCGAGCGGGGCGAGCACGAGCACGATGCCCAGGCATTGCCACCAGCTCGCCTGGAGCGGCGACGCCTGCGCGCCGAGCACGCGGTTGGACAGTGCGATCACGGCATAGATGGCGCCCGAGAGTACACCCCACGCGAGGCCGACGCTCGCGCCGGCGCGCCAGTCGAAGGCCGGCGTCACGAGCGCCAGTCCTACGCACACCAGGCCGATGACGCCGAGATCACCCGCGCCGGGGCGTTCTCGCCGCAGCGGCCATTCGAGCAGGATCACGAACGCAGGAAAGCACGCGAAGCCGAGCGTGCCGACGGCGACGCCGCCCGCCTTGATCGCGAGAAAGAATGCGAGCCAGTGCACGGCAAGCAGCCCCCCCGCGACGACGAGCCGCAGCGCGGCGCTCGCCGGCAGGCCGCGCCAGGGTGCGCCGCCCGAGAGCCGAGCCGCGGCGCGCAAGCCCGCGAGTCCCGCGAGGGCAATGACCGTGAGCGCGATCCAGGAAAAGAGTCCGCGCCCGAACACGATCATGGTGCTCGACGCGGCGATATGCTCGCCGAACAGCGCCGAGGCGCCGAACAGCATGGCCGCGGCGTGCAGGGCGATCTGGTGGCCGGCGCCGCCATGCGGCGCTCGCGCGCGGGCCGCCGCGGACGACGCGCCCTCAGGCATCGCTTGGCGCGTCGGGCACCGGGACGGCCGTGGTGTACATGACCTGCTTGAGCGCGAAGCTCGAACGGATGTTGCGAATGCCCGGAATGCGCGAAAGGCGATCGGTGATGAGCGTCTCGTAGGCGCTCATGTCGCTCACCATGACGCGCAGCAGGTAGTCGGCATCGCCCGACATCAGGTAACACTCCATGACGTTGGGTAACGCGGTGACGGCGGCCTCGAAGGCGTCGAGCCCATCGCGATTCTGGTTCTCGAGGGTGACGTGGATGAAGACGTTGATGTGCAGCCCGAGGCGGGAAGGATCGAGCAGCGTCACGCGCTGCCGGATGTAGCCCGCCGCTTCGAGCGCCTTGACGCGCGCGAGACACGGCGACGGGGACAGGTTTACCCGCGAGGCGAGTTCTACGTTGGTGAGGCGGGCGTCGGCTTGCAGCTCCCGCAGAATCTTCAGATCAATGGCGTCGAGTTCCATACCACAGTGCGCTCGCGGCCCCGGATGAGGGCCGGCGTTCCAGTCAATTGGCCGCCCGGTCGGCGACAGTGCCGCAATACTAGCCTATTTGGCCGTTCACCAATCAGTTCACCAATCAGTTCACCAATCGGTTCACCAACGGGTTCACAGCGGGGTCGCCAACGGATATGCCGCCGGGTTCACCATTGTCTCGTGCCCCGAGGCGCCCGGCAATTCACAGGTAACCTGATAATGGGCCCGCAATCGGGATCTGAATTTCGCCTCGATGCGCTAACAGGTGCTGCGCCTGCAAATCGCCGGACCCCTGCCTCGATACCGGATGCGACATTGGACGCCGCTCGACGCGCGTGACGCCTCGCACGCGATCAGAACCGATGGCGCAGCCCCGCGAGCACGGCCACCTGGTTCCTTACGCCGGCGCCGGCCGGGCCGAACGCGTTGATCGCGGCCACTGTCGCATCGCCCGCGGCGCGTTGATAGATCACGGACGCATGCAGGTCCGTGCGCTTGGAGAAGTAATAGGCGGCGCCCGCGTCGATCTGATGCCAGCGCGCCCGCGTGCCCGAGGCGAACGACGTCGCCCCCGCGCCGGTATAGCCCGAAGCATCGGTGAAGATGTAGCCGATGCCCGCCATGATCGCCGGCGTGAACTGGTAGCGCGTGTTGATTTCGTAATTGTCCACGCGCAGGTCCTGCCCGTTCTGATAGCGCAGCCGCGTGTCGGTGAGCACGGCGCTCACGCGCGCGTTGCCGAAGCGGTAGCTGCCCGCCACGCCGATCACGTCCTGACGCGAGACGAAACCCGAGTTGTAGAAAAGGCTCGTCGAGAGCGTGTATTCGTCGCCGATGGCGCCGCCCGGATTGGTCGACGTGGCGGCCGACGCCGACGGGTTGCTCAGATGCAGAAATGATGCCGCCGCGGCGAGCGGCCCGCGCTGGAACTGGATGCCGAAACCGAGCGCGCGGTTGTTCGCGAAGCCGCTGCTGCCCGAGTTCGCGCTCTGGTTGCTGAACGCGTAGAGCGCGCCGAGCGTGAGGCCGGCCATCGGCGAGTACTCGTACTTGACCGACTGGTTCAGGCGGAACGTCGAGAAGGTGTTGTCGACGTCGCCCACGTGCGCACCATAGATGCTGCCGAACTGCGTCCACGATTCGAACGGCGACAGATAGACGAAACCGAATTCGTACTGGCGCCCGAAGGTCAGCGTGCCCCAGCGGGGATTGGACAATCCGGCGAACGCCTGCCGGCCGAACATGCGCCCGCCCTGCCCGAGCGTGCCGTTGATGCCGCTGAACCCGTTCTCGAGCGTGAAGATGGCCTTCGTGCCGTCGCCGAGGTCTTCGCTGCCGGTCAGGCCGAAGCGGTCGCCGCTGCCGAAGCCTGTGGCCAGACCCACGCGGCTCGCGCCCTTGGCGCCCACACTGGACGCGACATTGTTCGTGTAGCTGATGCCGTTGTCGATGATGCCGTAGAGCTGCACCGAGCTTTGTGCGAGCGCCGGCAACGGGCTCAGCCCGAGGCCGGCGGCAGCGAGCCCCAGGGCGGCGAGGCGCGCCGGCGTGCGCGCCATGCGACGCGAACGTGGCGTGCAGGCGGCCCGGACCGGGCCGGCGAACTCGGTGTGGCGATCGGGCGGGCACGAGAAGGGCCGTCCCACGCGCGCAGGGCGTTGGATCATGTTGTCTCCTGTAGATGTCTTGTAATGAATGGGGGGCCGCGTGCGGCGGCGCGCCGCGCTCGTGCGAAACCGCATCGCCCGGCCGGGGCGCCGGCGTCTCAGCTCTTGGCTGCGGCCGAAGCTGCCGACGCAGCCGGAGCGCCGTCGGCACCGGCATGGCGCGTCGTGCGCCCGAGCACCAGCGCGAGCAGCACGACGACGGCAACCGGTACGGCCGCCGCCACGAACAGCGTGGAGACCGGTAGCGAGAGCGAGAGCAGCAGGCCGCCGATCATCGGTCCCGAGATCGAGCCGATCTTGGCCACGCCGATGGCCGTGCCCGTGCCTTTGCCGCGAATCGCGCTCGGATAGACGGTCGGCGCCACGGCGTTCAGCCCCGACTGCGTGCCGGCCACGCAGAACCCGACGAGGAACACCACGGCGCTTAGCAGCATTGCCGGCATGCCGCTGCCGAGCAGCGCGACGAGCGGGCAGCCCACGAGCGGCAGGAACACGATCATGCGCGCGCCGTAACGGTCGATGAAGCGCATCAACGCGAGCCCGCCGGCCGTGCCGCCGATCGAGAACATCGCCGAGACCAGCGCGGCCTGTCTGGCGGGCACGCCCACGGCTTCGACGAGCAGCGGCAGCCAGTTCTGCAGTGCGAAGAGCGCCATCGAATTGGCGATGTAGGCGAGCCACAGCACCGGTGTGAGCGTGCGCAGGCGCCCCTCGAAGAGCATGGCCCAGCGAAACGGCGTGGGCGCGGGCTCGTCGCCAACGTAAAAGCGCGTGGACGTGTCGACGTTGGCCGCCGGATCGATCCTGCGCACGAGCCGCACGACTTCGGCGGGACGCCAGCCCTTGAGCACGAGAAAGCGCAGCGACTCGGGCATCACCACGGCGAGCACGGCGGCCACGGCGATCGGCGCGATGCCGCCAATGAGAAAGATCGCCTGCCATCCGTATGGACCGACGAGCATGGCCGCGACCGCGCCGCCCAGGCTCGCGCCGAGCGTATAGCCGGTGAACATGAGCGTGACCCATGTGGCGCGCAGGCGCTTCGGCGCGAACTCGGAGATCAGTACGAAAGCGTTGGGCACCGCGCCGCCGATGCCGACGCCGGCCAGAAAGCGCAGGATCAGCAGATGGTCGATGGTGCTCGCGCCGACCGTCGCGAGCGTGAGCACACCGTACCAGAGCGCGCCCCACAGCAGCGCTCGCTTGCGTCCGTAGCGGTCGCCGAGAATGCCGAACAGGATCGAGCCGACCATGATCCCGAACACGTTGATGCCGAACGCGGGGCCCAGTGCGGCGCGCGGAATCTGCCAGTCGCGCACCAGCGAGGGCGCCGCGTAGGCGAGCGCGGTGAGTTCGTAGCCGTCGGTGAGCATCAGAATCCAGGCGCAGAAGATGGTCAGAAATGCGAAGCGCCCGGGCTTTTGCGCGTCGATGAGACGCGAGATATCCATCGATTGCAGCGTTGCCATGTCTCCTCCATATGCCGGGTCGCCCGTAAGCGCCGGCTTCAGGAACCCGGGAGGCCGCACGTATATGCGCGCCTTCCCGGCAAGTTTCACTACGTCGTCACCTCGCTTCGGCCCGCCTCGCGCCATGCCGCGTCGCGTCCGGCGCCGCACGGCGCCTTGCCGCGAGGCGCGCCACGTCTCATGACAGATGCGGCGGGTCGATCCGATCGACGTTGTCCGCGATACGGCGGCGCAACTCCGCGCGGTCGATCTCGTGGACGCTGCCGGTGTCGGCCAGATCGAGCGCATGCGCCGCCGCCGCGCCCATCGCGATACACGGCCCCATCACGCGCACGCTCGACAGCGCGCTGGCGTCGGCATCGATGCAGCGGCCCGCGGCGACCACGTTGTCGGCGTCCGCCGCGAGCAGACTGCCCAGCGGCACGGTGTGCAGGTGGTCGTCGCCGAAGGGCTGCCAGACATAACCTTCCGGACGGTCGTGCAGCTCGATCGGCCACGACGTGCGCGCGACCGCGTCGGGGAACTGCGTGGCGGCGATCACTTCGTCCGAGCTCAGAGTGTGCGTGCCGACGATCCAGCGCGTTTGCCGGATGCCGGGCAGCCCGTAGCTGCGAATGCGCGCGTTGCGGTAGACGTCGGGATATTCCGCCTTGAGGAACTCGAAGGCGCGGTCCGCCTGATCGCGTCCCACGAGCGCCGTATGCGAGGCGGCCACCGGCTCGAGCGGCGTCTCGATGTGCGTCATGTTGGCGATGCCGATGTTGCGGCCGCGGAAATAGAACACGAGCCCGTCCTTGCGCTCGAGTCCGTAGGCGTTCGCGCGGCTCGCCACGCGCTCCTTGAATTCGGCCGGCGTCGGCGCGTGCGTCTCGTCGAGCCCTTCGAGCACGACCATCTGCGTGCCGTGCACCGGCGTTGCCGGCTCGCGGCATGACAGGCCCGCGTTCCAGGCAAGGGCGGCGTCGCCGCTCGCGTCGATGAAGCCCCTGGCGTCCACGTGTACGTCGCCGTAGCGCGTGGCGAGCGTCACGCGTTGCACGCGGCGGCCTTCCCGGGCGACGTGGCCGATGACTGCGCCCAGGATCACCGTGACGCCCGCTTCGAGAATCTTGCGCTCGATCCAGCGCGAGAGCGCGACTTCGTCGTACAGCACCACGGTCGTGAGCGGGCCTTCCTTGTAGTGCAGCGCGCCTTGCGCACCGAGGTCGCGCAAAATGCCGTCGGCAATCCCGTGCGTGACCTGAAAGCGCCCGGGGCCGTTCGAGAACAGGCCGCAGAACGTGCCGATGATCGAGTTGACGGCCTGGCCGCCCAGGGCGGGCAGGCTGTCGACGAGCACGACCTTGCGGCCGAGCGCGGCCGCCTCGAGCGCGGCCGAGGTGCCCGAGATGCCGGCGCCGACGATGCAGATGTCGGCGTCGACGTGCCAGGCAGGGGGATGGGGCGCGCGGCGTACCACGCGAATATGGGTGTCCAATTGGGTGTCCAATGGCGTCTCCAGTAAAAGCCGGTTCAGGGAAGGGGCGCGACGCGCCGGGTCACTTCGACCACGCCGCGATCGGCGTCGACGACCACCCAGTCGCCCGTCCGGATGAGCGAGAGCGGATCGCGGTCGAAGTCCGTCAGCGCCGGCGCGTGCGTGACGACGGCGCCGAGCGCCATCTTGGTCGTCATCTCGTTGAACAGCATGGCAACGGGCGCGGCGCCGGCCAGCCGGGCGATGTGGAACTGGCTCGACCATCCCGACGAGCCTTTCGCCCCGGGGAAGACGAGCACCTTGCCGGCGAAACTCACGCCGCGAAGCTCGTGGCGCGTCTCGATCACCGTGCCGGTGCGCGGATCGATGCCGCCCCAGCCCGAGATGCGATCGCGCGTGACGAGCGCCTCGCCTTCGGCGCGTCCGCCGACCACGCGCCGGCCATGCAGCAAGAAGGTCCGCGTCTCGTGCGCGCCGGGCGCCTGGCCAGCGTCCTGCCGTGTCGTTGGTGTCGTGGTGCTCATGCCAGCGCTCCCGTCCAGCGACCGCTGACGGCGGCCGAAATGCACTCGGCCGTGGTGCCGCACCACGCCTGGATGTTCATGATGGCCGGCAGGTAGTGCGCCTGCTTGGCCGAATCGACGGCGGCCACACGCGTGCCGCGGGGCACGACGCGGCCGAGCGCGGAGCAGGTGTCGCTCATCAGATGCGCACCGGCCGCTTCGATGATCCGCGTGTAGCCGGCCTGATCGGCCAGTTGCCGCGTGGCGCGCGGCGTGAAGATCCACAGCTCGGTGTTTTCGTGCACCTTCTGGCCTTCGAGCAGCTGGCAGACTTCCCAGATCTGTTCGATGGAGTAGTGCGGGCAGCCGAGCATCACGAAATCGATGTCGCGATCGCGCGCGGTGGTGTTCACGCGCTCGTAGGCGAGCCGTCGCTCGGCGGCGCCGTAGCGCAGCGTCTGGCGCGGCCTGCGCGGGCCGAACGCTTCGTCGAGCGTGCGCGCTTCGGGCGTCATGCCCACGATGTGATACATCTCGACGCCGCCAGAGGACGCGGCCGCCGCACCGAAGTGCTTCAGGCGCGGCAGGTTGGCCGGGCCGCGAATGCCCTGCATCACGGGAATGCCTTCCGAGACGACTTCGCCGACGTAGTAGCCGAGCAGCCCCCATTCGAAGACGTTGTCGATCGGCACCTCGACCTGCACGAGATCGGTCCCGTAACGGTTCTGCGCGAGATGCAGGCCCCAGTACGGAATCTTGCCGGTGACCATGGCGGCGCCCGCGCTCTCGCGGCCCTCGGCATTGCTGCGCGCGCCGAGCACGGCGTTGATGTACACCACCGCCGAGGACTCCATCCATGCGCAGTGCTCGCCGCGCACCGGCACGTTGCCCACCTGGTACGGCGCGCACGTGTGCAGCGGCTGCACGCCGAGACGCCCGGCGTATGCTTCGCCGGCGCGGTACAGCGTGACCACCTCCGGCGCAATGCCTTGCCGCTCGGCATGCTCGGGGTCGAAGCCCTGCTGCAGGTGGCTGCTGTATGCCTTCATCGGGGGCACGGGCACGACTTCGGCGCTGTCGAGGTTGAATTCGGAGAACACGGCATCGAGATCGAGCGCGCCGCCGCGCGTGCCGTACTCGCGCAGGAACGGCGTGGTCGCGCCGAGCGTGCCGCACACGTTGTTGGTGTCGACGAGGCGTTCGGCGCCGAGCGCCTCGCCATAGCGCACCAGCAGGTCCATGGCCTTCTGTACGGCGGGGCCCTGGGCGCCGTCGAGCATGGCCTGCTCGTCGGGGGTCAGTTGCATGGGGAAAGCTCCTTGGTGAGAGTGGGGGCGCCGCAGCTTCGGGGCGTCGGCCGCCGCAGGCGCGAGCGCATCGGTTCGCCTCAGGCGTCGAGCGTCGTGGCGCGTCGCAGCTCGCGGCGCTGCGAGAAGTCGAAGCGCCGGCCACGATGCAGCGTGCAGCGGTTGTCCCACATGACCAGATCGCCCGGCTGCCACGTATGCCGATAGACGAACGCCGGTTGCGTGGCGTGTTCGAGCAGGTCGAGCAGCAGCACGCGGCCTTCGGCAATCGTCATGCCCAGAATGCGGCTCGCGTGGGCGCCGATGAACAGCGACGATCGGCCCCCCGGGTGCTGGCGCACGAGCGGCCAGACCGTGGGCGCAATCGCGGCGCGCTGCGCGGCGTCGTACTCGGTGTCGCCGAGAAGGAAGCGCGAGTGCAGGGCGTCGTGCTCGGCCTTCAGTTCGCGCAGCCACGCCTGCTGATCGGCCGGCAGCGCTTCGAACGCGGCGCGCATGTCGGCAAACTCGGTCTGTCCGCCCGCCGGTGGCACCACGACGGCGTAGAGCATCGAGTAGCGCGCCGAGGGGCGCTGGAACGAGCTGTCGCTGTGCCACAGCTGGTTGGCGATGTTGCCGACGATGCGACGATGCTCGCGACCGACGATCGCGCCGCTTTCGTCGAGATTGGAGATGTCGGCGAGCGTGTCGTGGCCGAGGCGGTTGTGCGGCTTGGCCACGCGCTTGAAGCCGACGTCGAGCGGGCCGAGCGCGCTGGCGAAATCGAGCTGCTGCTGCGGCGTGAGCGATTGTGCGCGAAACACGAGTACGCCGTAGTGCGTCATGGCGTCGTCGATGGCGCGCGCGGTCTCGGCGTCGACGGGCGCCGCGGTATCGAAGTCGTGCACGAGGCCCACGAAGTCGGGCGGCGTGGGGGCGGCATTGGCCGTCGAAGCACGCATCGCAGTGACCTGAAGCATGTTGTCTCCTGTGGAATGTTGTGTGTTGGGGCGCTCACGCCGACCTTGCGCGATGCGGCGCGGGATCTGGCGGCGCGCCGCCGTCGTGGCGATGAAGCATGCCGAGCGCGAAGGCGAAGATCGCCACGAGTCCGACCGGCACCGCGCCGAAGTAGAACAGGGCGCTCACCGGCCAGTGAAGCGAGAGCAGGGCGCCGCCGATGACCGGCCCCGCAATGGCGCCGATCTTCTGGATACCGACCGCCACGCCGACCCCCTTGGCGCGCAACGCCGTCGGGTACACCATGGCGGCCACGGCATTCAGGCCGAACTGCGCGCCGACCACGCAAAAGCCGATCATGAAGACAGCCGCGATCAACGCGCTTTGCGCAATGCCCGAACCGAGCGCGGCCACGAGCGGGCAGCCGATCAGCGGCAGCACCGCGACGATCAGCGCGCCGCGTGTATCGACGAATCGCATCAGCGCCAATCCGCCGATCGTGCCGCCCACCGAGAAAGCGCTGGAGACGAGCGCCGCGCGCGCGGGTGGCACGCCGATGGCTTCGATGAGCATGGGGAGCCAGCTGACGAGGAAGAACAGCGCCATCGAGTTCGCGACATAGACGGCCCACAACAGGGGCGTGACGCGCCGCAGCCGGCCGGCGAGCAATTGCCGCAGGCGAGCGTGCTGTGCGCCCGTCGCCTCGCTGCTCACCACGTATTGCATCTGCGCGTTGAAGACCTTGCCGGGGTGAAGCTGCGCGGCCACGCGCGCGATCTCGTGCGTGCGCCGCCGCTTGAGCGCGAGAAAGCGGATCGACTCGGGCACCCAGAGCGCGAGCATGACGGCCGCCAGCAAGGGCCCCACGCCGCCGATCACGAAGATCGCCTGCCAGCCGAAGCGCGGGATCATCCACGCGGCCACCACGCCGCCCAGGCCGGTGCCCACGCTGTATCCGGTGTACATCAGCGTGACCCATGTCGCGCGCAGCCGGCGCGGCGCGAATTCCGTCATGTAGGCGATGGCGTTGGGCACGACGCCGCCAATGCCGATGCCGGCAAGCAAGCGCAGCACGAGCAGCGTGCGCAGGTCGCTCGCGAATACCACGGCCAGCGTGAGCGCGGCGAGGATGCTCGAGCCGACGAGGATCGCGCGCTTGCGCCCGATGACGTCGCCCAGATAGCCCAGCACGAAGGCGCCGAGCATCGTGCCGAAGACGAACGCACCGAACGCCGGGCCCAGCGCCCCGCGATCGATGCCCCAGGCGCGCCCGATGGCAGGCGCGGCAAACGACAGGGCGCCGAGATCGTAGCCCTCGGTGAGCATCATCAATCCCATCAGCACGATGATGCGGATCGAGAAGCTGCCGACCTTTTGTGTCTCGACGACCTGATCGACGTCGACCGTGGCGGGGGCGCTCATGCGCGCTCTCCGTGGCCGTTGCGCCCGCTCAGCACGGCGCCCTGCGGCATCGGCGACACGTTCTCGCGATAGAGTTTCAGCCAGCCGCGCGCGGTGCTGCACGCCGGCGCGCGCCACTGTTGGCGGCGTTCGGCCCATTGGGCGTCGTCGAGCAGCGCGTCGCAGCGGCGCGTGTCGAGATCGATGACGATGGTGTCGCCGTCGCGCACCAGCGCGAGCGGCCCGCCCGTGGCCGCTTCGGGTGCGATTTCCGCGACTACGAGTCCCTTGCACACGAGCCCGGAGAGGTGGCCGTCCGTGAGCAGCGCGACCGATTCGCTCAGCCCTGCACCGTCGATGGCGAACACCACGCGCGACGCCCCGCCGCCCATGGCCGGCCCGCCGCACACGCCGGCGCCGCGCATGACGACCACGTGGCCGGGACGAATGTCGCCGCGGCGCAGCGCCTCGATCGCGGCGTCCGACGTATCGAAGCACAGCGCCGCGCCTTCGAAGCGGCGCGCCTTGTCGGGCGAGATGCCGAATTTCACGATGCCCGCCTCGGGGGCGAGGTTGCCGCGCAGCAGCACGATGGCGGGGCGCGATGCGAACGGACGCTCGACGGGCCGGATCACGTCGTCGTCGTGGATGGGAGCGTCCTGCACGTTTTGCGCCATCGTGGCGCCGCTGACGGTGAGCGCATCGCCGTGCAGCCACGGCAGCAGACGGCGCAGCACGGCGCGCGCTCCACCGGCGGCGTCGAACGCCTCGATGGTGTCCTCGCCGACGGGGCGAATGCCCGTGAGCACCGGGATCCGGTCGGCCAGCGATTCGAACAGGTGGTAGACGTCGACGTCGCACTGCGCCTCGGTGGCCACGGCCTGCAGGTGCTTGACGCTGTTGATCGACCCGCCCACGGCGAGCACCGCCATGGCGGCGTTGGCGAACGCCTGCGGCGTGAGGATCTTGCGCGGCGTGAGATCGGCCTCGACCATCTCCACGATGCGCTTGCCGGCGTCGCGCACCGTCGCGAACATCCGCTCGCTGTTGGCCGCGACGGGCGTGCTGCCCGGCAGCGCCATGCCCAGGGCTTCGCTCACGAGATGCATCGAGTTGGCCGTGCCGAGGCCCGAGCACACGCCGGGGCCGCGGATGGCATGGCGGCTCATGCCGACGAGTTCTTCCACCGGCAGATCACCCGTCACCACGTGCATGGCGCCGACGAACACGTCTTCGATATCGACGTGCTTGCCGCGATATTCGCCGCTCGCCTGATAGCCGCAGGCGACGATGAGACTCGGGATGTCGAGCCGCGCGGCGGCCATCAGTTGTCCGGGCACGGTCTTGTCGCACGAGGCCAGGCAGACCATGCCGTCGAGCAGGGCGCCTTCGACGGCGACTTCGATGTCGTTGGTGACGAGGTCGCGGGCCGACAGGATATAGGCGCCGCGCGCACCCGCGCCGGTAATGAAGTCGCTCGGTGCGGCCGTGCGGATTTCGAAGGGCAGGGCACCGGCGGCGCGAATGGCCTCCTTGAGCGCGGCAGCGACGCCGTCCAGATGGCTGAAGCAGCTCGCAAGCTCGGACGACGAATTGACGATGGCGATCTTCGGCTTTTCGAGATCTTCTTCGGCGATGCCCAGCGCACGCCATTGGGCAGCGCGCACCGCCCACAGATAGGAACCACGGGGGAAATTGCTTCGCAAGCGACGAGGCATGGTGTCTCACTCCAACGTTTTTTCGGTGAAAAACGCCGTCCCGGACGCACTCTTCGGTGCTTCTCGAAGACGGTGACCCATGCTAGGTAGCCGAATATAATCCGTCAATTCGATCCGATTTATTTGGTAAATCCAAAATATGGATATTCACCAGGTTGACCTGAACCTGCTCAAGGCTTTCGACGCGATGATGCGCACGCGCAGCGTGACGCAGGCGGGCATCGTGCTCGGCTTGAGCCAGCCGGCCATGAGTTTTGCGCTCTCGAAACTGCGCGCGATGTTCGACGACCCGCTCTTCGTGCGCTCCGCGCGCGGCATGGAGCCCACCGCTCGGGCGCAGGAACTGGCCGAGCCGGTCACGCGCATGCTGTATCTGATCCAGGACGAGATCCTTCCGCGCCCGACGTTTCATCCCGCGTCGTCGCGCGAAACGTTCGTGATGTGCATGTCGGACATCGGCGAGATGGTGTTCCTGCCGCGCTTGCTGAAGCATCTGGACGGCGTGGCGCCGCATGTGAAGATCAAGACGGTGGCACCCACGCCGCAGGAACTCGAGGCGGGGCTCACGCAAGGCGACATCGCCCTCGCGGTGGGGGTGTTTCCCGATCTGGAGAGCGCGTCCATTCGGCAGAAGCTGCTGTATCAGCACTCGTTCGTGTGCGTGATGCGCATCGATCATCCGCACATCGGGCAGACGATGACCAAGGAGCAATACGAAGCCGCCGATCATGTGGCCGTGCGCCCCGAAGGGCGTCGCGCGGACCAGTTCGAAAAGACGCTGGAGCGGCTCGGCGTGCACCGCAACGTGCGATTGTCGTTGCCGCGCTACATGGGCGTGCCGTTCATCGTTGCGGATTCGAACATGATCGCGACGGTGCCGCTGTCGGTCGGCCGGCGGTTTGCCGACTTCGCCCGCGTGAGACTCGTGCCGTTGCCGTTCAACGTCCCCGCCTACGACCTGCACCTGCACTGGCATTCGCGCTTTCACAACGATCCGGCCAACGCCTGGATGCGCGACGTGATGTCGGCGCTGGTGAGCACGCCGAGACGGGCGGCGCCGCCCGGGGTGTGAGCGGGGGCGACGGCACCGAGCGCCGGTAAGGATCGGAAATGTTGTATTTCGGTGTTGTCGACGCTCTCGCGTGACAACAGTTGTTGACGCCGCGCCGAGGTTTGCTAATATCCCGAAAATCTAAATGAGAACGTTAACGATTCTCATTAATAAAAAATTCGTCATTACACGGGAATTCAAGCAATGTCTTTCGCTCACGCCTCTCGCACGCCGCGTGCGAACGGTCGCCTCGTCGCGCGCGACGCCGTCAAGCCCCGCAGCACCGTCGCGCCGCTGGCCCTGGCCGCGTGGCTCGTCTTCGCCGCCGCCCCGGCTCTCGCGCAGTCGACGGCAAGCGGCGCCAGCGGTAATGCCGGCGCCGAGGCTGCCGCCGGCGCCAGCGCTGGCGCCGGCGCCGGTACGGGCGCGGGTGCGCAGGCCGAACTCAGCGCGACCACCGTCACCAGCACGGTACTGCGCGAGACGCCGCAGAACCTCAGGCAATCCGTCCAGTCCGGGGCGCTCGGCTCGCGCAGCCAGCTCGATACGCCGTTCTCCACCACCGTGGTGAGCCAGGAACAGCTTGAACAGCGGCAGCCGGCCAAGCTAGGCGACGTGTTCTCGACGGATGCGTCCGTGACCGACGGCAGTAACGCATTCGACGCGTGGGCCGGCTACATCTACGTGCGCGGCATGCCCATCGACTGGCAGTACGGCTTCAAGCTCGACGGCATGCCGGTGATGACCTATGGCGTGACGATGCCCTACGAGCAGTTCGATCGCGTCGAGTTGCTCAAGGGGCTTACCGGCTTCATGTACGGCTTCGTCGCGCCGGGCGGCGTGGTGAACTACGTGACGAAGAAACCGACGGACGAGCGCATCGCCAGCGTGGACGTCGGCTTTCATTCGGAAGGCATCTGGCGCGAGCACGTCGATCTGGGCGGCCGCGCCGGCCCGAACGACATGTTCGGCGCGCGTCTGAACTATACGCACGAGGAAGGCCGCACATACACCGACGGCAACCTGAACCGCGACACCGTCTCGCTCGCACTCGACGCGCGCATCACGCCGGATCTGACATGGGACTTCAACGCGATGTATCAGGATCGCCGCGCCACGGGCACGTCGCCCTCGCTCTCCACGGCATATTTCAGCGGCAACCAGCTGCCGGGCCCGATCAACATTGCGAATGCGAATCTGCAAACGCAGGCAACGCACCTGAACACCATCACGCAGTTCTACAACACGGGCCTGCATTACCAGATCAATCCGGACTGGAAGGTTTCGGCGAACTTCGCCTACAACAAGTCGACGCGCGACCGCAACGAAGCCACGCTGTATCTGCTCAACGGCGCGGGCGACTACCGCGGCCTGAATGATCTGGGCGACGAAATCAACACGTTCCACGCGTGGCAGGTCACCGCAGAAGGCAAGGTCCGCACCGGGCCGTTCACGCACCAACTAACGTTCGGCTACGCGTCGCAATACCAGACGAACGACTATCAGTATCTGTACAGCCCGTTGACGCCGAATCCGGACAACATTTTCTCGACGTACTCCGGCAATCTGTACCAGGGCGCGTCGTACCAGTTCTATGGCGACGGCTCCACGCTCAAGGCGCAACGCTCGAGCGCGATCGAGCAGCGCTCGGTCTTCGCCGCGGATACGGTGCAACTCACGGACCGCTGGTCGGTGCTGGGCGGCGTGCGTTTCACGAACTACGACCAGACCAACGCGCAAGGGCTCTCGACCTACTCGAAGAACGGTGTATTCACACCGACGCTCGCCGTCATGTACAAGCTCGCGGCGAACACCACCGCCTATGCGAGCTATGTGGAAGCGCTGGAGGCCGGTGAAGTGGTCGGTTCGACCTACGCGAACGCCGGCGCCGTGCTCAATCCCTTCAAGAGCCGTCAGTACGAGCTCGGCGTGAAGACGGAGCAGGCCAACTGGAGCACGACCGCGGCGCTCTTTCGCATCGAGCGCGGCGCCGTCTACACGAACAGCGCCAACGCGCGCGTGTCTGACGGCCAGTCGATTTACCAGGGGATCGAACTGGCCGGCTCGGTGAAGCTCGGCCCGCTGTGGACGGTCGGCGCAAGCGCGATGGCGCTCGACAGCTGGTACGCCCGAACGAATGGCTTCGACGGCAATCGCGTGGGCGGCGCGCCGCGTTTCGTGCTCGCGGGCAACGTCGAGTACAAGATTCCTTACGTACCGGGTCTTTCGGTCGGCGGCGACATTCGCTACAACGGTCGCACGGCGCTCAACCCGCAGAACTCGCTCACCGTGTCGGGCTACACGCTGATCAACCTCGGCGCGACCTATCGCACACGCGTCTCGGGCAAGGATGTCACGCTGCGTGCGGCCGTCACCAACCTGACCAATCGCAAGTATTGGGAGTATCAGTACGACAACTACATCAAGGCAGCCGACCCGCGCATGGTCAGCCTGAACGCGAAGATCGACTTCTGACGGAGGGCGGCCCTGCCAGACACCGAGCGCCCGGCTATTGCCCTCATCGAAAAAATCAATCGGTGAGGGCGAGAAAAGCACTTGTTTATCTATCTACTGATAGATAAACTTCGCTCCATGAATCGCAAAACGACATCGCAAGCCGTATCGACCGTCCGGGATCAACTGCTCGATCACGCGCAGACGTTTCTGATGACGCGAGGCTACAACGGCTTCAGTTATCGGGATCTGGCCGAGCGGGTCGGAGTGAAGACGTCGAGCATTCACTACTACTTCCCGGCAAAGGAAGACCTGGTGCTCGAGGCGATCCGGGCTTACGACGCGGCAATCGACGAGGGGGTGGGCGGCATCGGCGAGACGCTGTCTCCCGCGCGGAAACTCGCGCAGTACGCGCAGGGCTTCGGCCGGATCGCGGCGGACGGACATCGTATTTGTCTGTGCGGCATGCTCGCCGCCGATATCGAGACGCTGCCCGAGACGGTACGCCGCGCCGTGCAGGAGTTCTTCGCGAAGCACGAGGCGTGGTTGGCTGACGTGCTCACGCAAGGCGTGGCCGATGGATCGCTGGTGCTGACGTCGTCGCCCGATGCCACCGCCCGTGCGCTGTTCGCGGGGTTCCAGGGCAGCGTGATGGCCTCGCGGCTGTTCCGGGCGCCGTCGCGGCTGGAGGACGTAGTCGCTTCGGTGTGCGGCCGGGCGTAGGGCGCCCTGTCGTACACCGCCACGTGCGGGCCGGCGCGCAGGGAGGGAGGCTCGGAAGGTTCGGAGGAGCCGGCAGGTTCGATGTCCCGGGGGCTGTGTCTCCCATTTATTTGGGCGTTATCATCTATCTATCAATAGATAGATGATAATCGAGTTGCAGGAAACGGGACGAGGTGGCCAGAAGCATTCACCGTGAGGTTGCGGCGGGTGCATTAAGATCGTCGACGGCGCCGGGCCGGCACGCACGCAGCGCGAATATCGCCGCGCGTGCGGTGAGCGCGGGCAACGTCGACTCGGGAACACACGCGCGTATCGGGCGTCTGGTCAGATAACGGATGCGCGCATGTCGGTTGGATCGTGGAGTTGGCAAGGCGCCGCGAGGGCGTATCCGGCTGCTGCGGTCGAAGTTTGGAAGTGAAATTCGTCTACTTACCAGGAGTTCGTCATGTCGATCGAAAAAGTGCTGTACACCGCTCATGCCACCGCCACCGGAGGCCGTGATGGCCGTGCCGTCTCGTCCGACGGCGTGCTCGACGTCAAGCTGGTGGTGCCCAAGGAAATGGGCGGCCCGGGTGTGGGCGGCACCAACCCGGAACAACTGTTCGCCGCCGGCTATTCGGCCTGCTTTCTCGGTGCGCTGAAGTTCGTCGCCGGCAAGGAAAAGATTACGTTGCCGGCCGACACGAAGATCGACGGCAGCGTGGGCATCGGCCAGATCCCGACGGGCTTTGGCATCCAGGCCGAGCTGAAGATCAGCGTGCCGGGCGTCGATCGCGCCACTGTCGAGGCGCTCGTGCAAAAGGCCCACGTCGTGTGCCCGTACTCGAACGCCACGCGCGGCAATATCGACGTGACGCTGACGGTGGTCTGAGCGCGGCCGGCATCGCACCACGTCATGGCGACCGGCTTGCGCCGGTCGTGACAAGGGCGACCCGCGGGTCGCCCTTTTTCGTTGCGGAACATCGCAACGCGTCGCGCGAAGACGCCTGGGGCAGTCTTGCGGTCACGCGCTTTTTCGATGCGCTTCATCACCATTCATCGGCATTCATCGACATTGGCCGTCGGTTGGCGCCCATCATCCGTTACTTCGTCCTCACTTCCACCTTGATGCCATCAGGCAGCACGGTGATTGCGCCCGGCTCCACCTCGCGGCCGCCGTAGCGCAATTGCTCCGGTTTGAAGGTGTAGATCGGATACTGGTTGAGCACCTGCTGTGCCACCGTGCCGCCAATGGCCGTCAACTGCTGACCGTAGGCGGGCGGCATGCCGTTCACGTCCACGCGCTCGACGCTGGGGTTGTCGAGCAGCACGGCGCGTCGGAGCGGGTCGTACTTCAACGCGCTGGAGATCGCGAGCACACCCTTGAGCGGCTGGCCCTGCAAAAGCACGTTCTGCAATTGCGCGTCGACTTGCGTGTTGATGCGATTGGCCTGCGGATTGAAGCCGATCTGCGGATTCGTGAGCTCCACGCTCAGCAGTTGGCCGTAGTTGAGCGTGGTTGGAAAGCGTTTGCCGACGGCAGCCTCGATTTCCTTGCGCGTCATGGTGTACTCGCCCGTCCAGATGTTGTAGGCGGCGCGCGCCGGGCGCACGAGTGGAACAAGGGCGAGCAGACCGGCAGCGGCCATGCGCAGCGTGTCACGGCGGGTGACGCGAGTGACGTGAAAATCGTCCGGTGCGCTGCGGCGCGAGCGCGGCGAGCTGAACGGCGAGTTGAAGGCGGAACCGAGACCAGCACTGAAAGCGGAGCCGAAAGGCGAGCGGGGAGAGATCATGTGGCGAATGTCCGGCAGACGGCACGGGGACGCCGTGCCTGAATCGTCGATGCAGATGTGACTCGCACGGCGTGGATTCGTTCTGCCCGGACCGGACTTGCCGATGGCGGCGCCGGGGAGCCGTGGGGGACGTGGGGCGTGGGGAGGGTCCATGCGGGGCGGCGACCCGGACGCCCCGCTGAGGGGACCCGCGCCGCCGACTCAATAATGCGGCGGGATTTCATGGCGCGGATTGCCGTCGTTGCCACCGCCCTGGCCTTGCGACTGCATCTGCTGATAAAGCGCCTTGAACTGCTTCTGGAGCAGGTCGATCTGCTGTTCCTGACGGGTGACGATTTCGTTGAGCGTCTCGAGCAGGTCTTCCTGAAACGCCACCTTGATTTCGAGTTCGACGACACGCGATTCCAACGATTCCATGAGCTTCTCCGGTGAAGGCGGCATTGTAGGTCATCGGCGGGGCGGCCCGTGCGCCGTGGTGACGTCTCGCGTCGGCGCCCGGCATAATCGCATCATGAAAACCTTTTTGCTTTATGTCGCGACGGCCGTGGCCGAAATCGTCGGCTGCTATCTGCCGTGGCTCTGGCTCAAGCAGGGACGCAGCGTCTGGCTGCTGGTGCCCGGCGCGCTTTCGCTCGCGCTGTTCGCCTGGCTGCTCACGCTGCACCCGTCTGCCGCCGGGCGAGTCTATGCGGCTTACGGCGGCGTCTACATCGGCGTGGCGATCGTGTGGCTGTGGCTCGTCGACGGGCTGCGTCCAACGTCGTGGGACGTGGCGGGAGTGTTGGTCGCGCTGGCGGGCATGAGCCTGATCGCATTCCAGCCGAGATAAGACGAAGCGACGCTGCCGCCTGCGGCGCGATTCGCGACGGCGCGTCTCAACACGGACTCACACGGTACGTGCAGCGTTGCCCGCCTGCAAGGATGTGCGTCTCGCGCGAGACGGTGCCGCGCTCGCCGATCAACTCCTGGAACAGTTCCAACTCGGTGCGGCAAAAACCCTGACACGTCTTCGCCGCCGCGCAGATCGGGCAATGGTCTTCGATCAGCAGCCAGTCGTCGCCGTCGCGCTCCACACGCGCCATATACCCTTCCGACGACCGGATCTCCGCAAGTTTCTGCACTCGCGCCGACAGGCTCGGCAAGCCGTCGATGGCCTGCTTGTAATGCACACGCGTGTCGGCCGCGCGCTGCGTGATCAGACGCTCGAGACCGTCTTCGCCGAACAACTGGCGAATCGAGCCGATCAGCTGGATGGTCAACTGCGGATGCGCGTCCGGAAAGCGACCGTGGCCGGCCTCGGTCAGCGTCCAGGCCTGACGGGGACGGCCAGCCCCGCGCGCGGGCATCGTCTCGCCCACGAGCAGGCCTTCGGCCACGAGCTTTTGCACCTGCTGGCGCGCGGCTTCGGCTGTAATGCCCAGCCCCGAGGCGACTTCCGCCGTCGACGCCGGCCCCTGTGTCTTGAGCCAGTGCAGCACGCGCTCGTGCCCGGCGCCCGGCGCCGTCGCCCTATTATCCAAGGGGGTATTTGGGTAATTCATTGTGAGGCATGTAATATCCAAGAACTTCCTTGCATATTAGTCCGCCCATGTGCGGCTGTCCATCCATGACGACGAGCACGACGAATGCCATGACGCCCGGCTGGCGCGATTTGTTGAGCGGTAGCAACGGCTGGCGGTCGCTGGCGCTGGCGGGGGGCGTCGCACTGCATGCGACGAACGTGTACGTGGCAACGACGGTGTTGCCGTCCATCGTGAAGGACATCGGCGGGCTGGATCTGTATTCGTGGAATACCACGCTCTTTGTCGTCGCCTCGATTCTGGGCTCGGTGCTCGCCTCGAAGACGCTCGCGGCGCTCGGCCCGCGAGCGGCGTATCTTGTCGCGCTGCTCGGTTTCAGTGCGGGCACGATCGTCTGCGCGGCCGCGCCCGACATGCCGTGGATGCTCGCCGGTCGCACGCTGCAAGGCTTTGGCGGCGGCGTTCTTCTCGCGCTCAGTTACGCACTGATTCGCATCGTGTTCGCGCCGCCGCTATGGTCTCGTGCGATGGGACTGGTCTCGGGAATGTGGGGCGTGGCCACGTTGTGCGGACCGGCGCTCGGCGGCATATTTGCGCAGTTCGGTCATTGGCGGTGGGCCTTCTGGTCGCTGCTGCCGGTGGTCTTCGGCCTCGGCCTGATCGTCCGCGCGCAGGTGCGGCCGGGGCGCGCAGGCGCCATGGCGGGCAACGATGGTGCGCGTGCGCCCGACACACAGCCGGTGCCCTGGTTCAAGGTCATTCTGTTGTGCGCCTCGGCCGTGGCCATCTCGCTCGGTGCGCTCGTCGGTTCCTACGCGATGGCGAGCGCCTGGGTCGTCGTGGGACTCGCGCTCGCGTGGTGGCTCGCACAGCGCGAGCGCGGCGTGCGGCACGCGGTGCCGCGTCTGTTGCCGACCGGCGCCTATTCGTTGCGCACGCGCCTGGGCAGTCTGTACGCCGCGATGAGCCTGCTCGGGCTGGCGACGACCAGCGAGATCTACGTTCCCTATTTCCTGCAGACGATTCACGCTCAGACCCCGTTTGCCGCCGGCTATCTCGCGGCGCTCATGGCAGCGGGCTGGTCGGTCGGGTCAATGACGAGCGCCGGGCGTCAGGGCGAGGCCGCCGAGCGGCGCGTGCGCGCAGGTCCCGTCGTCGTCACGCTCGGCATGCTGACGTTGGCATGGTTGCTGCCGCAGGCGGCGCTTTTCGCGACGACCGCCGGCGCGGCGTCGATCAGCCTCGCGCTGTTCGCGGTGGGCGTGGGCGTGGGCATGGGGTGGCCGCATCTGCTCACGCGGGTGATGACAGCGGCGCGCCCCGGCGAGGCGCACCTTGCGTCGGCGTCGATCACCACGGTGCAACTGTATTCGATGGCGCTAGGCTCGGCACTGGCGGGGCTCGTCGTCAATTCGGCCGGCCTGGCCGACGGCGCGCTCGACGAAGCGCAGCGCGCGGCGGTCTGGTTGTTCGCAACGTTCGCGCTGGCGCCTGCCGGTGCGGCAGTGCTGGCATTGCGCGGCAAGGTGGCCGCTCCCGTCACGGGGCAGGAGGCGTCATGATCGATCGCATAACCGCCATGCGCACCTTCGTGCGCGTGGCCGACGTTGGCAGCTTCACGAAGGCGGCGCAGTCGCTCGACATGCCGCGCGCCACCGTCACCACACAGGTGCAGCATCTCGAACGCTGGTTCGGCGTGGCGCTCTTCACGCGCTCGACGCGCCGCGTGGCGCTCACGATGGAAGGCGCGGCGTACTACGAACGATGCGTCGCGATCCTGGCCGACGTGGAGGAGGTGGAATCGGGGCTTTTCGGCGCGCAGGCGCAATTGCGGGGACGGCTCGTGGTGGTCCTGCCGCCGGTGATCGCGCGCGAGGTCGTCATGCCGTCGCTCGCCGGTTTTCAGGCGCGTTATCCCGGTCTGGAGATCGTGCTCGACGCCACGCCCGCGCACGGCGACTGGCGCGGTGACGGCGTGGACTGCGGCGTGGTGCTGGGCGAGCTGCCCGACTCGCGGCTCGTTGCGCGTTATCTCGGCGATTTGCCCCGGGTGACGTGCGCGAGCCGCCGCTATCTCGATCTTCACGGCACGCCCACGGATCCGGACGATCTCGCCACGCACACGTCGGTGAAGTGGCTGACGGCGCCCGTGGAGACGCCCGGGGCGCCCGGCGCCGGCCGACAGGCCGAAGCGCAAGGCGTCGCGCCGCTGCCGGCGCGTTGCGGCGATCTCACGCTGATGGTCGGCGCGAAGGTCACTTGTGTGCGCACGCGCGGGCAATTGCACGTCGGTGACGAAGCCGCATATCTCGCGGCGGGGCTGGAGGGGCTTGGCCTGATTCAGCCGACGGTGCTTGCTGCGGCGCCATACCTCGCCTCAGGGCGCCTCGTGCCGGTGCTGCCGACGTGCCCGCCGCCGCCGCTGCGGCTCTCGGCGGCGTATCCGGCACAAAAGCGGATTTCGCCGCGCGTGCGGGCGTTCGTCGACTGGCTTGCCGAAATCTGCGAGCCGCTGGGCAACGCGCGCGATTACACGCCGCCGCTGCCGCCGGAGCCGGGCGCCAGGGCGTCGAGCGAGCGGCGCCCATTGACCGTGCCGGCGTAGTGATTGCGTTTTTCCTCGTACATCAGCAGGTCGGCGCGCTGGATGGCCGCCTCGAGCCGCTCGCCCGCTTCGCACGTGGCCATGCCCATCGAGAATGAGAGCGGCGTGCCTGGGTAGAACGAGTTGTTGAGTTCCACCAACTGGCGAATGCTCTCGATCACGGCCGCGCCTCCCGTGGCGTCGGTCGACGGCAGCAGCAGCGCGAACTCGTCGCCGCCGATGCGCGCAGCGATCTGCGGCGCCACGATCGCCTTGCCCAGCACTTCGCCTGCGCGGCGCAGCAGCGCATCGCCGGCCGCGTGACCGAGCTGGTCGTTCACGCCCTTCAGACCGTTCAGATCCGCCACGATCACGGTGACCGGATAGGGGCCCTTGCGCTCGAGCCGATTGAGTTCGTCCGCATAGAACGACCGGTTGCGCAGCTTGGTAAGCACGTCGTGCTTGCCGAGGAATTCGAGGTACGACTCGGCCTTCTTGCGGGCGGTGATGTCGGTGAGCGCGACGAGCACCAGGTCCCAGCGGGCTTCATGGCCGGGCAGTACCGCGAACTGCAGGTGGACGTTGATCTCGTTGCCGTCGAGCGCGTAGTTGATGACCTCACGCTGCTGGAACAGCTTGTTGTCCCAAAGGTCGATGAGCTGCTCGCGAAAGTTCTGGCGCATGTCGTCGCGAAACACGTCCGGCAGGTGCGCGAGCAACGTGGCCTTGTCCGGCGCGACGAACATCGCGAGCGTATGACGGTTCACGTCGAGCACGTGAATCTCGGTCATGCAGCGCTCGACGAATTCGGGGTGGACGTCGGTAAACGTGCGGAAGTCGGTAATGCCGCGCGCGCGTGCGTCGTCGAGCAGCATCTTGATGGCGCTGAAATCTTCCACCCACAGCGACACCGGCGAGTATTCGAACAGACCGCGCGCGTATTGCTCGCCCATGGTCACGCGCTGGCGGGCGTGTTCAAGCTCGGTCACGTCTTCGAGTGAAATCAGCACGCGCGCGAGCGTGGCTTCGTGGCCGGGCAGGACGGTGCCGTTGAGCAGTACGTCCAGGCGACGGCCGTCGAGCGTGTAGTTGACGGTCTTGCTGGTGAAGTGCGTGCGGCCGTCCCAGAGCTGGCAGAGCTCTTCGATGTGCGTCTTGAGCATGTCGTCGCGGAACACGCGCGGCAAGTTGGCCACGAGCGTGTCGAGCGACGGCGCATTGAACATCGAGAGCGTGCGCCGGTTGACCTTGATGACGCGAATGCGCTGCGAACACGCCGACACGTGCGCCGGATCCGCCTTGAAATGCGCGCGCAGATCGGCCACGCCTTGCGCGCGCCAGATGTCGAACAGTTGTTGCACGCCGCTGAAGTCCTCGAGCCAGAGCGAGACCGGCGCGAGGTCGAACATTAGGGCGTCGTCGCTGGCAGGGGAGGGCTGAGACGGCAGCGACGGCGCCGCTGGAGGCGTGGTCGACGACGAAGGCGGCTGAGAAGGTACGGCAGGCGTGGCGTCCGGCATGTGGCACCTGAGGTCGGGTCAGGCCGCCATTCTAAGGGCAAACGAGCGCCGCGCCATGCCCGGGGGCGTTAGAGCAACGGTGCGCCGGTGTCGCGCTTGACTTCGCGCAGCGAGAGCATCGATTCGATGGACGAAACGCCGGGCAGCGCGCGCAGCACGTCTCGCGTGAACAGGCCGTAGTCGTCGAGGTCGGTGGCGACCACGCCGAGCAGATAGTCGGCGCTGCCGGAGATGTTGTGGCACGACACGATGCGATCGATCGCCTGCACTTCGCGCTCGAATTGCTCGGAGAGCGCGCGATCGTGGACCGCGAAGCGCACATGCACGAATGCCATCACGCCAAGACCCAGCGCCCGATGCGAGAGCTCGGCCCGGTAGCCGGTGATGTAGCCCTCGGCTTCGAGGCGCTTGAGACGTCGGGCGCAGGGTGTTTCGGACAACGACACGCGCTCGGCGAGGCGAGCGTTGGAGATGCGGCCATCGCGCTGGACGATGGCGAGGATCGCCCGGTCGATAGCGTCGAGTTCGTTCATTGTGGGTATCCCGCTACAAAAGCAACTGCGAAGATGGCATTCCACCACGAACCGGGCCTGCGGGGAAGTGTTGCCCTCATCCGCGCGGCCTAGGCTGGCCGGTTCCGGCGCCCGGGAGGGCGAGATGGAATTGCTTTGCTGGGCGCATTTTCTTGGTTGAAACCAGCCGCGTGGGCGGGAAATTGGGGAGGAAAACGCCATCTATCGCTACGCGGTTGGCGCGATCATGTCTGCTCCTTTTACCCATGTTTTACCCATGGCTTCACAGGGGACTTCCACCATGGTTTCGCTGCAGTTGCTCACGGTTTTCGTCGGCGCCCTGATCGTGGTCTACGCCCTGCCGGGGCCGGACATGGCGCTGGTGATGCAGACGAGCATGACGCGAGGGGTGCGGCACGGCCTGGCCACGGCGCTCGGGCTGGCGCTCGCGCGCGCGGGGCACGTCATACTCTCGGCTTGCGGTGTGGCCGCGCTGCTGCGCGCCGCCCCGTGGCTGTTCGAGACGGTGCGCATTGCGGGCGCCCTCTACCTTGCGTGGATCGCGATCCAGATCTGGCGTTCGCCGGTCTTCGGCATGGCACCGGCCGAGGCTTCGGGCGAGGCGCCGCCGTTGGGACACGCCGTGCGGCGCGGCGTGCTCTCGAGCGTGCTCAATCCCAAGGCGCTTCTGTTCTGTTCGGTACTGCTGCCGCAGTTCGTGCGTGCAGAGGCGGGCGCGGTCTGGACCCAGGTGCTCGAACTCGGCGTATTGCTGCTGCTCGTGGGCGCCATTTTCGACGTCACGCTCGCCTTCGGTGCGGCTCGCATCGCGCACTGGCTGCGCACGCGCCCGTTTGCGCAAAAAGTACAACGCTGGTCGTTCGCGGCGGCGCTCATGGCCTTCGCCGTGCGACTGTCGCTCGACTGACCGGCGGTGCACAACCGCCAGTCCGACCGGACGGACGATGCGGTTGCACTATATTGGTGCATGTCGCCTGAATTCGCTGCAACACCGCAAATCCGGGTGCGACACAACGTCGCACCCTTTGAAACCAGTGAACGTTCCCGCGTTGCTGCATTGCACAGCGTTTACCGCCAAAAAGGTGCCGATCTGCTTGGAAAAGCTCGCGCGCGTACGCGGGAGGGCCGCGCGACACATTGTCGCGCCGGCCGCAGGTCGATGTCCGGCCTAATTAAACTTCGGCATAATGCCGCACCGTGATGGAAGTAAAAGACAAGAAGTCGGACAGTGACTTGAGGTCTGCGGGCGGCACTCTGCCCCGGTTCCCGTCTTTTCGATGACACAGTCGTCGTAGTTCGACCGGTGCAATACCGGCGCGACGACTGCTCCCGTCCCCTTAACCCTTGCCAACCTACTGCGACCCTGCATCAGGCCGGTAAGCCCGTGTTGCGCCGCTCGCTGGCCAACTCAACCTGTCGTGTGACATGAAGAAACACAGAAACCCGCGATTGTTTAGGCTCCTCGCCTTGTGTTCGCCGCTGCTTTTGGCCGGCTGCAACATGACGCTGCTCGACCCGAAAGGGCAGATCGGAGTGGAGAACAAGTCCCTGATCCTCACGGCCACGTGGCTGATGCTGATCGTGGTGATTCCGGTCATCCTGATGACGCTGTGGTTTGCGTGGAAGTACCGCGCGAGCAACAAGTCGGCGCGCTACGAGCCGAACTGGTCGCACTCGACGGCCATCGAGGTCGTGGTCTGGCTGGTGCCGATCATCATCATCGTGATTCTGGCCCGCCTCACCTGGGTCTCCACTCACGAGCTCGATCCCTACAAGCCGCTGGAGAGCGACGTGAAGCCGATCACGGTCGAAGTGGTGTCGATGAACTACAAGTGGCTGTTCATCTACCCGGAACAGGGCATCGCGACGATCAACGAGCTGGCCGTTCCGGTCGATACCCCGGTGAATTTCAAGATCACCTCGGAATCGATCATGAACTCGTTCTTCATTCCGCAATTGGGTAGCCAGGTCTACTCGATGGCCGGCATGGAAACGAAGCTGCACCTGATCGCGAACCACGTCGGCGAGTACGACGGGATTTCGGCGAACTACAGCGGCGGCGGCTTCTCGGGCATGCGCTTCAAGACGCTGGCGATGAGCGACAACGACTTCCAGCAGTGGGTGAAGAAGGTGCGCGAGTCGAAGAAGGTGCTCGACAAGGAGGCCTACGCTTCGCTGGTGCCGATGAGCGAGAACTCGCCGGTCACGTACTACAGCTCGGTCGACGCGAACATGTTCCAGTCGATCGTGCACGCCCCGATGGCAGCCGCCATGGCCAAGCAGCATGAAGGTCATGAAAACCACGGCGCCATGGAAATGAAGGGCATGGACATGAAGATGGAAATGAAGGGCGCGGGCACGGACGCCGCGACGGCTCCGGCCGCCGCCGCCGAGGTGCGCAACGGCCAGTCGATGACCATGGCCATGGACAACGCCGGCGCGCACGCGATGCACGCCGGCACGGCTGCGCACGCGCATAAGGAGTAAACGACAATGTCAACGCTGTTTGGCAAACTGACTCTCGAAGCCATCCCGTACCACGAGCCGATCATCGTCGGCGCGGTCGGCATGATGGTGCTGGGCGGGCTGGGCATCATTGCGCTGCTCACCTACTTCGGCAAGTGGAAATACCTGTGGAACGAGTGGATCACGTCGGTCGATCACAAGAAGATCGGCGTGATGTACGTGCTCGTGGCGCTCGTCATGCTGCTGCGCGGCTTTGCCGACGCCATCATGATGCGCACGCAGCTCATGCTCGCGCACAACTCGCCGGGCGTGCTCCCGCCGGATCACTACGATCAGATCTTCACCGCCCACGGCGTGATCATGATCTTCTTCGTGGCGATGCCGTTCATGACCGGGCTGGTGAACCTCGTGGTGCCGCTGCAGATCGGCGCGCGCGACGTGGCTTTCCCGTTCCTGAACACGCTCTCGTTCTGGCTGTTCGTGGCCGGCGCGGCGCTGGTGAACCTGTCGCTGGGCGTGGGCGAGTTCGCGCGCACGGGCTGGCTGGCTTACCCGCCGCTCTCGGGCATTCAATACAGTCCGGGCGTGGGGGTGGATTACTACATCTGGGCCTTGCAGATATCGGGGCTGGGGACGTTGCTCACCGGGGTGAACTTCGTGGTGACGATCCTGAAGATGCGCGCTCCGGGCATGAACCTGATGAAGATGCCGGTGTTCACCTGGACGTCGCTGTGCACGATGGTGCTGGTGTGCGCCGCGTTCCCGGTGCTGACGGTGACCCTGGCGCTGCTCTCGCTCGACCGCTACCTCGACTTCCATTTCTTCACGAACGAGTTGGGCGGCAACCCCATGATGTACATCAACCTGATCTGGATCTGGGGTCACCCGGAGGTGTACATCCTGATTCTGCCGGCGTTCGGCATCTTCTCGGAGATCATCGCGACGTTCTCGGGCAAGAAGCTGTTCGGCTACAAGTCGATGGTGTACGCCACGGCAGCGATCATGGTGCTCTCGTTCCTCGTGTGGGCGCACCACTTCTTCACGATGGGTTCGGGCGCGAGCGTGAACGCCTTCTTCGGTATCGCGACGATGATCATCTCGATCCCGACCGGCGTGAAGATCTTCAACTGGCTGTTCACGATGTACCGCGGTCGCGTGCAGATGACGGTGCCGGTGCTGTGGACGCTGGGCTTCATCGTCACGTTCGTGATCGGTGGCATGACGGGCGTGCTGCTGGCCGTGCCGGGCGCGGACTTCGTGCTGCACAACTCGCTGTTCCTGATCGCTCACTTCCACAACGTGATCATCGGCGGCGTGCTGTTCGGCTACATCGCCGGCATGAACTACTGGTTCCCGAAGGCTTTCGGCTTCAAGCTGGATTCGCGCACGGGCAAGGCAAGCTTCTGGTGCTGGCTGATCGGCTTCTACCTTGCGTTCATGCCGCTGTACGTGCTGGGCCTGATGGGCATGACGCGCCGTCTGAACCACTACGAGAACGCCGCCTGGCAGCCGTGGCTGATTGCTGCCTGGGTGGGGGCGCTGTTCATCGCCGCGGGTATCGGCTTCCAGGTGCTGCAACTGGTCATCTCGATCAAGAACCGCAAGGCGCTGGCCGATACGACGGGTGACCCCTGGAACGGCCGCACGCTGGAGTGGATGACGTCGTCGCCGCCGCAGTTCTACAACTTTGCGGAAGAGCCGCGCGTGCATGACATCGACGAGCTGGCCTATCGCAAGGAACACGGCATCAAGAGCGATCTGAAGACGAGCTACGCACCGATTCACATGCCGAAGAACACGGGCGCCGGTTTCATCATCAGCGCGTTCTCGCTGGTGTTCGGTTTCGCCGCGATCTGGCACATCTGGTGGCTGGCCATCGTCGGTTTCGTCGGCATGATCGTGACGTTCATCTGCCGCAGCAACGACGATTCGATCGACTACTACGTGCAATCGCCGGAAGTGGTGGCCATTGAAACGGCTCACCACCAGGCGCTGGCCGCAGCAGCAAAGGCATAATCATGACGAGCGAAGTTCTCAAACACTCTGGCGCGCATGCCGATGCGCATGCGCATGACCACGCGCACCACGACACCGGAGGCAACACGATCTTCGGTTTCTGGGTGTACCTGATGACCGACCTGGTGCTGTTCGCCAGCCTGTTCGCGACGTTCGCGGTTCTGCGCGACGCCACGGCGGGCGGCCCGACCGGCAAGGAACTGTTCGACCTGAAGTTCGTGCTGGTCGAAACGTTCATCCTGCTGTTCTCGTCCATCACATACGGCTTTGCGATGGTTGGCCTGCACAACGGCAAGAAGGGCGCCGTGCAGGGCTGGCTGGCGATCACCTGGCTGCTGGGCGCCGCCTTCGTGGCGATGGAACTGTACGAATTCCATCACCTGATCCTGGAAGGCGCGGGCCCGAACCGCAGCGGTTTCCTGTCGTCGTTCTTCGCACTCGTGGCGACTCACGGTCTGCACGTGGCCTCGGGCCTGCTGTGGATGGCCGTGCTGATGTTCCAGATCGGCAAGAAGGGCCTGACTTCGACGAACACGACGCGCCTGCAATGCCTGTCGCTGTTCTGGCACTTTCTGGACGTGGTCTGGATCGGCGTGTTCACGGTCGTGTACCTGATGGGAGCGATGTAAATGAGCAATACGAATTCGGTGCAATCGCATGGCCACGAAGCTGGCCACAACGCGGCGGGCGGCAGCCACGGCAGCGTGAAGTCGTACCTGATCGGCTTCGTGCTCGCGGTGATTCTGACCGTCGTGCCGTTCAAGCTGGTGATGGACGGCACGATGCCGCCGTCGACGGTGCTCCCGCTGATCCTCGGCGCGGCGCTGGTGCAGATCATCGTTCATCTGGTCTACTTCCTGCACATGGACCGCTCGTCGGAACAGCGCTGGAACGTGATGGCGTTCCTGTTTACCGTGCTGATCGTGGCGATCGTGCTCGTCGGCTCGCTGTGGATCATGCACAACGCCAACTCGCTGATGATGCCGGGCATGTAATGCCGCCCCCCCCCTTTTTCCGGTGCAGCGGTGCAGGACGACCGGAGAGGGGGCTTGCCCGGAGGCGCTTGTCGCGCCTTCGTCATACCCCGGATGTCGGCTTTCTGCCGGCTCCGGGGTTTGTTTTTTTCTTTCGTTGACGCGCCGCGCCGGTTGCCGCTCAGTGACTGCGCTCCGCCTTGAGGTCGCCCCGTCAGCGGATTAGCGGATTAGCGGATTAGCGGATTAGCGGATTAGCGGATTAGCGGCCGCCAACTGGATCTGGTGCGCGGCGGATGAAGCGGGTGCGGACCCGCGGACGCCAGTCCGCTTTATTCCCTTACCCGTGCGACGCCTTGTCGTCCGGCGGCGTATCGGAGGTCGGCGCCGCCAGAATCACCCCGGGCCGCACGGGCAAATCCGGCCGAATTCCGAGCAACGGCAACGCCTGCGATGCAATCTCGGCAAACGCGGGGCCCGCCGCCTGACCGCCAAAGTGCTGAGACGCCTTCGGCTCGTCCACCGACACGGCGATCACGAGCCTCGGCGCCGACAACGGCGCAATCCCCACGAACGACGCACGGTACTTGGAATGGTCATACCCATGCGCACCCGCCTTGTACGCCGTGCCGGTCTTCCCGCCAATGCTGTATCCGGCCACCTGCGCGGTGGTCGCCGTACCTCCCGTATCGACGACGCTCGCCAGCATCTTGCGCATCTCCGCGGCCGTGCGCGCATCGATGACCCGCACGCCCTCGGGCTGCACCGGCGTATCGGGCTTGACGATGGAAATCGGCATCATCACGCCATCGTTCGCGAAGATGGTGTATGCGCGCGCCAGTTGGAACAGCGACGCCGAAATCCCGTAGCCATATGCCATCGTCGCCTGTTCGATCCGACGCCATGATTTGTAGGGACGCAGGCGGCCCGAGACGGCGCCCGGGAAGCCGAGCTTCGGCTGCTGGCCCAGTCCGATCTCGGTGAACATGTCCCACATTTCCTCGGCGCGCAACATGGTGGACACCTTGGTCATGCCAATGTTGCTGGACTTCTGGATCACGCCCGCCGCGGTCAATACGCCGTTTGCGCTGTCGTCGCTGATGGTCGCGCCCTCGAACACGTATCGACCGGGGCCGGTGTCGATGAGGGTCGTCGGCGTGAGGCGGTGCAAGTCCAGCGCCAACGCCATCGTAAACGGCTTGAGAATCGACCCCGGCTCGAAGACGTCGGTAAATACGCGGTTGCGCAATTGTTCGCCGGTCAGGTGCTCGCGATCATTGGGGTTGTACGTCGGCAGATTGGCCAGGGCGAGCACCTGGCCCGACTTGGCGTCGATGACGACCGCCATCGCCGCCTTCGCGCCGGTGCGCTCGAGCGCGTTCTTGAGCGCCTCGTAGGCGATGTACTGCACGCGCGTGTCGAGCGTCAGCCGGATGTCCTTGCCGTCGCGCGGCGGGCTGGAGTCGTCGAGATCCTGAATGGTGCGGCCGATCCGGTCCTTGATGACGCGGCGAACCCCCGCCGTACCCTCGAGCAGCGGCTCCTCGCCCAGTTCTATTCCCTCCTGGCCCTTGTCCTCGACGTTGGTGAAGCCCACGACATGCGCCGCCACTTCCCCCTCGGGATAGAAGCGCTTGTATTCGCTGCTTTCGTACACGCCCGGGATACCCAGCGCTTCGACCTGCTTGCCGATCTCGGGCGACACCTGGCGCTTGATGTAGACGAACTTCTTCTCGCCGATCAGCTTGGTGCGCAGTTCCCTGGCCGGGATGTCGAGCAGCTTGCTCGCCTTCTGGATGTCGCTGTCGGACAAGTCGTCCGGCACCTCGGCCGGGACGGCCCACACGGTGCGCATCGGCAGGCTCGTCGCCAGCACCCTGCCATCGCGATCCTCGATCTTGCCGCGCACCGCCGGCATCACGATGGTGTGCTCGTAACGCTTCTCGCCCTGCGCGATGTAGAAATCATTGCCCGGGCCGGCGATCCAGAACGCCCGAACCACCAGTCCGATGAAGGCCAGGGTGATCATGATGACGACCAGCTTGGAGCGCCAAAGCGACATGCGCGACTGCAAAACAGGACTGGAGGAGAACGTGACGTCCTTGGATTGGCGTTTCTTTTGCATGGCGCTCGCGGGGCGTGAGATGCGTGAACAGCATCGGGTCCGGGGGAAGACCCTGGCTGGAATTCTAGGCGAGATAGCGTAGCACGCAAGCGCCAGTTGCAATAGCGCAAAAGCCCCGTCGGACGGGGCTTTCAAGGTTTTTTTCGAGCCGTCGGGGCAAGACTTTCGCAAGGGTGTCGACAGGTGAAACCGAAAGCGGATTTTGTCCGGTATTCCTGCCTTGCGCCTTGCCCGCTGTCTTGCCCTGCGCCTTGCCGCTCCCCATCGGGCTCACGGCTTCACTGTGCCGAAACGCACGTCGCCATACCACGCATGCGCGCTCGCATGGGTATTGTCGCTGTCAGTGAATAGGCCGTATCCGAGCAGCCTGCCCGGCTTCTCCCGGTAGACGCGTTCGTAGTCGGCTGCGAGGTTGCGCGTGAACGTCTGCCACTTGCCCAACGACGCCTCGCCACCCGCCACCACGATCATCTGCACGCGATCGGTATGCGGATTTTCGATGACCCCGCCCGGCGCTGCATCGTTGGACCAGACGTACATGAGCGTGGCATACGGCAAGTCTTCACCGCCGGCCTTGGCCAATGTCATCGCCGCCCGGTCGCCGAACGGCAACGTCGACTTGTCGCCGTCGAAGAAAAAGACCAGCCGCGCCGGCGAATCCTCTTTGTCGGCCACCCGGTTATCCGCCCCGGGAATCGCCTGCTCCACCTTCCACCGCCACGACACGATCGGCGTGGCGCTCACGTCGATCCCGTCCCCCTTGGCCATCAGCGCCGAGGCCGAGTCGGCCGACTTCGCTTCGATGACGTTGCGCCCGCCGTCGGCCACGACGGTGTACGCCGTGAGCTTCTTGCCCTTCACGACCGGCAGGTTTTGCCAGCCTGCCGGTAACGCCGTACCCGCCGCCGCCCTGGAAAATACAGTGGCGCCGCCCGCATCGGCCATTCCTTCGGCCGCCTGCGCCGCCGCCGGGAACGTGAGCGACGTCGCGAACGACAGACACAGAGAAAGCCAGAGAGAAGGGGCGAGCGTCCCGCCGCGCCCGCGCGAACGCCACGGCCGACACGGCCGACACGGCAGGGCGGGCGCATCCGTGCGCGACGGCGGACCCGGCAACAAACTCAGCAATGAACCTGATGAAGGGCGAGCCATGGCAGACGACTCCGGCATTGTGAGGTTGCAACGTTACCCAGGCGACCGGGCGCTTAGCGCTGTTGCAGCGCCACTCGCAATCCCAGGCCGATGAAGAGGGCGCCGATGATCTTGCCTTGCCAGCGCAGCAGCCACGTGAAGCGGCGCACGAACTTGCCAAGCGGTCGCACCGACAGTGCGATCGCCGACGTGTATATCGCGCTCATCGCCACGAACACGAGGCCCAGCACCAAGAACTGCAGAAACACGTTGCCCTCGCTCGCGTGCACGAATTGCGGCATGAACGCCAGAAAGAACAGCGCCGTCTTGGGATTGAGCACCTCGGTCGCCACCGCCTGCACGAATGCCCGCGAAGGCGACACGCTCGGCGCGCCAGGCAGCCGCGGATCGGAGGGACGCTCGCGCAATGCCTTGACGCCCAGATAGACGAGATAGGCCGCGCCCACGTATTTCACTACGTCGAACGCCAACGCCGAGGTCATCAGCACTGCCGACAGTCCCACGGCGGCACATAACGTGTGGACAAGATCACCCATCGCAATGCCCATGCCGGTCATGACACCTGCCCGGCGCCCGCCCTGGACGGTCCGCGTGATGGTGAGCAGCACCGCCGGGCCCGGAATGAGAAACAGCCCGAGAACGACTGCGACAAACGTGGCAAGCGTGGCAATGGTCGGCATGGCAGCTCCGTAGCGTCGGGCGCGCCGCCAACTGCCAGGCCGGCCGCGCGCGATGGGGTGACAGGCGACATCATCCCAGATTCCGGGCCGGTTTGCCGGCGTCCCCTTCCGGCTCCCTTGCTTGGCTTCTCGCTTGACCCCTCGCTTGGCCCCGCGTTTGGCCGCTCACTTGGCCCCTTGCTGGCTCTCTTGCCCGCCTTGGCGCCTGCCTCTCCCGGGCGCGACGGACCCCGCCGAAAAGCGCCGGCCGCCGGGCGAATCCTGAAGCGCGCCGCGTCGGCGCGGCGCAGCATGCCGCCTTTGACACCCGCCGCAACGCGGCCAAGGAGATCCGAAATGCCGTGGATGGCCGATGCCGTATCCGCCACGATGGGCACCGTTCTGCGCGCCGGCGTGCAGGCGGCCCACGGCGTCTGTGGAGGATTTCGCGACAATTTCGTGAGCGCCCGACAAGGCCCGCGCGAAGGCGCGCTGCAGGCGCCCGACGCCGCATTCGCCGGCACATGGGGCGGGGCCGGCCCCGGGGGGGCATACGCCGCGTCCAACGGCGCGGGCCTGCCAGGCTCGCTCGACGTCGCGTTCGCCTGCGCGCTGGGCGTCCTCACGATCGGTGCAATGTATCGATGCCTTGCTCCGGAATGGCGCGCCCTCGAAGCGGCTCTCGCATCGGGCGAGCCGGCGCAACGCCGCTGGGGCGCGCAGACGCACGCGCAACTGCGCCGCCGCACGCTGGGCGACACGAGCGCCATGCGCCAGTGCTTCGCCGCCTTCGAGGCCACGCACGACAGCCGTTACCCGGATCCCGTGAACCGTCGCCAACTCGCCGAACGGGAAATCGCGCAAGCGCTCGTCCTGCACGTGGCGGATGCACCACAAAGCTCGCTCGCGCAAAGCGATCGCGTGATGGCATTGAGTCAGTTGCTCGCACACGGCCTGGGCTTTCGCCTGCCCGGCGCCTGCCGTCGCGCGCTCCGGATCGACGACGACAAGCCGTCGCTGATCCGCTTCGACGACGCCTTCACATTGCTGCGGGAACGTCTGGAGCCCGACTGGCGCCACGACGAGGAGGATTCGCCGACGTTCAGCGTCCACCCCGTGGACGTGCAGCTTTTCGATCCGGCCGAAACGACCGCCGATCTGTCGGACGAGACCCGCGCCGCCCGCCTTCGTCTGACCGACCCCGGAGCGTTGCGGCGCGTGCGATCGCGCGTCGTCCGCCTGATTGCCGCGAGCGTGCGCAACGACTGCGGCGGCGTCGGCGACTGGCGCGCTCTGGCGCAAAGCGCGCTGGCGTTGGCGGCCCAACGCGGTCTGTGCTGCGAGAACGTAATCGCGGCGCTCGGGACCGCCACACGCTCGGGCGTCAGCGCGCGCCGCCTCTGGCATTGGTCGGACGAACCGACGCCGCGCCGCAGCGACGGCGTCGCGCCCGCGCTGTCGATGGACACCGCTCAGTGGATCGCGCGGCTCATGCTGCTCGCGGGCATGCCGCCCCGGCGCGAACCGTGTCCGCCCCGCCTGGCGGCGCTCGCCCGCGGCGACACACCGCCGGCGCTGGTGATCGGCTCGCTCGAGTGGGTGCATCTGGTCGACGGCATCCGCGAACTGGGGCGCGATCACTGGCGCACGTCATATGCCCGCGTCGTGGCCGTCGGCCGCCAAGCCGGCGAGGCGCGCCTCCCCGGGGGCGGCCGAAGCGACTGAAGTGGCTGAAGTGGCTGAAGTGGTGGATGTGGCAAATGTGACGGACGTCAAAGATAGGCGCCGCCCAGCAGCCCCGCGACACTGCCCGCCGCGAGCCACCACAGCGGATGCACGCGCGTGCGGATGGCCAGCACGGCCACGCTCGCGGTGATTCCCGCCAGCAACCACGACGTGGCCGACGCCTGGGCGATGAGTGCGGCGCTCGCGGCCACGAGACCGGCCGTCATCGGCGCCAGACCAGCCTGGACGATGCGGCGCCACGGCCGGTCCCGGAAGCGCTCCCACAAATGCAGCACAGCCACCGTAATGAGCGACGACGGTCCGAACTTCGCCAGCGACGTGACGAGCATGCCCTGCCAGCCGGCAACATGCCAGCCGACCAGTGTCACGATCATGAGGTTCGGCCCGGGCGCGGCCTGCCCGAGCGCGAACAGCGCGCTGAATTCCTCGGACGTCATCCAGTGGTGCAGGTCCACGACCTGGCGCTCCATCTCGGGCAGGATGGCGTTGCCGCCGCCGAACGCCAGTACGGACAACTGCGTGAAGATGAGCGCAAGCGAGACGAGCGTGCCGGTCATTGCGACACCCGCCATGTGGCATAGATCGAAATCGGCGTCATCACGAGCATGGTCAGGACGAGCGGCACGCGCAGCACGGCAATCGCAATGAAACATGCGAGCGCCACGCCGCCGAGCACGACCGACCTGCGCAGCGGCCACGCCACCTTCCACGCCATCTGAACGAGCAACCCCGCTGCGGCGGCCGCGAGCCCCGCGAACAGATGCTTCACGTGCGGATCGTTCTGGAAACGCTGGTAGATCATGCCGAGCACGATCACCACCGCCGAGGGCGCCGCGATCAGTCCGAGGATCGACGCGAGCGCGCCGCGCCACCCGTGAAAGCGCATGCCGAGCGCCACCGAGAGGTTGATGATGTTGCCGCCGGGCAGAAACTGGCACAGACCCAGCAGATCGGTGAATTCGCCAGGCGAGACCCAGCGGTGCTTCTCGACGACCATGCGTCGCGCGAGCGGCAACGCGCCGCCAAAGGCGGTCATGCCCAGGCCGAGAAAGCCGAGAAAGAGGGCGCGCAGGCTCGGCGTGCCGATGGCGTCGGTCGCGTCGGGAGGGCGCGAATCCCGGGATTCGCGGGCAGCGCGAGGTTCGCGCGGCCTGCGTCGTTCGAGAGACGGGGACGACGGGGTGGGGACGGGGCTGGCGTCCTGCCCGGCAGGGGGAGAGGAGGGAGCCGGAATACTCATGGCGAATCTTCTGAAAGCGCAACTGCTGTGGGGCCGTCAGGCTGCCGCGCCACCGAGAAGGCGTGGTGCGCGTGCCGCACGGGATACCGTCAGCGTAGGTCGATTGCGCTATATTGTCCAATATATGGAAGTGACTTAATTCATATTGGATCAATATGGCAAATATCGACGTGCGCCTGTTGCGCTATTTCATTGCAGTGGCCGAAACGGGGCACATGACGCGCGCCGCGGAGCGCCTGGGCATTGGGCAGCCGCCGCTCTCGCAGCAGATCCGCGTGCTCGAGACGCAACTGGGCGTTACGCTGTTCGACCGGCTGCCACGCGGCATGGCGCTCACGGACGCCGGCCAGGCCTTTCTCGCGGACGCCTGCGAGGTCGTGCGCAAGCTCGATCAGGCCGTCGACGACGTGCGCCGCGTCGCTGCCGGCATCAAGGGGCGCCTGTCGGTCGGCTTCACGAGTTCATCGGCATTGCATCCGTTCGTGCCGACGGTCATTCGCGCCTTCCGACGCGACGCGCCGTCGGTTTCGCTCATGCTCGACGAGAGCAGCACCAGCGAGCTGCTCGACGGCCTGCGCGACGGGCAGCTCGACGCGGCCTTCATCCGTCAGCCGCAAGGCGACATCGGGCAGATCGCGTTCGTGCCGGTGCTCGAGGAAGCGATGGTGCTGGCGGTGCCCTCGGCGCATGCGCTCGCGCTGACGGGGCGTGCAGGCAAAGCGGCCGTGCCGATGACGGCCGTCGCGGCGGAAAAGCTGATCCTCTATCGGCGCCGCACCGGACAGGGGCTATACGACGCCATCATCGCCGCGTGCCACAGCGCGGGCTTCAGTCCGAACATCGAACAGGAGGCGCCGCGCCTGCTCTCCACGCTCTCGCTGGTCGCCGCAGGGCTCGGCGTGTCGGTGGTGCCCGCTTCGCTCATGCGCATGCAGATCGAGGGCATCGTCTATCGGCCGCTCTCGCCCGCGCCGCGCGCACCGCTGCACTTCGCCTATCGCGAAGGCGTGCTTGCCGGGCCGAGCGCGCGCCTGCTCGATCACGTGCGGGCCACGGCGCAATCGTTCGTTGCCAGACCCTGAAAGGGACGGGGGCAACCGGACCGTTCGGCCTTCGGTGCGCCTCGCGCATGTGCCGGCGTCTCGCGCGCTCGCGGCGCTCACGTCACCGCACCGCCTTGCTTGCCGAGCAGGGCCTCGATGTGTCCGTGCAGGCCCACGTCGCTCCAGTCGAGTTCGCCCATGCGCCAGAAGCGGGCCTTGCCTTCGCGATCGACGAGATACGTCGCGGGCAGGCCCAGCGACCCGAAGCGCCTGTAGACCGCGCCGTCGCGGTCGAGCAGTACTGTGCCGTCGATTGGCAGCCGGGCGATGAATGGCGCCACGGTCGTGGGCGGCTCCTTGTAGTTCACGGCCACGAGCGCCAGTGCGCGGCTGCGATACTGGCGCGCGACCCGCCCCATCGCCGGGATCTCCTCGCGGCAGGGCCCGCACCACGTCGCCCAGAAATTCAGGATGACGACGCTGCCGCGCCAGTCGGAGAGCGATCGCGCCTTGCCGTCGAGCGCCTCGAGCGTGAACGCCGGCGTCTCGCCGCGCCAGGCCGAGAGCGTGCCGCCGGACGTGCCGGCAAGCGTGCGGTCGTCGACTGCGCTGCCCGGGGCGCCGGCCGCGAAGGCCCGCGCGCCCGGTCCGCCGAGCGCGCAAGCGGCCCCGGCGGCGAGCGTGTGGAAAAAATGACGGCGTTGCATCGTGATCTTCTCCCAGGCGAGCGGGGGCGCCGCTCAGGCAGTGAGCTCGCGAGCGGTCATGCGATAGCGGAACGTGTCGGGATCGAGGCTGTCGAGCCGCGCGTGCGCCACTTCGCCGTTCGGATACATGAGAAACGGCACGGTGCCGTCGCCGGCCGTCCGCGCCCCGGGCAACGCGATATCGGCGCCGTGGTTGAACGCCACCCAGTTCATCTCCCACTGACCGAAGAGCATTGCGCGCGCGGCACGCACCTTGAGGTCATCGAGCGGCAGGCCGCCGGGCACTTCCTCGAGCACGACCTTGCGCACGTCGGCCGGATCGACGGGCACCCAGCCGTAACCGGCGGCGTAGAACTCGGCGCGGCAGTGCTGCGCCCGGGTGACGTCGCCCGCCTTGCCCAGACTGTTGAAGCCATGGCGCGAGCTCGCCACGCGCACGCCGTAAGCGTCGCGCGCCGGGATGCCGACCGAGCGGGCGAGCGCGGTGAAGAGCGCGTTGATGTCGGCGCACTTGCCGGCCAGATTGCCGGTGGTGAGCATGTAGCGCACATCGCCCGTGCCGCAGCCGCGCACGGCGCCTTCGCGGCGACAGTTCTCCACGATCCATTGGTAGATGGCCTGCGCCTTCTCCACGTCGCCTTGCCGAGCGCGTGTGATTTTCTCGGCCGTCTCGCGCACGAGACCGTCGGTCGGTTGAAGCTCGGTCGGCTGGAGGTAGCGGCGCAGTACCTGCGGCGACTCGCGCGGCGCGTTGGCCGATGGCGGCCGCGACAGATCGACGTGGCGATCGCGTGTGGCGAAAGTGTTGACGAGCGTCACCCGGCGCGCCGTCGGTTCGCCGCCGCCGGGCCACGCTACGGCGAGCATCGGCACGTCGATGCCGGCGGCGCCGCGCACCGTGCGCACCTCGGCGTTCGCCCCGGGGGCTTCCCAGCGCGCGCCGAGCGCCTGTTGATAGCCGCCGGACGGCGTGGTCGCGACGGGCAGCCAGACATTGGCCGGCGCGCTCGTTGCCGGCAGGTCGACCTGCGTGGTCAGCTCGAACGTGCGCCAGCCTTCGGCGGCGCTCGGCGCCGCGGCGCGTGCGGGCGCGGCATGTGCGCCGCCCGTGACGAGCGAGGTGGACAGGAAGGATACGGGAAGGGCGCAGGCGCCCAGCGAGAGAAAACGACGGCGTTGCATGATGAAGTCCCCTTGTGCGTCAGCGCTCACGGCGCATGGTGGTTAGGGTGCTGCGCTCGAATGTCCCATGCAGGGACGATGTGAAGCGGTAGCATGGACGCCGTCGACCGCCGGATCGAAGCCATTTCGGGACGCATCGGAGCGCATCACGACGAATCACCACGAGTCACCACGAATCGCGACGCATCACAACGAGTCAGGGCGCCAAAGCTGCACCATAATACGTCGACTTTTGGCAAACTGTCGTCATTCCGGAGCCCGTGTGCGCTGCGCGCACGGCAGACGGCCTGGCGGCGCGCTCCGGCCATTCAACGAACCCAACCACCATGACCGCAAACGATGCAACTCAAGCGGGCGCCGCAGCGGCGGCTCCGCGTCTGACTTCGCTTTCGCACGGCGGCGGCTGCGGCTGCAAAATCGCGCCGGGCGTGCTCTCGGAACTGCTCGCGCGCAACGAGACGCCGCTGCCCGCACCGGCCGCGCTGCTCGTCGGCACCGAAACGTCGGACGACGCGGCGGTCTATCAGCTCAACGACGAACAGGCGATTATCGCCACCACGGACTTCTTCATGCCGATCGTCGACGATCCGTTCGACTTCGGCCGCATCGCGGCAACCAACGCACTGTCCGACATCTACGCCATGGGCGGCAAGCCGATCTTCGCGCTCGCCATCGTCGGCATGCCGATCAACGTGCTGCCGCGCGAGACGATTCGCGACATCCTGCGCGGCGGCGAGTCGATCTGCGCCGAAGCCGGCATCCCGATCGCTGGCGGCCACAGCATCGATTCGGTCGAACCGATCTACGGCCTGGCCGCGCTTGGCGTGGTGCATCCGAAGCGGCTCAAGCGCAACGCGGACGCGCAGGCCGGCGACGTGCTCGTGCTCGGCAAGCCGCTCGGCGTGGGCGTGATGTCCGCGGCGCTCAAGAAGAACCAACTCGACGAGGCGGGGTATCGCCGCATGATCGACGCCACCACGCGCCTGAATCGGGTCGGGCCCGCGCTCGCCGCGCTGCCGGGCGTGCATGCGCTGACCGACGTCACGGGCTTCGGCCTGCTCGGTCACACGCTCGAGATGTGCCGCGGCGCGAATCTCGCCGCCTATCTGCGCATGTCCGACGTGCCGCTCTTCGACGGCGTGCGCGAGCTGGCCGACAAGGGCTGCGTGACAGGCGCATCGGGTCGCAACTGGGCCTCGTATGGCGCGTCGGTCGAGCTTGGCGAGCGGCTGACCGATCGCGATCGCGACCTGCTGTGCGACCCGCAGACGGCCGGCGGTCTGCTGGTGTCGTGCGCACCGGGCGCCGTGGACGACGTGCTCGCCGTGTTCCGCGCCGATGGCTTCGACGAGGCGGGCATCGTCGGTGCGATGCGTCCGGGCCAGCCGGGCGTGCGCGTGATCTGATACGCGCCGCCGCACATGCAAGAATGCGGGCGCCCGGAGAGGGCGCCCTGGCGTTGTCGCCGCCCTATGCGGCCCGTGCGGCCCGTGCGGCCCGTGCGCGACCTACGCCGCCGCCCGGTCCTTGCCATTGGCCGGTCCGCGACCGTCACCGGCGCCGCGATGCCGGTCGATGAACGCGACGATCGCCTCGCCCAGCGGCTTCGGCGCGTCGCGATGCGGCGAATGTCCACATGCGGGCAGTTTCACCACGCTCGCATGCGGCACGTGCGCGGCAATGCTGTCCATCTGCGCCATGGTGCCGTATTCGTCGTCCTCGCCCTGGATCGCCAGCAGCGGCCTTGAAATGCTTGCTACCGCGCCGACCAGATTCCATTCGCGAAACGCCGGGTTCAGCCAGATATCGTTCCATCCCCAGAAGGCCGAATCCACGTCGTCGTGGTAGCGTGCGAGCTTCGCGCGCAGATCGGTCGTCTCGTAGACGGTCTTCGTCTTCGCGATGCTCTCGATCGACACGTCCTCGACGAACAGATGCGGGGCCATCACGACCGCGCCGGCCAGTCGCTCGGGGAAGGCCGCCGAGAACAGCAGCGCGATCGAGCCGCCGTCGCTGTGGCCGACGAGCCAGGTGCGCGACGCCTGATCGGGGCCCACGCCCACGGCATCGAGGAATGCGGGCAGCACTTCGCGCGCCTGACGATGCATGAAGTCGACCGGCCATTTCTCGCCGGGCGGGCGCGGTGTGGAGCGACCGTAGCCGTTGCGCGAGTACACCAGACCGCGGTAGCCACCCGCGTCGCACAACTGCTGCGGCCAGTCCTTCCACATCGCCACCGAGCCGAGCCCCTCGTGCAGAAAGACCAGCAGCGCAGCGTCGGTGCGCTCGGGATGGATCCAGCGGTACTCCAGCGAGAGCGCGCCGTGCGAGGGCGTCTCGATTCGGGCGAACTGAACGTCCGACATTGTCTCTTCGTCTCCTATAGCAACTCGCGCAGCTTGAAGCGCTGCACCTTGCCGGTGGCCGTCTTCGGCAGATCGTCGACGAAGACCAGCTCACGCGGATATTTGTGCGGCGCGAGGCGCGCCTTGACGAAGGCCTTGAGCTCCGCGGCCATCGCGTCGGTCGGCGTCACGCCGGGCTTGAGCACGACGAACGCCCGCGTCTTCGTCAGGCCGTTGTCGTCGCGTCCCACGACCCCCGCCTCGAGCACGGCGTCGTGCTGCATCAGCACCATCTCCACTTCGATGGGCGAGACGTATTGGCCGCTCACCTTGAGCATATCGTCACTGCGCCCGGCATAGACGTAATACCCATTGGGCAGACGCTGGTACTTGTCGCCGCTCTTGAGCCACTCGCCGAGGAACGTGGCGCGCGACTTTTCGCGATTGCACCAGTACATGAGCGCCGCGCTCGGGCCCTTGATGTACAGATCGCCGATCTCGCCGTCCGGCACGGGCTTGCCGTTCTCGTCGCGCAATTCCACGGCATAGCCGGGCACCGGTTCGCCCGTGGTGCCATACGCCACGCGGCCCGCGCGATTCGACAGGAAGATGTGCAGCATTTCCGTCGAGCCGATGCCGTCGAGAATCTCCGCGCCGAAGTGCGCGGTAAAGCGCTCGCCGATCTCGCGCGGCAGCGCCTCGCCGGCCGACGTGCACAGGCGCAGCGATACGTCCTCGCGTGCGGGCAGATGCGGCGAGGCGAGCAGTGTGGCGTAGAGCGTGGGCACACCGTAGAAGATCGTCGGCCGGTGCTGGACGAGGCGCCTGGCGACAGCTTCGGCCGTCGGCCGCTCGGCCATCAGCACGACCGTCGCGCCCACCGAGAGCGGGAACGTCAGGCCATTGCCGAGGCCATACGCGAAGAACAGCTTCGCGGCGGAGAACGCGATGTCGTCTTCTCGAATGCCCAGTACGTGGCGCGCGTAAGTCTCGGCCGTCCAGTACAGATTGGCGTGGGTGTGTACGGTGCCCTTGGGCTTGCCCGTGGAGCCCGACGAATAGAGCCAGAACGCAATGTCGTCGGCCGAGGTGTCGGCCGGCAGTGCGCTGGGCGGCCCGTCGACCATGGCCTCGAAGGTCGGCGGCACGGGCGCGCCGGTCTGAGTGCCGCTCCCGGCGGCAATCGGTTGCGACACGACGCACGGCGGCGGCGAACCGCGCTCGGCGACCTTGGCGAGCGCGGCCTGCACGGCTGGCATGAGTGCGCCGGACGCGATCACGAGCCGCGCCTTGCTATGCGCGATCATGTACGCGTAGTCGTCGGCCGTGAGCAGCGTGTTGACGACCACCGGCACCACGCCGGCGTACAGCGCGCCCAGGAACGCCACGGGCAGGTCGACCGTGTCGAGCATGATCAGCAGGATGCGCGCTTCGCGATGAACGCCGGCCCGCGCGAGGCCGGTGGCGAAGCGCCGGCTGCGCTCGGCCAGCTCGCCGTAGGTGAGGGTGCGCGTGTCGTCGATATAGGCAGTCTTGGCAGCGCGCTCGCGATTGAGCGCCTCCAGGTGCGCGGCGAAGTTGAAGTTCACCGGCGGTGGGGTCAGTACGGCTTCCATGTTGTCTCCGATGGATCACCACACGGCGCGCGGCGCCTTCATGCCCGGCGCGCGTGCGGCATTGGTTCCTTACGACTTGTCGGGCGCTCTGACGGCGCCTCTGGTATCACCTTGACTGCGACGGCTTGCGGCTGGTGCTGCGGAATACGGCTGAATTACGGTCGGCATGCGGTCGGCATGCGGCTGGTCGGCGCTCTACTGCGGCCGGGCCCGGGCCAGCCGCGGCGTCGCCCCGGGGCCGCGAGGCGACCCCACGGGCATCGTCGGGCATCGTTGGGCGTCATTTATCCTCGTTTGGCATCGTTTATCCGGCCCACGCGACAGCGTCCTGCGTCAGCGCTTCGACGAGGGCGGCCGGGCCCTGGATGGCGGCGCGCACGTGATAGAAGCGCAACGCGCGCAGGCCGCCCAACTCCTCGCCACCGCCTGCTCGGCCCGGGCCGCCGTGCAGCGCCTGCGGCATGACGTTGCCGTGCCCGGTCTGCGTCTTCGCCACGGAGGGATCGACGGCGTGCACGCGGCCGTGGGTGCTCGCCAGCGCCAGCGCGGGCTCGCGCATGGCGAGCGCGTCGTTGCTGAACAGCGAAACGACGAGCGAGCCCTGTGCGCGCCGCGCAAGGGCCACGGCCTCGTCGGCGTTGCGATAGCCGATGAGCGTGGCCACCGGACCGAACACTTCGGTGTCATGCACGCGCTGGCCGGCCGCGCCGTCGCGCAGGCCGAGCAGCACCGGCGCCACGCAGGCGCTGTCGGGGCCGGCGTCGACGAACGCGGCCGCGCGATTGCCGTCGTAGAGCGTTTCCGCTTCGGCCTGCAGATGCGCAATGCCGTCGAGCACCGCCCGCTTTTGCCCGACGCTCACGAGCGAGCCCATCTTCACCGTTTCGTTGCGTGGATTGCCCACGGTGGTCCCCGCCAGACGCTCGGCGATCGCCGCGGCGACGGCGTCGAAGTGTTCGCCGGGCACCAGCGCGCGACGAATGGCCGTGCACTTCTGGCCCGACTTGACGGTCATCTCGCGCGCCACTTCGCGCACGAATTGCTCGAACGCCGCCGTGCCCGGCGCGGCGTCCGGCAGCAGGAGGGCGCTGTTCAGGCTGTCGGCCTCCACGTTGATGCGCGCGGAGCGTTCGGTGAACGCGGGGTGCGTGCGCAGCGCGGCGGCCGTGTCGGCCGAGCCCGTGAACGAGACCACGTCGAACGGGCCGACGCGCTCGAGCAGGCCCGCCGCGCTGCCGCAGATCACCGACAGGCTGCCCGGCGGCAGCACGCCGGCGGCGACCACGTCTGCCACCATGCGCTGGGCGAGCCATGCGGTCGACGTGGCCGGCTTCACGATGACGGGCACGCCGGCGAGCAGGGCGCCCGCGGCCTTTTCCCACAAGCCCCAGGCCGGAAAGTTGAACGCGTTGATGAAGAGCGCCACGCCCGGCGTCGGACGCAGGACGTGCCGCACGGCGAACGAGCCGTCCTTGGCCAGCGGCACGGCGGCGCCGTCGAGCAGCGTGTGCGCGTCGCCCAGCGTCGCGCCGAGCTTGGCGTAGGTCGACAACGTATAGATCGCGCCGTCGATGTCGAGGGCCGAGTCGCTTGCGACCGTACCCGAGTTCGCCGTGGCGATGGCGTAGTAGTCGTCGCGATTGGCCTGCAGGGTGGTGACGATCTGCGCGAGTCGCCGCGCGCGCTCGCCATACGACAGGGCGCGTAGCGCGGGACCGGCGCGCTCGCGCGCGAAGGCGAAGGCCGCGTCGAGATCGAGGCCGGCGCTCGAAACGTAGGCCAGTGTGTCACCGGTGACGGGGTCGGTGAGCGCGGTGCGCTCGCCATTGCCGGCGACCCATTGGCCAGCGACGTGGTTTTCCAGCAGGACAGGGGTGCTCATGGCTGGGGATCGGAAGCGAAAAGAAAGCGAAAAAAGCAAAAGGGGAGCGCCAAAGCTGCACGACAAAGCGGCACGACAAAGCGGCAAGACAAAGCGGCAAGACAAAGCGGCACGCCAAAGGGGCACGCAAGGGCCGCTGGGGCGGCGCGGCGGCGGGGCGTGCGGCCGCCGGCTTACGCGGCGCGCGTGAACTCGATGGCGCCTTCGGGCAGCAGGTACAGCACGAGGGCGCGACCGCTCGCGACGGTCGGGCGGTGCGCCGACCCGGGGCCGTATACGCACCAGCCGGCCGGATGGCCGTCGAAGGTAGCCCCCGGCGTGAGCGGCATGATCAGATCGATCTCGCCGTTGGGATGCACATGGTGCGGGCCCGCCAGATCGGCCATGTCGACCACGTCGACCGAAAAACCATGCGTCGCGGGCGTCGGCTTGATGACACGGCCGTAGCGAATGCCGCCGCCTTCGCGGTTGCACAGCCAGCCTTCGGCCACGCCGGTACGGCAGGCGGCCGAGAGCGTTTCGAACGTTTCGGAACCGGCGCCGTGACGCGCGTTGAGCCAGCCGGCAAGATCCGCGTCGAGCGCGCGGCCGTCGAGTTGCCGGGTGAGATCGGCAATCAGCGCCTGAAATTGGGGCACATCCATCGGTGTCTCCTGGGGACGTCGCAATCCGTACTCGCCGGCACGTGGCCGGCACTCGCCCGGCGGGCGCCTTGCGGGCGCCTTGCGGGCGCCTTGCGGGCCGGCGCAGGGGGCTGCGGCCTGCGCGCCGACTGTCGAGATGACGTCGATCAATCACGGTGTGCGGCAACGTCCGGGCCGTGTTTGCTTTTTTATCGACGCATGGTGAAAATTAGAGCATGCAATTTTGTCTGTCAAGCAATATATTACATGTTACCTGCTTCGAGGATCTCGCCTGATGAATAAGAGTGCGCAAGCCGATGGGGTGCCGACGGCGCGCGGTGCCGGGGAGAAGGATCCGTTCCTGGTCGCGCTGGGCGAGCGCGTGCGCACGCTGCGCGCGCGCCGCGGCCTGACCCGCAAGGCGCTGGCGCTCGACGCCGGGGTCTCCGAGCGACATGTGGCCAATCTGGAGTCGGGCGTCGGCAACGCGTCCGTGCTGTTCCTGCGTCAGCTCGCGCAAGCACTAAATTGCACATTGGCGGAAATCGTCGGCGACGAGACGACGTCCTCGGCCGAGTGGCTGCTCATTCGCGAAATCCTGCACGGGCGCGACGGCGAAGCACTCACGCGAGCGCGTCAGGCGCTAAGCGAGCTGTTCGCCGGCAGCGAACGCGATCCCGACCGTCGCGGGCGCATCGCGCTCATCGGCCTGCGCGGCGCGGGCAAATCGACGCTGGGCCGCATGCTCGCGGACGACATGCACGTGCCGTTCGTCGAACTCAATCGGGTGATCGAGCAACTGGCGGGCTGCCCGCCGTCCGAGATCTATTCGCTCTACGGCGCCACCGCCTACCGTCGCTACGAACTGCGGGCGCTGGAGGCCGTGGTGGCCGAGCACCCGCGTGCGGTGATCGCCTCGCCCGGCGGCATCGTGAGCGACGCGGCCACGTTCAACTTCCTGCTCACCCATTGCTATACGGTGTGGCTGCAGGCGTCGCCGGAAGAACACATGAAGCGCGTGATCGCGCAGGGCGATCTGCGGCCGATGTCGGGCAACGCCGAGGCCATGGACGACCTCAAGCGCATTCTGGCCGGCCGTCAGGACTTCTACGCCAAGGCCGACATGAGCTTCGACACCAGCGGCCGGGCGCTCGCGGACGCCTATCTGCAGTTGCGCGGTCGCCTGGCCGTGCAGTTGTCGTCGGATTGAATTCGCGTGTCTGCAAAATAATTCATTTTTAGTCGTGAAATTGGTTGACTGGGGTTTTGTGCTGCACTATATTGCAATTCAACAAGATCATTATTCGTGTTGGAGGCAATCATGTTCGGCAAACCCCACGTCGACTACCGTACCGACCCCACGCAGTACAAGCACTGGAGACTGAGCTTCGAGGGTCCGGTGGCCACGCTGGCCATCGATATCGCGGAAGACGGCGGCATTCGCGAGGGCTACAAGCTCAAGCTCAATTCGTATGACCTGGGCGTGGACATCGAACTGCACGATGCCATTCAACGCATCCGCTTCGAGCATCCGGAAGTCAAGACGGTGGTGATCACGAGCGCCAAGGATCGCGTGTTCTGCTCGGGCGCGAACATCTTCATGCTCGGCCTGTCCTCGCATGCCTGGAAGGTCAACTTCTGTAAGTTCACGAACGAAACGCGCAACGGCCTGGAGGACTCCAGCCGCCATTCCGGCCTGAAGTTCCTTGCCGCCGTGAACGGAGCGTGCGCGGGCGGCGGCTACGAGCTCGCGCTGGCGTGCGACGAGATCTATCTGGTCGACGACCGTTCGTCGTCGGTGGCGCTGCCCGAGGTGCCGCTGCTCGGCGTACTGCCGGGCACCGGCGGCCTCACGCGTCTGACCGACAAGCGCCACGTGCGCCACGACCGCGCCGACATCTTCTGCACGATCGTCGAAGGCATTCGCGGCGAGCGCGCCAAGCAATGGCGCCTGGTCGACGAAGTGATCAAGCCGGCTCAGTTCGCCCAGACGGTTTCGGCCCGCGCGCTGGAACTCGCGCAGCGCAGCGACCGGCCGGGCGGCAAGGGCGTGACGCTCACGCGCATTGAACGCACCGACGAGCCGGACGCCATTCGCTACGAATTCGTCGACGTGGAAATCGACCGCGCCAAGCACACGGCAAGCCTGACCGTCAGGGCGCCGAAGTCGGCGCCGCCGGCCGACATTGCGGGCATCGAAGCCGCCGGTGTGAACTGGTGGCCGCTGAAGATGGCGCGCGAGCTTGACGACGCCATCCTCAATCTTCGTACCAATGAACTCGACATCGGCACCTGGCTGCTGCGCACCGAAGGCGACGCACAGCACGTGCTCGCCGCGGACGCCTCGCTGCTCGCGCACCGGGATCACTGGTTCGTGCGCGAGACGATCGGCATGCTGCGCCGCACGTTCGCCCGCATCGATGTGTCCTCGCGCTCGCTGTTCGCGCTGATCGAGCCGGATTCGTGCTTTGCCGGCACGCTCGCCGAATTCGCGTTTGCCGCGGACCGCACCTATATGGCCGCGCTGCCGGCCAGCGAGGAAGACGAGCCGACGATCACGCTCACGGAAGTGAACTTCGGCCTGCTGCCGATGGTCACCGACCAGTCGCGTCTGGCACGCCGTTTCTACGAGGATGCGGGGCAAATCGAAGCGGTGCGCGCCACCATCGGTCGCCCGGTGCGCCCGGACGAAGCGGAGCGCCTGGGGCTCGTGACTGCCGCGGTCGACGATCTCGACTGGCCGGACGAGATCCGTATCGCCATCGAGGAGCGTGCGGCCATGTCGCCCGACGCGCTCACCGGCATGGAGGCGAACCTGCGCTTCAACGGCCGCGAGACGATGAACACGCGCATCTTCGGCCGGCTGTCCGCCTGGCAGAACTGGATCTTCATCCGTCCGAACGCCGTGGGCGAGAAGGGCGCGCTGAAGGTCTACGGCAAGGGCAGCAAGGCGCAGTTCGACCTGAACCGCGTCTGACGCACCGGCCCGCGAATCGAAGAACGGCCGCGCCGGCCCCGGCAGTCGCCGCCGGGCGGCGGGCGAGCGAGACGTATCCGCAGAACACATACGAGACACGAGGAATCCCACGATGGCTTCGATCAACTACAGCGAGAAGATCCCCAACAACGTCAATCTGTCCGACGACCGCACGCTGCAACGCGCGCTCGAGCAGTGGCAGCCCAACTTCCTGTCCTGGTGGGGCGACATGGGGCCGGAGGGCTCGCACGGCTATGACGTCTATCTGCGCACGGCCGTGAGCGTCGATCCGAGCGGCTGGGCGCATTTCGATCATGTAAAGATGCCGGACTATCGCTGGGGCATCTTCCTCACGCCGGGCGAGGCCGATCGCAAGATTCACTTCGGCGAGCACAAGGGCGAGCCCGCGTGGCAGGAAGTGCCGGGCGAGCATCGCGCCAACCTGCGCCGCATCATCGTCACGCAAGGCGATACGGAGCCGGCGTCGGTGGAGCAGCAGCGTCACCTCGGGCTCACCGCGCCGTCGATGTACGACCTGCGCAACCTGTTCCAGGTCAACGTGGAGGAGGGGCGCCACCTGTGGGCGATGGTCTACCTGCTGCACCGCTACTTCGGCCGCGACGGTCGCGAAGAGGCCGAAGCGCTGCTCGGGCGCCGCTCGGGCGACGAGGACAATCCGCGTATTCTCGGCGCGTTCAACGAGAAAACGCCGGACTGGCTGTCGTTCTACATGTTCACGTATTTCACCGACCGCGACGGCAAGTTCCAGCTCTCCGCGCTGGCCGAATCGGGCTTCGATCCGCTCGCCCGCACCACGAAGTTCATGCTCACCGAAGAGGCGCACCACATGTTCGTGGGCGAGTCGGGCGTCTCGCGCGTGATCAGCCGCACGGCGCAGGTGATGAACGAACTGAAGACGGACGACGTCTCGAAGCTGCGCGCGGCCGGGGTGATCGATCTGCCGACCATCCAGCGCTACATCAACTTCCACTACTCCGTGACGATCGACCTGTTCGGCGCGGACCAGTCGTCCAATGCCGCCATTTTCTACAGCTCGGGCCTCAAGGGCCGCTACGAGGAGAGCAAGCGCGACGACGACCACCAGCTCAGCGGCCAGACCTACCGGCTGCTGGACGTCGACAACGGCAAGCTCGTCGAGCGCGAGGTGCCGATGCTCAACGCCATGAACGAAGTGCTGCGCGACGATTACATCAAGGACTCCATTGCCGGCGTGAACCGTTGGAACAAGGTGCTCGAGAAGGCCGGCATCGACCTGCGCCTGACGGTGCCGCACAAGGCGTTCAACCGCCAGATCGGCACGTTCGCCGGGGTGCGCGTGTCGCCGGACGGCCGCGTGGTTAGCGAGACCGAATGGGCCGCGCACGAGCGCGAGTGGCTGCCGTCGTCGGAAGACCGCGCGTATGTGGCCTCGCTCATGGGGCGCGTGACCGAGCCGGGCAAGTTCGCGAACTGGATCGCGCCGCCCCCGCTGGGCATCAACCGCCAGCCGATCGATTTCGAGTACGTGCGTTTCAACTAAGGGCCGAGGAGAGCCTTCCCCACAAGGAGACAGCATCATGAACGGCCCCGTTCCGGTCGAAGTTCTGAGGCAGCATCTGATCGATCCGGAGATCTGCATTCGCTGCAATACCTGCGAAGAGACGTGCCCGGTCGACGCGATCACGCACGACGAGAACAACTATGTCGTGCGGGCGGACGCGTGCAACGGGTGCATGGCGTGCATCTCGCCGTGCCCCACGGGGGCCATCGACAACTGGCGCGACGTGCTGCGGGCCGAGGCGTATCCGATCGAGGATCAGTTCACATGGGACGAACTGCCCGTGCAGGACGACGCGCTCGCCGGGCAGGGCGTGATCGGCGAGTCGGCCGAGGCGGTCGGCAAGGGTTCCGGTAATGGTTCCGGCAATAGCGGCAGTCATGGCAGCAGCAGTCACGGCGCTGCGGGAACGGATGCCGCCGGGCCCGTCATCGGCGGCTCGGACCTGGTGCGCGGCTCGATCGTGCCGCCGTGGTCCGCCGCGAAGCCCTACGTCAACCTGTACACGCACAAGGCCCCCGTGCAGGCGATCGTGGTGGGCAACTACCGCGTGACGGACGCGAGCACGCCGAGCGACATCCATCACATCGTGCTGGACTTCGGCAAGCAGCCGTTCCCAGTGCTCGAAGGGCAGTCCATCGGCATCATCCCGCCGGGCACGACGGCCGACGGGCGGCCGCATCATGCGCGCCAATACTCGGTCGCGTCGCCGCGGGACGGCGAGCGCCCGGGCTACAACAACCTGGCGCTCACGGTGAAGCGGGTGACGTCCGACCATCAGGGCCACGCGGTCGGCGGCGTGTGCTCGAACTATCTGTGCGACCTGAAGAAGGGCGACGTGGTGAATGTGATGGGGCCGTTCGGCAGCACGTTTCTCATGCCGAACCACGCGGACTCGCATCTGCTGATGATCTGCACCGGCACCGGGGCCGCACCGATGCGCGCGATGACCGAGTACCGCCGCCGTCGCCGCCTGAAAGGAGCGACCGGCAAGCTCATGCTGTTCTTCGGCGCGCGCACGCAGGGCGAGCTGCCGTACTTCGGACCGTTGCTCAATCTGCCCAAGGACTTCATCGACACGAACCTGGCGTTCTCGCGCACGCCGGGGCAGCCCAAGCGCTACGTGCAGGACGCGATGCGCGAGCGCGCGGCCGACGTGGCGGCGCTGCTGCGTCACGAGCACACCTACATCTACGTGTGCGGGCTCAAGGGGATGGAGGACGGCGTGCTGCAGGCGCTGCAGAGCATTGCCGGCGAGGCCGGGCTCGACTGGCCCGCGCTCTGGCAGCGGCTGAAGACCGAGGGGCGCCTGCATCTCGAGACGTACTGAACCGCGCCGCCCGCGCGCGAACGTGCGGGCGCATGATTGACCGACGGCGTTCTGCGCCGGCTTGACACCGCGTGCTTCGGCGCGCGGTTTTTTTTCGTCCGCGCGCGGCTCGCATGCTGCCGTGAGCCGCCCACACGGCCTCGGATAGCGTGTCGGGTAGCGTGTCGGGTAGCGCGGGGTAGGATCGGATGGGGCAGGATGGAGGACGCTGGGGACCGCTGGGGGCCGGCTGTCCCGGAGGCGTCACCGAAATTGAGTACTATGGAGAGGCTGTTTCCTTCCATTTTTCTCTGAACGGAGAGTCACATGGGCAAGAAGCGGATTCTGGTACTGGCAGGCGACTACGTCGAAGACTACGAACTGATGGTGCCCGTGCAGGCGCTCTCGGCGGTGGGGCATCGCGTGGAGGTGGTCTGCCCCGGCAAGAAGGCCGGCGACAAGGTGCGCACGGCCATTCACGACTTTGAAGGCGATCAGACCTACAGCGAGAAGCGCGGGCACGACTTCACGCTCACCGCCACGTTCGACGGGCTGTCGGCCGCCGATTTCGACGCGCTCGTGATTCCGGGCGGACGTGCGCCCGAATATCTGCGGCTCAACGACGAGGTGCTCGCGGCCGTGCGTCACTTCGCCGAGAACGACAAGCCGATTGCCGCGATCTGTCATGGCGCGCAGTTGCTGGCCGCGGCCGGCGTCATCGAGGGGCGCGAGTGTTCCGCGTATCCGGCGTGCGCGCCGGAAGTGCGCCTTGCCGGCGGGAAATACATGGAGATCGGCATCGACGAGGCGCATACCGACGGCAAGCTCGTGACCGCGCCGGCGTGGCCCGCACATCCGGCGTGGATCGCGCAGTTCCTCGCGGTGCTCGGGACGAAGATCGAACTCTGATTCGTATCGCTCGCGTTCGTCCTGTTCCTCCCGTCCTTCCGGTCGTTCCGTTGTTCCATTCGCCGGCCGGACCCGGCCCCCCGCGCGCGGGGGGGCTTTTCATTCGTGCGCCGCGCGCTATCGGGCGAGCCCGCTCATCGCGCGCAGCCGCGCATCGGCCTGCGCGAGCGCGTGCTCGCTGAAGACTTCGATGCCATGACGCCGCAGCCACGCGGCCGTCACGCCTTCTCCGGCGATTTTTCTTGCGCGGAACGAACCGTCGTAAATCGTCGAGCTGCCGCACGACGGGCTGCCTTCCTTCAACACGGCAATGCGTATGCGGTGGACCTGCGCCAAGGCGAGGGCGCGTTGCGCGCCCTCGAGGAAGGCCGCGCTCACGTCCGCGCCGGTGCTGTCCGTCACCCGCGCGAGCGATCGCCACACCGCCTCGCCGCTCGACGCGCCGGAGATCTCGGCGGGCGCGCGCGGCGTCGGCAGGCCGCCGGCCACTTCGGGACAGATCGGGACGATGAGATCAGCCGCGCGCCAGCGTTCGAGAATGGCGGCGTCGCTCGTGCAGGCGGCGTGGCGTCCGTCATAGCGGACCGGCTGGCCGAGCAGACAACCGCTGACAAGGATACGAGGCGGGAAAGACATGCGCGCAGACTATCATGGCGGCGGCTCTGTCCCAAGTTGACGCGTTTCCGAAAGCTCGCCGCCCGACACCGCAGCACTATCGGTCGAACCCGACCCCGGGCGGCCGGCTCGCGATTCGCGGCCTTCCCGACGTCTATCAATGCGCCCTCGAGCGGCCCTATCTCGCAGCGCTGTGGCTCGATAATCGCGCGCTGTACGACGGCGAGATGCGCAACCTCGGCGTCATCTGGCGCGACAAGAACGACCCGCCGTATGCGACGACGGTGAACTTCACCGGATGTCTGGGCGCAGGGATGAATTCCGCGGGCGTTGTGGCAGCGCCGGCGGTGCATGGCGGCATACCTCGCGCCAACACGTCGATTGCCGCCATGACCGTTGGCCGGCGCCTTCGCACCTTCGCGCGTTACGCGAGACACAGGACGCGAAATTGGCGTGAGATGCCCTCAGAAATCCGCTCGGTGCGCTGGCGCTGTCCGCTGAAATGGCGTTCCGGCTGGGACGGCCCGGCACGTCCGACATCCTGCCGTGGACGACGAGCACGAGCGGCATCGTCCATTCCGTGGGCACGCATGTATCCCGCGCGTGCGGCGGCGATCAGCGCGCAACAGTCGCCGTTTCCGGTCTCCGGCCTCCGGCCTCCGGCCGTCGTCCGTGATCGTCACGAACGGCGCGGCGGGGCCGCGAGCAGCGTGCTGGCGGCACTCATCAATGCATCGATGGCTGCGCGAAGCTTGGGCGACGGATGCCGAGTATCGGGCCAGACCAGATGCAGCGGCGTGGCTGGCGCATAGTGATGCGGCAGCAGTTGGACGAGGCGTCCGCGATCGAGCGATTGCACGACCAGCCAGTGCGGCAGGCAAGCGATGCCGAGCGCCTGTTCCGCGGCTTCGCGCAGCGTGACGAGATCGTCGAGAACGAAACGCGGCGCGCGGCGGGTGTCTCGCGGCATCGCCAGGGCCGGCCATTCGTAGAAATTGCCGTTGCGGCCGTACATCAACCGTTCGTGGGCGCCGAGATCGGCGCTTGTGTGGGGGGTGCCATGCTCGGCGAGATAGGCGGGCGCCGCGCACAACATCATCGTCTGCTCGCCGAGCGGCCGCGCCTTGAGGCCCGGGGTGTCGTCGAGGCGACCGCTGCGCACCGCCAGGTCGTAGCCTTCCTCGATCAGATCGACGCGCCGGTCGCTGAACGCCATCTCGAGGCGCAGTTGCGGATGCGCTCTCGCCAGCGCCAGCAACACGGGCGCAATGCACTGGCGGCCGACCTGGACCGGCATCGTGACGCGAAGCATGCCCATCGGCGTCTGCGAACCGGCACTCAGCTCGCTTTCCGCCTCCGAGAGCTCGGCCAGCACCTTCGTGCAGCGTTGATAGAACGACTGACCCTCGTCGGTCAGATGCTGGCTGCGCGTGGTGCGATGAAACAGGCGCACCCCGAGCCGCGTCTCGAGTCGACCGACGCGCTTGGCGACGGCGGAGCGGGTGAGGTGCAGGCGTTGTGCGGCGCCGGAAAAACTGCCGGCGTCGGCGGCCGCCACGAACGCGGAAATGCCCGAGAGCCGGTCCGGTGTATAAGCGTCATTGGTGCTCATTTATCTCCAATATGAAGAGAATTTGCCATCACTGCCGCTAAGTATTCTCCAATAAGCTTATGGTGTCCACCCGGCATGCCGGGGCAACTCCATCAGACAGAGGATCGGTGATGAACACGATGCAGCAATGGCAGATGACAACGCTCGGCGAGACGGCGCTCGAGCGCGCGACAGTGGCGATTCCACGGCCCGGCCCGGGCGAGGTACTGGTAAAGGTCGGCGCGGTGTCGCTCAACTACCGCGACGCGTTGATGATCGACTCCGGCATGGGCCTGCCGCTCACGTTCCCGTATGTACCGGGCTCCGACATGGCGGGCGAAGTGGTCGCCGTGGGCGGCGGTGTCACGCGGGTTCGCGCAGGCGAGCGCGTGGTCAACACATTCTGGGATCGCTGGATCGACGGCGAGCGGGCGCCGGCGGGTTTGCAAATTTTCGGCGGGACGCTGCAGGGCGTGCTGCGCGAGTACGCGGTGTTCCCCGAGGACGCCGTGGTGCGTGCGCCGGCCACGCTCGACGACGTGGCCGCCTCGACCCTGACCTGTGCCGGCCTCACCGCGTGGTCGGCGCTGTTTGGCCACGGGCGCCGTCTGGCAGCCGGCGAGACGGTACTCGCGACCGGCACGGGCGGCGTGGCGCTGTTCGGGGCGCAACTGGCGCTGGCCCACGGAGCCCACGCGATCGTCACGAGCGCCAGCGAAGCGAAACTCGCGCGGGTGCGGGCGCTTGGCGTGACGCACGGTGTGCCGCGTCGGGACGGCTGGTCCGAAGACGTGCTGCGGCTCACCGAAGGGCGGGGCGTCGAACAGGTGCTGGAACTCGCCGGAGGCGACATGGGCGAGACGATGAGCGCGCTTGCCCATGGCGGCAAGGTTTCCGTCATCGGCATGCTGGGCGGCCAGACGTTGCAATTGCCCGTCTACCCGGTGCTGCTCAAGCGCGCCCACATCCAGGGAATCGGCGTGGGGCATCGGGCGGGACTCGAGTCGCTGGTGACGATGATCGAGCGCCACGCCATCACGCCGGTGGTGGACGCCGTCTACGATTTCGCGGACTTCAGGCAGGCGCTGGCGCACCTGCGGCGCGGCGCCTTCGGCAAGGTGGTGGTGCGCGTGGACGGGGCGCCGGCCCGGGTTGCCTAAGGCTGAAAGCTCGCATACACTATCGACGCCACAAACCCCGCGTGACTGGCGATTAGGGCGCACAGCCTTGTGTGTCCGAGGTGGAGCAACCCACCGGGAAGCGCCGGGGTCTTATTTGCCGTTCGCCTGGGCAGCCGTGATGGTTGGTGCTGCCCTGTCTATCGTCTTCCAAAGCACAAAGGAAGGCGCGCCGCACCATCCCCTCCCGGAAAACCTGTTCAATTCAACGGAAACGCCATGTTCGACAAATCGAAATCCACTGTTGCCGCCGTCGATCCCGACGTTTGGGCTGCGATTCAGAAGGAAAACCAGCGTCAGGAAGATCACATCGAGCTGATCGCCTCGGAAAACTACACCAGCCCGGCCGTGATGGAAGCGCAGGGCTCGCAGTTGACCAACAAGTATGCGGAAGGTTATCCGGGCAAGCGCTATTACGGGGGTTGCGAGTACGTCGACGTGGTCGAGCAGTTGGCCATCGATCGCGTGAAGGCCCTGTTCGGCGCCGAAGCCGCGAACGTGCAGCCGAACTCCGGTTCGCAGGCGAACCAGGGCGTGTATTTCGCCATGCTCAAGCCGGGCGACACGATCATGGGCATGAGCCTCGCCCATGGCGGTCACCTCACGCACGGCTCGCCGGTGAACATGTCGGGCAAGTGGTTCAACGTGGTGAGCTACGGCCTCAATGAAGCCGAGGACATCGATTACGACGCGGCCGAGAAGCTCGCGCAGCAGCATAAGCCGAAGATGATCGTGGCAGGCGCCTCGGCCTTCTCGCTGAAGATCGATTTCGAGCGCATGGCCCGTATCGCCAAGTCGGTCGGTGCGTATTTCATGGTCGACATGGCCCACTACGCCGGTCTGATCGCCGCGGGCGTGTATCCGAATCCGGTGCCGCACGCCGACTTCGTGACCACGACCACGCACAAGAGCCTGCGTGGCCCGCGCGGTGGCGTGATCCTGATGAAGGCCGAGTTCGAGAAGCAGATCAATTCGGCGATCTTCCCGGGCATCCAGGGCGGCCCGCTCATGCACGTGATCGCCGGCAAGGCCGTGGCGTTCAAGGAAGCCGCGACACCCGAATTCAAGGCGTATCAGGAACAAGTGGCGAAGAACGCGCGCGTGCTGGCCGAGACGCTGGTCAAGCGCGGTCTGCGCATTGTGTCGGGCCGCACCGAATCCCATGTGATGCTGGTCGACCTGCGTGCGAAGCACATCACCGGCAAGGCGGCGGAAGCGGCGCTGGGTGAAGCGCACATCACCGTCAACAAGAACGCGATCCCGAACGATCCGGAAAAGCCGTTCGTCACGAGCGGCGTGCGTCTGGGTTCGCCGGCAATGACCACGCGCGGCTTCAAGGAAGCGGAGGCCGAACTGGTCGGCAACCTGATCGCCGACGTGCTGGACAATCCGGAAAACGCCGAGACGATCGCCACGGTGCGCGCCAAGGTCGCCGAGCTGACCAAGCGTTTCCCGGTCTACGGCTAAGCGGCGGGCCCCACACGCATGCGCTGCCCGTTCTGCCGACACGACGACACGCAGGTCATCGACTCGCGTGAAGCGGAAGACGGCGCCGCCATCCGGCGGCGTCGGAAATGCCCGTCGTGCGACAAGCGCTTCACCACATACGAGCGCGTCGAGCTCGCGATGCCGGCTGTCGTCAAGAAAGACGGCAGCCGCGCCGAGTATGATCGCGCGAAGGTGCGCGCGAGCATGCAACTGGCGATTCGCAAGCGTCCCGTGAGTGCCGAAGCCATGGATGCCGCGATCGCGCGCATCGAATACAAGCTGCTGGCCGGCGCGGAGCGCGAAGTGATGAGCCAGCGCATTGGCGAACTGGTCATGCGCGAGCTCAAGCGGCTGGACAAGATCGCGTATATCCGGTTTGCGTCGGTGTACCGCAGCTTCGAGGACATTGCGGAGTTCCGCGACGTGCTCGAGGAGATCGACAGCGCCGACCTGAAGCCGAAGCGCAAGCCGGTGTGACCCGGTCGCGCAGTCGCGCGCAGGTCGGGAGTGGTTGCAGCAAGTTGGACGGAAAACCCGTCGCGCCTGAAAGGGCGCGGCGGGTTTTTTATTGGTGCGAGCCGTTTCCCAATATTGGCTATTGGCCGTTGTTTGCGTACATCAAAATTTTTTATTTTGGGATTTTGTTATTGGATTATTGGGCTTTTTGGGAAAGTCCCAGTGTTTTAAAGAATTATTTTGTTGTGAAAGTTCTCAATTTAATTATTTCTCCGGCTTTGAGTTAAGTATCAAAAATCAGTGATTTCGGGCTTGTTTCGATAATCCGCCTTTTAGACTTCGTGAGCCTTGACGCAGGTCGTAGCGCCGTGTCTGGAGTGCGATGGGAGAAAACTCATCGTTTTTCACGAATTAATTTATGGATTATCGAATGCAAAAGGTTCATCCGAAGTCGAACGCCCTACGTCAGACGAAGATTTGCATGGCTGCAGCGACGGTGGTGGCGGCAGCCGCTTTGCCCGGTTATGCGGTGGCCGAGGAAAGTGCCGCCCCCGCGTGGCAGACGACCAAAGAAGGCCGTCAGAAAGCGCTGAACGGCAAGATCAGCGCAAGCGAAAACGCACCGGCCAAATGGAAAGACGCTGACGAAGCATTGCGTCATCAGAAGTCGTTTGGGCGTTTCGCGAGCACCGTTCGCGAAGCGCTCGGAAAGCCGGCCAGCAAGGAAAAGCTCCAGGCCCTTGGCGAAGTGAAGCGGGCCGTTGAGGCTGAAATTACCGTGATCGCGTCGAAAAATCCGACCGAAGGCGAAGCACCCGCGCACGACAAGGAACACGCGACGGCGCTGGGTGCCCTTAAGGAGGCACTGGCGAAGATCGACGCCGAAGCCAAACTCGCCGCTTCCAATGATGACCGGAAGGCACTTGATGCTCTCGTCGCCGAAGCCAAGGTGAATGGGGCCATCACGGCCGCGCAGACCGCCCTCGACGGCGCCAAGAAGAATCTGGATGACTTCAACCTGCTCAAGCACAAGCAGAGCGTCTGGGAAGCGGTGGACAGCGACGAGATGGTCGCGCGACTCGACAAGACCTTCGTGCTCGACGCAAACGCGCCCAACGCCGAAAAGAATGGCACGAAGTCGGCATGGTCCGACATGAACCTCCAGACGTTCAAGTCGGACGACGCGGTTGGCACGACCGCCAACGCGCACACCAAACTGGCTCAAGGCGCCACGCTTGAACTGGGCAGCTTTTCCGGCAGCGATTCCGACGCCATTTACGGCCTGGCGGAAAACAACGGTCAGAAGACGCGCGCCATCGACACCCTTCGCATTCTCGCGGACGCCGATCATCGAGTGCATGTCGCCGACGGCGTGCTGAGCATGAAAAACGGGATCGAAGGCAGCGGCAAGATTGCGATCGACGTGGGTCCGAAGGGCGAACTGAACTTCCTGGCAGACGGTGTGGGCGTCGACGCCGGCGCGCAGCAGGTGACGCTCACGGCCACGGGCCCGGCAAGCGGCTCGGCCGAGGCAGCCGGCAAGATCGCGTTCGGCAAGGGCACGAGCGCCGGCAAGGCCCGCATCGAGGTCGTCAATGGCGCGGCGCTGGGCTTTTCGGAAGGGGCCAACGCAGGCGCGAGCACGATCAACATCGGCGGGACGATCACCCAGGACGAAGTTGAAGCCGCCAAGGCGCTCGACGAGAACAGCACCCTGGCCGAGGCCACGGCCGCCAGCGCGACTTTCGATGGGGCATCGGCCGCCGACGCCACGATCCGCAATAGCGGCAACCTGACCTTCACGGGCGCAGATCTGGGCAACGCGAAGATCACGAACGAAGTGAAGGGCATCGTGAAGATCGAAGGCAAGCCGTTCAAGCTCGAGGACAGCGAGCGTCCCGAGACGCGGGCCTCGGTCGCCGGCAATGCCGAGCTGACCAACCGCGGCACGCTGACCGTGACGGACGCCAAGCTCGGCAACATGCACCTGACAAACGAGGGGCAGGCGTCCATTATTGATCCGGCCCCTGTGAACTTGTATCAAGCTGCATAGCGAACAGGGCCGTGCTCGAAATACTTGCGAATTCGTTCGGGCTGGCGT
>NZ_NJGW02000008.1:0-245574 GCF_002216225.1 Pandoraea sp. CB10b_02
CAGCGTGCAACGCCAGCCCGAACGAATTCGCAAGTATTTCGAGCACGGCCCTGTTCGCTATGCAGCTTGATACAAGTTCACAGGGGCCGGATCAATAAGCACAGGCTTTCGTGCGTGGCTCGAACGATTCAGCGGTGGGAATCTGGGCGAGACGCTATCGCTTTCCATCAGCGAGTCGGTCGCCAAGTACCCAGTTCCGAGCAGTGAAGTCTCCCGGGCGGGCATCGATGCGGCAAAGCGTTTCAACGACTTGGCGGTTGCATTCGGCGCTGCGCACGAATGCGGGTTGACCGACGTCATGAACGCCATCCATACCCCTGGCGAGGAGGATGCAACGATCGTCGAGCTGCGGCAGTTACTGGTCGTAATCGATAACGAGGTGACAGCGGCCTATGGGTGGGATGAGCTGGAGATCGCCTACGATTTCCGTGAGATCAATGGAGGCTCCGCCAATGACCGTTGGCTATGGTCACTGTCGCAAGACGTCACCGCCGACCTCCTTGGACGGCTGACCGCACTCAATCGTGAACGCTTCGAAGCAGCTGCGAGTAGCAGCAGCGGCGCGTCCACAACAACAAAGTCCAAGCGCGGACGCAGACCGAAGGCGGCCTCTCCCGCCACCCTCGACGGGCTGTTCGGTGAGGGAGAGCTATGAGCGACAAATACAGAATGACGGTCGACCTGAACGTGCTCGACCACCTCGGGATCAACCTCTACAGCAACATCGCCGCCGTTCTGACCGAGGCCGTCGCGAACGCCTGGGATGCCGACGCCGAGACCGTCGACATCAAGATCGATTCGGACGGCAACCGGATCGAGATCCTCGATGACGGTATCGGTATGTCGGTCGATGACATGAACGGCAAGTACCTGCGGGTCGGTTATCGACGGCGAGATGAAGATCTCGAGCATGGCAAGACGACTGCCAAGGGCCGACCGGTGATGGGCCGCAAAGGGCTGGGAAAACTCTCGCTGTTCTCGATTGCTAACGTCATCGAAGTCGAGTCAGCCAGAGATGGCTCAGCTCATGGCCTTCGCATGACCGTGGACGGAATCCACGAATCGGTTCAGAAGAGGGAGCCCTTCTACAGCCCCGAGTCCCTGCCCGCCGATCAGATCGCGGTAACCAAGGGAACACGAATCGTTCTGCGCGATATCAAGCGCCAGCGGCTCGGTCGTGGTGCGCTGGCTCTTCGCAAGCGCCTGGCGCGCCGCTTCTCTGTGATCGGGGAGGCCCACGGGTTCAAGATCGATCTCGATGGGCAGCCCATCACACCCTCCGATCGTGGCGACCTGCCGATGGTGCAGTTCCTCTGGCAGTTCGGTGACGACGCACTCGACCTGAGTCCCGCCGGTCAGCTCCTGGAGAAGGAATCGCTTCCGAACCGCTTCGATGCTTGGGACATGGGCTGGCGGGTCAGCGGCTGGATCGGTACCGCCAGATTCCCCAAGCAACTCGATAGTGAGGATGCCGGCAATCTGAATGGCATCGTCGTGTTCGCCCGTGGCCGCCTGTTTCACGAGAACATCCTCGACAAACTGAACGACGGGCGGCTCTACACGAAGTACCTCACCGGGCAGATCGAGGCCGATTTCCTAGACGCCGACGACGCACCAGACATCGCGACCAGCGATCGGCAGCGCGTGCAGGAGGATGACCCCCGATATGGGCAGCTGATCGCTTTCCTGAAATCACGTCTTACGCAAGTCGAGAAGCGCTGGACGGAATGGCGCAAGAAGCACGAGGTCGAGAAAGCGAAGGAAACATCGCCCGCCCTCGCCGAGTGGCTCGATACGCTCCCCGAGGGATACAAAAAGAGCGCGGAGACGCTGATCGCCAAACTCAGTGCGCTGCCGGTCGATGAGGAAGAGGATCGGAAGCTCATGTACCGGCACGGCATCCTGGCATTCGAGCGCATGAAGCTGCGCGGCTCGACCGAGGAGTTTGTGACGAGCATCGAGAGTGCCGACAGGCTGCTGGCCGTGCTCGCCGACAGAGACTCGCTTGAGGCATCCCTCTACCGGGACATCGTCAAATCGCGTCTGGATGCCATCCGGGATTTCCAGACCATCATCGATGAGGACGCAAAGGAACGGGTGCTCCAGAAGTACCTGTTCGATCACCTCTGGTTATTGGACCCGGCATGGGAGCGCGCCACGGGGAGCCCGATCATGGAATCGCGCCTGACGACGGAAGGCGTGCTGATCGAAGACATGACCGAGAAGGAACGTCTCGGCCGCGTGGACATCGCCTACCGCACCAATGCGGGCAAGCACGTCATCGTCGAGCTGAAGAAGGTCGGCCGCAAGATGGGATTGCTCGAACTGGTGGAGCAAGGTCAGACCTACGTCGACAAGCTCACTAAGATTCTGCGGGAGCAGAACCAGACCAGCCCCGACATCGAGGTGATCTTCGTTCTGGGCAAGACCGTCGACGAAGAGGCATCGAACCCCGACCGCCTCAAGTCATCGATGACATCGATCTCACCGGGCAGCCGCATCGTCCATTACGACACCTTGATTCGGGGCGCTCAAGAGGCGTATTCGGCATACATCGAGAAGAGCAAGTCACTCGACAAGCTCGAAAAGATCGTGGACAGGATTTGAGGTGACCAAGGTATGACGAAAACTTCCAACGCATGGATCGCCATCGATCATGGCCTCGGCACCGACCACAGGCTCGCGCCCTATATCTTGGTTCTGAAGGGTGAGCGTTCTCTCTATCAGGCCATCGAGGAGGACGACTGGGTTCTGGTCCTGAACCCCGTTGGTAGCATCACCCGTGTCGGGCGTGTGCTGCGGGTTCGTTCCGATCTCGAAACCACCACGCTCTATTTCGACCGACTGCTGTCGATCACAGACCCCGTCTCGATCGGCCTCACTGCACTCACGCCACCGTCTTCGAGCAGCATCGGTCGGGTCCAGTGGACCGATTTCGTCGAAGCCCTGCCCAAGGCATTGCACAAGACCATCGCCGAAGTGCCGACGGTCGGTTCCGATCCCAGATCTCCCCAGCATCAGCAGGAACTCGCCTACATCCGCGAACTGCTGCAACTGGCCGTGATGGACGACTTGCTCGGCCCGGCTGGCGGCCCTCATGAGCGCATCGTCGACATGGGTGTGCGGGATCGCTATCTGGTGGGCAAGCTCGCCCCGCGTGAGGCGGCACAGGGTGGCATCGAAGGGCTCGAAGGGCCACTGGCGAACGACGAGGTCGAAGAGCCCACCGACCCGAAGGCGCCAGGTCAGCATGAACCCGGTGCGGAGTTCGGCACGGCGACGGGCCGTGTCGAGCCCGAATCCGATGCGGCAGACGAGATCGACGCGGCCAGCAATCAGTCGCTGGTGCCGAGTAGCCTCGGCATGACCTTTTGCGTGGATGGCGACGCCGAGCGAATCGAGATCGAAGTGCGCTGGGGTCGCTATGAGCGCAGCGATGAGCACGAGATCTTCCGCACCCGCAAGAACAAGGAGACCGGTGCCGAGGAGCAGACCAAGGCGAAGGTCTGGCAGCGCATCCCCTGCGGCGGCAAGCTGGTGCTGCCGCTCACCGAGGGCGTGATCCCCCATCAGGCGCCGGACAAGAGCTATCCCGAAGTGCGGGTGCAAGGCTCCGTGCGTGCCAAGAACGCGAATGGTGACCGCCTGGTGACACTGTTCCTGGTCAATGCACAGGAGGAACCCGAGACCAACCGCGATTCCGCCTGGGTCTTTCAGCCGGAGCTGATCGTTCGATCGGAAGCAGAAGCCTCCAAGCGCGCCATCTTCCGCCGCCGGCCCGTACTGGATGCGGACGGCATGGACCCGGAACGGGAGTCGCTGGAGATGATCTACCGCAACCGGGTGGAGTTTGCTGTGGGCCATGGCGTCGCGGTTCACGCCGAAACAGCGGATGACGTGACACTGGCCACCGAGGTGCGTACCGCCGTCATGCCGCAGTACGAGGTGCAGGTCACCGAGACGCCGGGCCTCGATCCTGCCGACCGACCGGCGATGAAGGAGATGGTGAGCAGTGGTCTGCTCGACATGCAGCGTCTCGCGACACTGGACATCGATCCGCTGGTCGATGCGCTGAGTCTGCTGACCAAGGATTATGCAGCGTGGATCGACGATCAGCGCGTTCGAATCGGCGTCGACGTGCTCGGCTACGACACGCAGGCTCGCCAGGCGCTGGATCGATGTCAGGAGATTCAAGTGCGTCTGCAGCAAGGTATCGACACGCTGAAGACCGATGAGAAAGCCTTGGCTGCGTTCCGGTTCGCCAATCGGGCGATGGCCACGCAGCGCGTGCGTAGCCAGTACGCCCTCGAAATCCGGCGCGGTAAGGACGTCACCGTCGAGCAGTTCGACGTGCTGAAGAACCGCAGCTGGCGCCCGTTCCAGTTGGCCTTCCTGCTGCTGTCGATCCCATCGCTGGCCGACCCGACGCACCCGGATCGTGTGCAACCGGTCGAAGCCTATGCCGACCTGCTGTGGTTCCCCACCGGCGGTGGCAAGACGGAGGCGTACCTGGGTGTGGCCGCCTTCACCATGGCCATTCGGCGCATGCAGGGAAATCTTGGTGGTTACGACGGATCGCGCGGCCTGGCCGTGATCATGCGCTACACCTTGCGCCTGCTGACGCTGCAGCAGTTCCAGCGTGCCACGGCACTGATCTGTGCGATGGAGGTGCTGCGGCGCGAGGCACTGGCAAAGGGTGACGAGTCGCTCGGCACCGAACCCTTCACCATCGGGCTATGGGTGGGCAACAAGGTGACCCCCGGTACGACCGAGGACAGCCATCGGGCCATCGAGGACATCCGCAACCCCGGCAAGTACAACGCCGGGGCAGCGTCTCCCGCTCAACTGACCAGTTGCCCCTGGTGTGGCTCGGAAGTCGCTCCAGGACGCGACGTCGAGGTCGACAAGGGGCGTGGGCGCACCTTCGTTTACTGTGGCGACAAGAAGGGGCGTTGCGAATTCTCGAAGGGCAAGTCCAGCAAGCTCCCTCACGCGGGCATTCCGGTGCTCGTCGTGGACGAGGAGATCTACCACCACCCCCCCACCATGATGATCGCGACCGTGGACAAGTTCGCAATGATGGCGTGGCGTGGCCAGGTGCGCACGCTGTTCGGTCGGGCGGGCCAGGAATGCGAGCGGCATGGTCTGCTGTGGCAGGGGGCGGATTGCAATGGCAATCACCAGGCCGGCAAGGGGCTGGCCGCCGTCAAGGTCAAGAACATCAGCCAGATTCGTCCTCCGGACTTGATCATCCAGGACGAGTTCCACCTCATCAGTGGACCGCTCGGCACCATGGTCGGCTTGTACGAGTCCGCCGTGGATGAGCTGTGCGGCTGGAAGTTCGGCGAACATACGGTCAAGCCTAAGATCATCGCGTCGACCGCCACGGTGCGTAAGGCCCGCGAGCAGGTGAACAACGTCTTCATGCGGCGCGTGTCGGTGTTCCCGCCGCACGGGCTGGACGTGGAGGACAACTACTTCTCGGTCCAACGACCGATCGAGGACAAACCTGGCCGGCGCTACCTCGGGGTCTGTTCCCCAGGCAGTTCGCGACCCGCGATGCTGATCCGCGTCTACACGGCGTTCCTGACAGCCGCTCAAGCGTTGTTTGACCGCTTCGGCGAGGCCGCAGACCCTTACATGACCACGGTCGGCTACTTCAACTCGTTGCGAGAGTTGGGGGGCATGAAGCGCTTGGCCGAGGATGACGTGCAGACGCGCTCCTACCGGGTGCAGATGAGTATGGTCGAGCGCCCCGCGCTGGCGCAACGCAGCGTCAGCAACATTCGCGAGCTGACCTCGCGCGTTTCCAGCCAGGACATCCCGAAGTACCTCGACAACCTTGAGGTGAAGTTCAAGTCCGAGTTCGATGCCGTAGCCGGCAAATACGTGACCAAGTGGCAAGACGGTGACACCCGGGCAATCGACGTGGTGCTGGCCACCAACATGCTGTCGGTGGGGGTGGACGTCAATCGGTTGGGACTGATGGCCGTCAACGGTCAGCCAAAGGGCACGGCGGAGTACATCCAGGCTACCAGCCGAGTGGGGCGTTCCTTCCCCGGCTTGGTCTGCACCGTTCTCACTTGGGCACGGCCACGCGACCTCTCGCACTATGAGACCTTTGAGCACTACCACGCCACCTTCTACAAGCACGTCGAAGCGCAGTCGGTGACACCCTTCTCGCCGCGCGCTATGGACCGTGGCCTGACCGGCTCGCTGCTGAGCCTGATGCGCCTGGAGAACGATGCGTTCAGTCCCAACGAGGGCGCAGGCAAGTTGGATAAGTCAGATCAGAGCGAGATCACCGATGCCATTGATGTACTCGTCAGACGGGCATGGAATGTCAGCGAGTTGTCCAGCACCAAGAGCCTGGCCGAACAGGAACTCAAGGAGCGCGCGGACGAGTGGGCCAAGGAGGTAGGCAAAGGCGGCCGCATCCTGGCCTATGAAAAGCGAGGCCCCGATAAGGACAAGACCGTCGCTTTGATCAAGTCACCGGGCATCCAGGCATGGGACAACTGGACCGTCCCCATGTCCATGCGTGAAGTGGAGCCCGGCGTGCGCCTGATCATGAATACCAGCCACATCACGGACGACCACGATTGGAAGCCTCGTCCCGCGACGAAGGATGAGGATTGAGCATGATCATGAATGACAAGACTCCAGTCGGAGAAGTACGACCCAGCCAGCTGCTCTGGACCTACGGCCCAGGGGCGTTGATCGATCTGCCGAGCCTGTCCGTGGTGACGCTCGGCATCGACCGTTGGGAAAAAGACCGTTGCCAGCCGATCCAGGAAGCCAGGCTGCTGGCGGCCGTCCGGAAGGTGCTCGGTGCACAGGTCGAGAACCTGCGGATGCCGCCATTCCAAAAGAGTGAGCTCGTCGACGTCTGGTCGGCAGAGGCGAACATTGGTGTTCCCGTCCGGCCATTCCCGCGCTGGATGCGCTGCGTCAAATGCGGCCTGCTGTCCCCCTTCGATACCGGGCTGTTCGAGATCAAGGAGAACCGTTTCAGGCCAGAGCGAACCCGGTTCGTCCACAAAGGCTGTCGGGGTTCGAAGGGCGATCAACCCGCCAAGGACGCCGATGCCGTTCCGGCCCGTTTCCTGTTGGCTTGCAGGGACGGCCACCTAGACGACTTCCCTTGGCACTACTTCGTCCACGGTGGCAACAGTTCCTGCAAGGGCACACTGCGCTTCTTCGAGAGCGGCGCGTCATTACAAACAGAAAACTTGTGGGTTCGGTGCGATGGAGATAAGACGCACTGTAATGGTGTGTCAAGAAGCCTTGCTCAAGCCTTTGGAAAAGCCGGAAAGGAGAATCTTCCTGGATGTCGCGGACGACATCCCCACCTCGACCACTTTGATAACGAGTGTGAAGAAGAAGCGCGTGCGGTTCTCTTAGGCGCCACGAACAGCTGGTTCCCGATCACACTTTCGGCGCTCGCCATTCCCCAGACCAAAGACCCACTTAGTCAGCTGATCCAGGATGGTTGGGAGTTCTTCGAGGAACTGGAATCCGAAGCCGAAGTGTCGGTGACGGTGAAGACCTTGAAGAAGACCGGGGCACTGCCAGGGATCGACAAATATCCAGCGGCGGCGATCTGGTCGGCCATTGAGGCGCACCGTGCTGGTGGCGGACAGGAAGTCGTGGGTGAGGCGGACATCAAGGGCCCCGAGTGGGACGTGCTGACAGAGGCGAACCCACCCACGGACTACCCGCACTTCATGAGCAAGAAGGTCGGTACGCCACCGGCCTTTGCAAAGCACATCAGCAGAGTGCTGCTTCTGGAGCGACTGCGCGAGGTCAATGCCTTACTCGGTTTCACTCGCGTGGAGGCGCCCGAGGAAACGGGTGACCCGAACGAACGGCCCCAGATGGCCAACCTCTCACGAAGCAAACCGGATTGGGTTCCCGCGAACCAGGTACATGGTGAGGGTATCTTCATCCAGTTCGATGAACTGGCGCTCGTCGCTTGGGAAGCACTTCCTGCCGTCGCGCAGGTCGACAAGATGCTCCGGGGCGGCCACAGGGGATGGCGCAATTCACGTCATCTCGATCCTGACGAGGGCTACCCCGGCATTCGCTACGCCATGCTCCACACGCTATCGCACTTGCTGATTCGTGAGCTGGCGTTGGAGTGCGGCTACAACGCAGCGAGTATCCGCGAGCGAATCTATGCCGACACCTCGGGCGAGAGTCCGCAGGCCGGTATCCTCATCTACACGGCAGCGGCGGACTCCGATGGAACGCTGGGCGGTCTCGTCGATCTCGGCAAGCCGGAGAATCTGGGTCGCCTATTGGAGCAAGCCTTGAATCGCTCGAAGATCTGCTCCTCTGACCCGCTCTGCTCCGAGCACGATCCCGAGAAAGATCGCTCACTTCATGCGGCGGCGTGCCACGCTTGTAGCCTGGTGGCCGAGACCTCCTGCGAGCGCGGCAATCGCTACTTGGATCGATCATTGCTGGTTCCGACCCTGGAACGCATCGACGCGGCCTTCTTCAAGGGCTTGTGACATGGAGAAGCTCTTGGATGCAGTCGCAGCCGTGGTCTGTCTGGTCTCTCCAGAGAAGGTCCAGGCCATAGCCAGCCGGATTCGTCGGACTGATGCCGTCAAAGCAGCCGGTGCACTGTCGGGCGCAGTCAGCACCCCCGTTGCTGCTGAGGTTGTGGATCAGCTCATCGATGCTTGGCGAAGCACCTCTGTCAGCGCCGAGGAACTAGCATCGATGCTGCTCGCCGCCGGCCATGTCTTCACCAAGGCTACGAATCAACAATCCACCGAACTCGTGTGGACGGGGCCGACGACACCCTTCGTCTCGGCACGACGAACCGAGCAGGCGCTACTGCAGGTCATCAACGCCGCTGAGCAGACCCTGTTCATCACCAGCTTCGTGGCCTATGACGTCTCGACCATCGTCAAGGCGCTGAATGCGGCAAATGATCGCGGAGTGGTCATCTCCATGCTGCTCGAATTGTCTCAGGACCACGGCGGCAGCATCACCTTCGATGCTATCGGCAAGATGAGGACGCTGGTCCCCGCCGCCAGACTCTATGCCTGGCGAGACAAGGCCGACCCTTTCTCCGACGGGCGCGTCCACGCCAAAGTCGCCGTTGCCGATGGAAAGATGTGTTTCATCACCAGCGCCAACCTGACCGGTCACGCGATGGAGCAGAACATGGAGGTCGGTGTGCTCCTCACCGGCGGGCAGATTCCCAAGCTGCTACTCGACCATTTGCAGGCGCTGGTAGGCACGAAGACGGTTTCACTCGTCTGAATCGCCCCTTCGAAACCCACCTGCCTGCCGAAACGAATGCGTCCTGCCGAATCAGTCCCAGACGACTTCGCAGGCGAGATATTCCCGAAGGACGATTTTCACGGCCAGCCCATCGGCTTGGCTGGTACGGAAGCGATAGTTTCCTTCTTGCACGGCCAACCATCCCTCGGTGAAAGTGTCGGCGCCCGCCACAAGCAGCCTCTGCATCGCACGGCTCCCGACTTCCGGCCAGACATCGAACGCGTCATCCTCGCTTTCGAATGCGGTGCGCTCTTTTTCCGTCATGAGCGACAGCGGCTTGAATCCGAGGCGTGATGGTTCGTGCAGTTGTGGCTCATTGAGTTCGAATGAAGCATGACAACGAGCCAATTTGAGGATGACGCGACTCACGCGATCGTTTTCGGCTGCCCAGACAGGACCTTCTGCGCCATCTGTGCGTGCCCGCTGCAATCGGGCCAACAGCGAAGAGTTCGCCTGCAAGATACGGCCAATCTTGGCCCTGTGCAGTTTTTCGGGTGCGGTGTCCCCAGCGATGACGCATTCGAGCAGACAGGCCAGATATTCTTCGTCGAGTGATAGGCCGTTGTTGCATTCACGGCACGCCGGAGCCGCCATCAGATTCTCTGGATACGGCTCATCCAAGAGAACTTTCGACGGGACGTGATCAATGGTTTCGCTTGGGCCGCCACAATGCACGCAGAACCCCTTGTTTCTGCCGTCGCCGTAGCATCGCAGCTGCTGCATGTGGCATGCCTCCGAATCTGTAGGTGCGAGTCGCTAAGCGTGTCTTGGACAACCCCTGCTGATTTCAGATGGTACAGCAATCGACGAAGCACACTGAGAAGCTAGCGAGACCAGGGGAACTGGTGCTGTGGCACGTACTTGCGGCTGATTTGCTCCGGCTAAATCAGAGAAAGAGTCCCCCGGTCAGCTCGCAGCCCGGGCGGTACACGCGCAGCAGTGCGTCCCAATGAACTGGCGTGGTGAGGGTCACTTCCTGGGTGTTTTACAGGTACTTCTTGAACGTCGCCGCAGCGATGCACACCGCCACGCCGAGTAGCGCGGCGCCGGGCAGCAGGATCAGTAGCGGGTTCACGCTGACTGGCAGTACCAGATAAGTTGCCCACGGCAGTACAGCCAAAGGAATCAGGCTGGCTCTGGCCCGGTGGTAGATGAAACCAGATTCCCGCCCGGCGCCGAACTTGCGGATGTCGCGGCGAACCAGTCCATCGACCAGGCCGACGAAGGCCGCGAGAAGGAACAGCGGCAGCGTGAGCACCAAGACCAGCAGGCGGACGATTAACGTCAGGATGGTGAAGCCGGCAGCAATCAGATAGCTCTTGGTCCAGACATAGACCTGGGCGAGGTAATAGCGGAAGTCTCGGTGCGCGCCTCGGCTGGGTGCGCTGGCCTGCGCCGAGGCGTCGCGCATCCAGTCCAGCAAGCCCGTCTTCACGAAAACCCACTCGTAGGTGCCCTCAACCAGCCAGCGCGCGGTGCGTCCTGGCTCCTGCACGACGGCGCTCCGGGTGAAATGGGTGGAGAGCTGGTTCAGTTCGTAGTCGAGCATGCCCTGCGCGTGGCGCCAGCCCTGGTCGGGCCAAAACAGGTGCATGCCGACGCATTCGATGACGATGGACAGCAGCAGCGAGGCGACCAACACGCCGAACAGGCGCCATGGCAGCGTGACCACGCTGGCGATCAGGCTGCGCTGGCGTGCCTGCTGTCGCTCGGCGGTCGCGGCGGGCTCTTTCACGATGGCGCCTCTTCAGCCGGCGTGCCTTCTTGCACTTCTTCGGCCAGATCCGCTGGCAACGCGTCGTCGTGCGACCGGGGAAGCCCGTTGCCGTCCCACCATTCACCCGCCTCGGCGTAGTGCTGGCGCATGTAGCCGGCCAGTTGTTGCAGGTCCCGGGGCATGGCTTCGTCCGGATCGGGCGCCGGTAACGGCATGCGGACCTTCCACAGGTTACCGCCTTCGATGAGGGCGAAGCACTGCCCCTTGGGCAGGCCGACCACGTGCGCAGGCTCGATGAGCGGCACGCTCGACGTGCTGATGCGGTCCTGCGCGTTGCTGGTGAAGTCGGTCGGGCCGTGGAGGTCGGAACTGTCGGTGGCGCCGCTGACCAGCGTGGTGGTGTAGACCTCCACCTTCGGCAGTTGCCGTGTCAGCAGTTCGGCGGTGGCGGTCTCGCGCACCCGCAGCATGAACAGGTTGTTGAAGTTTCCGATGACCTGGCCGGCCTTGGCGCGATTGCCGATGCGCGCCTCGATGTCCGAGAGCGTCTGCGTATAGGCCGTGACCTGCATGCCTGCACCGCCACCCTTGTTGATGAGCGGAATGAACTCATCGCCCATCAGTTCGTTGAACTCGTCCGCATGAACGTTGATGGCGACCTTGGCATTGGCCGATGCCCCCGGCAAGCCGTCGTCGATGCCGTGCTTGTAGATGTGCCCTGCTACCGACACAAGGTCGCTGAACATGCTGTTGCCGACAGCCGCCGCTACTTCGGCGTCGGACAGCGCATCCAGTCCCACATAGACCACGGCCCGCTTCCTGATGATCTGCATCCAGTCGAAGATCGGGCGCGGGTCAGACAGGTCGGAATAGTTCGGCGCGAGCAGTTGCGCGATCTTGCCGGTGGTGAGCTTCTCCAGCAGCGGTAACAGCGAAGCGACGATCTTGTCGAAGTAGGTGCGGTCGTAGCGCACCGCAGAGCGCAGGCCGTCGAGCACCGCGTCATAGGTTCGCGTCTGCGACAGATACTGCTCCAGTGCCACCACCCGCTTCTCTCGCCCGACCATGTGGCGCGGGATGGTCTTGTCGTTGAGGCGTCCTTCAAGCTGGACGATCACCTCCCAGGCCTTGGGCTCGGTTCGGGCGAAGAAGTGCTGGGCGTACTCGATGAACAGCGCGTCGATGTTGACGACATGGCGCTGGATCAGCAGGTAGTCTGGCCGCTGCCCCAGTTCCACCAGGGCGCGCGCGATGATGTTGACGAAGCGCCAGGCGAACTCGCGGAACGCGGCGCTGTTGCCCTCGCCGGAAAGCTGCCCCGCAACGCGGGTGGCGACCTCCGAGATGCGCCCGAACCGGCCCACGGCGTTGTAGCGCGCCGAGATGTCGGGCCAGCCCAGGTGGAACACGTACATTTCGCCCTCGCGTCCGGCTCGCCTGGCCTCGACATACATGCGCTTGAGCAGATCGGCATCGCCCTTGGGATCGAAGACGATCACCACCTCGTGCTCGCCATGGACCTTGCGGCGGATGTCCTGGGTGATGAACAGTTCGGCCAGGCGCGTCTTGCCCACGCGCGTGGTACCGAGCACCAGGGTGTGGCCCACACGCTCGCCCAGCGGCAGGGTGACGTCGGTCTCGTGCGGCTCGATGCCATGCAGGCGCGGCATGCCACCCACTGGCGGCAAAGGCCGGACCGGGTTGAGCGGGTTGTCCCAGGCCAGTGCCCGCGCCAGCCTAGGCAGCGGCGGCGGCGCGAACTCCAGCCGCTCCTCCAGGCGGCGCGCCAGGCGGTAGAACGTCGTCGGTTCGGCGTAGCGCCGGAACTCGGGCTTGTAGGTCTGCGTCAGCCGATGGGTGTGTCGTTGCTCCCAGCGGAAGCCACGCCCAACGAACAGACGGTACTGGCTCACTGGCACGTCACGGCTCGTCATCACGTAGCGAGGCAGACGACGGATGTGGCGGCGGTACCGCAGGATGGCCCAGGCGTCGCGCAGGCGAATCGCGCCGAAGGCCAGGAAGGCCAGCGCGCTGCCGAGGCCGAGTACCGGATTCAGCGCGAGCGACCACGGTGCCCCCACGCACACCACCGCGGCGCCTGCGCATACGGCAACGGTGTATAGCTCCACCGCTGGCCGCAGCAGGACTTCGACGGCGTGCGGCTGGGCCATCGGGCAGTTCTCACTGTTCGATGCCGGTGGCGGTCACCAGCACCGGGTAGTGGCGCAGCCCCAGGCGCTCGGCCAGTTCGTCCCCGGACGCCGGTGCCAGCATCAGCCCGGGCGCCAGGGCACGCAGTGACGCCAGTGCCTGCGGTGACTCGACCTGGACCACCAACCCCACGGCCCCGAGCTCGCGCAGCGCCGGGGCACGCTGGCGCAGCCAGGCATGGGAGCGCGGGTCATCACCAACCAGGAACATCGGCGTGAGCCCCGGCGCCTGGATCGCCCGGGGAGCCACATCGCCAGGGGCCAAATGGGCAGAACGCACCGGCAGCATGGCCGCCTCGCCAGAAGGCCCTTCGGGCAGGCGTGGCATCTCGATCCTGGGAGATGGCCTGCTTCCGGTGCGTGGTTGCAGGTCCAGGGCCTGGTAGTAAGGCAGCGCGGAGGCACCGCCGTGATCCTCGACGACGATCAAGGGCGGCGTTTGCGCGAAGGCGGCTGGCACGGACACGAGCGGCAGCAAGCCGATCAGCCATGGCACAGCCGGACGGAAGATTCGAGGCTTCATGGCAGGGTTCTCCGGGGATCGTCGCCCCGCGCTGGCTGGCCCAGTAGGCGGGCCAGGTGACGGCCAACACTCTGGCGGTAGCGCGCAGCGGGTGCGCCACCAGCGGGGCGGTGGTAGCGGCCGATCGTGATCAGCCAGTCCTGGCCCGGCGCGTGCTGCTCGCGCAGGATCTGCGCGGCCAGCGCCAGGTTCCGATAGGGATCGAGCAGTTCGCAGGGGTGGTCGTAGCGGTGGCGCTGGTAGCCCAGGTTGATCTGGCCCAGGCCGGCGTCGATGCGGGTGCGCGGCACGTCGCGCAATGCCCGGTGCAGGCCGGCGCAGGCCTCGGCACGGGTGGCGAACCGATGCGATTCCCCGGCCACGTTGAGCGTCCAGGGCCAGGGCACGAGGCGGTCGTGGTACCGGGTGCCACTCTCCTGCAAGGCCACCGCGTACAGCACCGCAGGCGGGATGCCCGCACGCTGCGCTGCGAGTTGGTAGGCCGGCGGCGGGACCTCCTGCGCCTTCGCCTGGCCGAGTGACCAGCAGGCCAGCAGCGCGAGCGCGAGACGCCCCAGGCCTACTGTCGCTGCCATTGGCCGCCGACCTGGCGCACGACGGCGGGCAGTTCGCCCTGCAGGCCAAGGGACAGCCAGCGCCCACCATCGTGGTTGAGGGTGATGTGCCGGGCGCGCACTTTCACCGGGTCGATACGGGCCCGGCGTGCCCATTCACGGATGCGCGCGTCGTCGGCGCGACTGCCGACGACATAGACATCGAACTCGACGCCCGACGCCTGCAGCCGCTGCACGGCCTGGTCGCAGGCGGTGCATCCGTCCTTCACGAAGACGGCGGTTCGGTCGGTGCCCGATGCGATGGAGGTGCCCACGTCGGCCGGCTTGGCACCGGGCAGGTTGACCCGCGCCATGCCCGGCGCGATCCGTTGCCAGGCGGCGTCGTAGGCACGCTGGTAGGCCAGCGTCTTCTCGACCCGCCGGGCTTCAGCCCGAACCTGCAATTCCGCGTAGCGGCGGCGCTCCTCGTCGGAACGTGCTTCGATACCGAGGGCCGTGAGCGGGTCGAGGCTGGGCGAGTAGACGCCCAGCGGCCCCTGCATCAACTCGCGATAGCGCGTCCATTCATCCGTGCGCAGCCCCCAGTCCTGCGCCCGCTGTTCGTCGCTGCGAGCGATGGCCGCAGGAGCTTCACGGCTCGGCGCCGTCCTGGCCGCGGTGGTTGCGCCGGTGGGCTGCGCGAGCGCCGCCTGCATGGCGGAGGCGGCCAGCAATGCAACCAGCAACGGCGGGGTCAAGTGGCGCGGGACCATCGGTGTGGGCCTCCTTATCGGGGCGGGATGGGCAGCCTGCGGATCTCGTCTCCCTGCCGGAAGACGGCGCCATCGCGCTCGATCCCGTCCAGTCGCCAGCCACCCTCAGACTCTCCGGCGCGCAGCAGGCGGACATCGGCCAGCCCAGTGCCATCGGCAGGCATCACCGACACGAAGTGTTCTCCCGCACGCAGTTCCACTCCGATCAGGTGGAATGAAGGCTCAGCAGGCTTGGGTTGGGCCGCCACAGGTTGGGATGGCCGTGATGCGGGCAGCTTGGACTGGCGCGAGACCGGGCGGGCTTCCAGTCGCGTGACACGGGTTTCCAATGCGTGCAGCGCATCGGTGGCGGCGTATTGGGCCTGCGCCAGCTCGATCGCCGCCAGCCGCTGGTCCAACGCCGCGGTGTCCTGCTCGTAGCGCGCCTGCGGCAAGGCGGCGGGCTGAGTATGGCGTTGTTCGATCCGATGCGAGAGGCCATCCACTCGGGATTCGAGCAGGGACACCTGCGCGGTGGGCGCGAAGGCCTGGGTCTGTTCTGCCAGCCCGGACAAGGCCATGTGATCCACCAGCACCACCGCGCTGACGAGCAACAACCAGGTTGCGGCCGCGACCCGCAGCAGCGTCGTGCGCTGGCCAGTCGCCGAGTCCCGGATGGTCATGGCGAAACCTCCCGGATCAGCGGAGGGGTCTCCGCCGGATTGCTGGTCTTGGGTGGTGTGGGCTCGTGCGGCGTCCGGGCCTCCCGAAGGCTACGGATGAAACACACCTTCCGCTCGCCGTCGTCGACCTGCAGATCCCAGGCGGGACCGGCCAGGGTCAAGAGCGCGTCGCGCAGCAGGAGCGGGCCGAGCCGGTAGTGAGCCGCCGGCAGCGGCAAGGCCAGCAGATCGGCGGCCTGCTCATCGCACAGCCGGTAGCCGGAACGCAGGACGAGGTGCCGGAGGGCATCCCCGACGGTGGCGCCCAGCGTGCCGGGGATATCCACATCCACCACCTGCAGCAACAGGTCGTGCTGGGCCGCCGTGGGCGCGAGTTCGACCAGGGTGTAGCGGCCATACCGCGTCACTGGCACGAACTCCGCCACGGCCTCGGGCGCGATGTCGGTGGCTTCGGATGCCGGTGCTGGCGGCACGGTGTGCGTCATCGCGCAGCCGCTGGCCATGGCGGCCAGGAGCAAGCCGGGCAGACGGATCAGGTGGCTGCGTCCGGCGATACGGAAGGGCTGGCGGGATGGGCGCATGGATCGGTGTCCTGAAACAACGAGCCATCACCATCGCCGCGCCGGCCCTCTGCCGCAGCAAACAAAGCGAATCCATCGGCTCCCGATTTGCCAGGAAAAATGCCGGCGACCATGGGCCGCCGGCATGAGAGGCATGGATCATGCCGCCACGAGTTGTCTTGCCAATGCCACCTCGACGGAATCACCGTCCTGGTTCAGGACATCGAGCCCCGATTCCGGCACGTCGCCCGACGTGCTTTGCGACACCATGATCTTCCGGGCCATCAACCCCAGGCAGGTCATCTGCGAGGAGTTGGCGTAGCCGAGGTAGATCACGCGCACCGGCTGCTTCTGGCCGATGCGCCATGAGCGCCGGGCGGCCTGCTGCAACGAATACACGTTGTAGCCGGACTGGAGGAACACGATGGTCGGGAACTCCAGCAAGTCCAGGCCGGTTTTCACCAGCTCGGAATTGGTGATGAGCACGTCGATGCCGCGGTCCAACTGCTCGGCGATCCAGTCTTCGCGGCGGGAGGCATCCACGCTCGCGCGCAGCACCGCCACCTTGAAGCCTTCCTGCTCCAGCAGCACCTTCAAACGCGACGTGGTGTCGCGCGTGCCGGTGTAGACCGAATAGACCAGGGTCTTGCGACCTTCTGCCTTCTCCTGCCGGCAGATCTCGATCAGTTCGCGTTCCTTGGGCATCACCTCCAGTTCGTTGAACTGAGCCGGAACGAACGCCAAGGTGTTGCGCGTGCGCGGATGCACCACCGTCTCCGACCGGAAGCAGCAGTCCGGCCAGGCCAGCAGCACGTTGAGGACCACGCCGAGCAGTGTCGTGTCGCGCTTCGCAAGGGCCTGCTTCAGCTCCTGGGTCAGCCGACCCGCCAGATCGCGGTAGGCCGCGGCCTGCGCCTTGTCCATCGCGACTTCACGGAACTCCTCGTCGTAGGGCGGCAGCACGTTGCCACCGATGTCCTTCAACTTGAGGAAGACCGTGAACGGCAGGACGCAACGCAGCACGCCCTTGGGACCGAAACCCGGCGCCTTGACCGTGCGCACCGATACCTTGGTGCCCTTGGCCGTCTTGTGCGCCGTGCCGGTGCTCTCGGAATATATGTCCTTCAGAACACCGTGATCGCGCATGAACGCCATCGCGGCCGACGTCATGCTGCCGCTCTTCGTCGGCCGGTAGCCGTCTTCGATCATCCGCCCCGGCAGGGCTCGGAACAGCAGGTGGAACAGGTCGTCGCCGTAGCCGCCCATCAGCGTTCCGGTGAGCAGCAGCGTCTTGCGCGCCTTGGCCGCCAACACCCCCATGGCCTGGCCCTGTGCGGAGCCTCCGTTCTTGTACTCGTGCGCCTCGTCGGCGATGAGCAGGTCGAACGTGCCTTGGGGAAGCTGCCTCTTGATGAACTCGGACGGCTGGTAGCCGCCCTCGCCGAAGCCGAACTCCATGTTGGCCATCGCGCGTTCCATCCGGTGGGCTTGCCGGTCCGAGAAGACCAGTTCGCCGCGGTCGTCCATCAGGTTGATGAACTCGTGGATGTTGTCCCCGAGCATCGACGCGAGGAAGGCGTCACCGAACTTCTGCATCAGCTTCTGCGCGGTGACTTCGCCTATGGTAGGAATGCGCTTCAGTGCCTTGAGCACGGTCGAGGACTGGTCGCTGGCGGACAGGCCTCTGGGACGGATCAACGACCACAGCGGTGCACGGCAGTGACTGCACTTGCGGCGGGACTCCTCGGCTTCCAGCTCGACCGGGTTGATCGGCTCGCCGTCGAGGTCGGTGACGACATGCCCGCAATCCGGGCAGGCTCCCACGTCGCCGTGAGGCGTGTGCCGCCGAACGAAGACAGGCTTCCAGTGGAACCCCATCCGCATCCGCACGCGGCCCAGGACGAAGAACTCCTGGCCCTGCGCAGGCACGCCCAACTGCTCGCGCAGTTTCAGCAGCTTGACCAGCGTGTCCGGGCCATTGAGCACCCAGACCTTGGCGCCGGCCACCGTCTCCTGGATCTCGCGCCGCCACTTGTAGACCAGGTGGGGTGGCGAGAGCACCAGGGTGCGGCGGTAGCCCTCGGCGTTGAGCACGGCGGCGGTGGCAATACCCACCGTCGTCTTGCCGCAGCCCATCTCGCCATTGACGATCGCGGCGCGTTCGCCGCGGTCGACCAGTAGCTCGGTGACGGCATGGACCACATCGGCTTGCGCCGGGAACAGCTTGCGCTTGAGCGCGGCGAGGATCTGTTGCCGATGCACCCGCACCTGGCCGGTGTAGACCGGAGGATTGGCGCGGTTTAGCGAGTCGAGCAACTCGTCGCCGAACTCGGACACGAAGTCCTGCAGGCTGAGCGTGAGGGGTGAAGCGGCCGCTTCGAGCAGGTCGCCCTGCACAGCGGTTTCGGGAACGGTTTCGAGATCAAGGGACATGGTGATGCTCCAAGGCAATGGGGCATGCACCTCCCACACGGGGCGGTGACATGCCCCTGGGTGGGAAGAAAGACGCGGCAAAGAAACGTGTAGGTGCCGCTGGATGCGGATCAGTATTCGCTGGGCAACAGCAGTGTGGTAACGCTGCGATCCCATTCGGTGATGATCCAGAGCTTCAGGTCGCACGTGACCTGGTAGGACGAGAACAGACGATCCTCGCCGGACTTCAGCGCGGCGTCGTTCTGCCGCCGATCGCTGTCGTCCAGGTCGCCCCAGTCGCCATGAAGATGGCGGCGCAGGTACGGCGCGGGGTCGAGCCGGCCCTGCCGGACCAGTTCGTCGACGCCGGCGGTCATGACCACCTGCCCGGGGGAAAAGCGTGCTTGTGACGCGAGGTTGAGGATTGCGAGTGCCATGGTGGTTTCTCCTTCTGGAAGAAGGGGCCAAGGCACCCCCATCGGGGCAACGTGACCCCGGTGGGTGGATGAAAGCGACGGCGAACCGTCAGGGAACAGCGATCAGCGGATGGTCAGCACTTCGCCCCACGTGGGCGAGCCCAGCGTCAAGTCCCATGCACGAATGACCGGCACGAACTTGTCGGTGAGGATTCGCGTCTCGGCCACGGAGCCGTCGTCGCACTCGGTGTACTCCGTCTGGAGGGTCTTCTCCTTGTGGGTATCACCTTTGACGACGAGCACGCGCCCGCTCTTGGACGTCACCACGCCGGAGATCGCGCCTGCGGCCAAGGCCAGGGCGAGATGCCAGTGCGACAAGGCCCGCGCGGGCGGACGCAGCGATTGCTGCGCGGCGCCCAGGTGCGTATCGAACGCCGGCCAGAGTCCTTGCAGCCGGCCGACTTCATCGGCGAACTGCTCGGGCTCCATCGTCACGCGATAGAAGTGCTCCGGCTCGGCCGGGCTGGCAGGGACGGTGTACGACAGGAACGGCCATTCGAGCGGCAGCTCCTCGGCTTCGGCGTCACCCTGTCCGATCTGCAGCAGCAGACCGCGCACGGCCTTGGCCGATTCCGATGCCTGGTCGCGCTGGCGAACCCGGCGACCGAAGATCACCACCTGCTTGAACTGCGTTTCCACCGCACGGTAGATGCGCAGGTCGGCGAAGTGGCGCGTCAGCCATCCGACCAGCTCGGCGTCGAGCACGTAGGACGGCACGATGAAGACCAGCACGCCACCGTACTGCAGCAGCGGCAGCGCGCGCTGATAGAACAGCTTTTCCAGCCGCGCATGGCCCTGACCCTGATAGCCGATGTTGCCGTTCACGTCCTTGCTCAGGTCGCCATAGGGCGGGTTGAGCCACAGCAGGCCGAAGGACTGGCGCGAGATCAGCGTGTCCATCAGGTCGCCGTGAATGCAGCGATCGACCAGTTTCCGTGCGTGGCGGGCACGCTCGGCGTCGTACTCGACGGCGAAGGCCTGGACCTGCTCGCGCCCGAGGGCGTGGGCGGCTTCAGCGATCGCCACGCCTTCGCCGGCGCAGGGATCGAGGATGGACATGGCGCCGGGAGACGGCGCCAGCGCGGACAAGGCCCGCTCCAGCGTCGGCTCGTCGGTGGGGAAGTAGCCGTTACGAATGAAGTTGCGCGCCAGGCGCGGAAACATGAGTGCCATGGATTTCTCCTGGTGATGGATGAAGGAAGGCGGGCACGCGCGGCGCGCATGCCCGTGGGGATGGCTCACGCCACACGCCGAAGCGGTGCGTCCGCGGCCAGTTCGTACTGCGTGGCGCCGAGGGTGCCGTTGCGGATCAGCTCGCCCAACGCCTTCGTCAGCGCCGGGACATCGAGGGCCAGCCGATGGCCTTCCAGCGGCCCGAGGGCCAAGGGAAGACCGGTCAACATTCGCCGTGTCTGCAACAGCGCCAGCACGGTGTCGCGCCAGTGGTCGAGCAGTGGCAGCGGGCAGGTCTCCTGCACCAGCGTCCACAGCCGGTCGAGCCGGTGAGCGGAATCCCTGGGCAGCAGCGCCAGCGCGCTGGCGTTGGCCTTGTCTGGCTTCACGCAGCGACGATCGAACAGCCACACGTTCGTCAGCGAACCGAACAGCGTTCGCCGATAGGCACGGGTGATGCGCTTTTCCAGGTTCTCGACGTTGCCGACGAAGACCGGGATGGATGCGCCCTGCTCGGTGATGACGTGGAACTGATCCAGTCCCTGCTCATCCCGGCCGAGGGTCAGGCGGGCGAGGAACTCCTGAACAGCGGTGTCGCGCGCCCAGATCGAGAGAAAGACGAGATTGCCCTGCTCGTCACCGACGCAAGCGTCGGCCATGAGGTCGGGGCATTCGTCGATGCGGTACAGCGGTTTCGCGGAAGAAGGTGCAGGCATGGTGATGTCCTCTTGAAAATGAAGGAGCAACCACAGCCCGCGGGGCCGTGCTCGCCCCGGTTGGGTGAAGGAAGATGCGTGCCGCTAGACAGCGCACCCCGCGTGGAAGCGGTGAACCCGCTCGCGCCACTCGGGGCTTTGCACCGGCACCATGTCGAGATAGCGCAGCGGGCACGAGTAGTAGTACGGATGCACGGACTCATCGAGGGACTTGTAGCCCCAATCGCCGCCCGAACTTTCCAGCAGATGGCAGCCGATGTAGCAGACGGACTCACCGGCCGCGAGGCCCATGACGCCCGCCTGCCTGGCGGTGACGCGAACCACGGTCCACAGAACGTCGCCGTCCAGCGTGTGGTCGATGACTTCGCAGCAAGCGCGTTCGGACGCCTGCGGAGCGATCAGCTCGCGGATCAACTGATCGCGCGTCTGACGAACGAAGGTCCAGCCCATGAGGATCTCCTTGAAGAAATGGCCGGAGCCCTCCCCGTCGGGGGAGAACCCCGGCGGGTGGCGGAATGCCGCGCAAGGCGGCGAATGGATCAGGCAGCTTTGAGGTGCCAGTCCTGGGACAACGGAGCGAACTCGTAGCCCAGCTTGTCGAGACGGTCGCGCTGCTGACGCAGCACACGACGATCCACGGTCGCATCGAGCTTCACGGTCTCGCCCAGGGGCCACAAGGCACCGAACAGCGCCGCGTCGTCTGCCTCGGCCGAGGCCGCAGCGGACACGGGAGCCGGTTCGCTGCCGAACGGCGTGGTATCGACCAGGGGATCGCGCGGACTGCGCGGCTTCGCCTTCGGCTTGGCCGGGGGCGTTGCCGGCACGGGCGCCTGCGCTTCCTCGTCGATCGGATCGACTTCCTGCGGACTCAGCCGGCGGGCTTCGTCGCGGCTCAGGGCGTCGATGTTGGACAGCGTCATCCCGCCCAGATGGGCGCGGATCTCGATGACCATGCGGCCGTTGGCGTTGTACGTGGAGGGGCGAATCTCGACGATGACGAAATCACCGTCGTACTTGCCCTCGTGGTACTGATCGAGTTCGGCGTTCTTCACGACGAACTCGCCGATCGAGGTTGCCAGGCGGCCGACGTTGAAGTCGCCGTTCCTGCCGTGGATGGTCTTGATGGCCAGTTGGCCGGGGATGGTGATCATGAAGGTCTCCTGCTGACGAAGAGAAGACAAGGCCCCGGGAATGGGGCCTTGCGGATCAGAACGACTCGGCAACGGCCAATGCGGGGGCATCGGCAGCGTCGTCGGCAGCATCGGCGACGGGCTCCGAAGGCTCCGGTGCCGAGGCTTGCTGCGAAGCGGGCGCGTCGGACGTCACAGGGACTTCCGGCTCGCGCTCGTCGGTCTCGGTCGGCTTGGATTCGGCCTTGTAGACGAGCTTGCCGTCGACCTTGATCCAACTGACGAACAGCAGGCGGGCCTTGAGGCTCACACCCTGCTCGCCGGCACGCTTGCCCTTGGAGTAGGTGAAGGTGTCGGTCCACAGGTCGCCCAGGCGGAAGCCGATCATCACCTTCTTCTCGGCGTCGACCGCCTGAATGCAGCGGCGCACCAGGTGCTGCGCTTCCGATCCCGATACGCGCGTGTCGAAACGCACATACGAGACGTCATCGCTGGGACCGTTCAGGGCCGCGATGTCGCAGGCCAGGAACGCATCGCCTTTCTTGGGCTTCACCTCGCGGATGCGATTGAGGTACCCGAGGCCGGTGATGTGCAGATCAAAGTAGGACTTTTCGTTGGAAGTGGTCATGGTGAATCTCCTGAGAACAATGAGGCGGAGACACACCCGACCCAAGGCGGGGAAGGTGTGGAACCCCCGCGTGGGTTGATGGAACAGCTTGGTGGCATCGCCATCGAGAACCGATGGCCGTTCGCGCATGGATGCCGGTGCGAACTGGTGTGATCAACGCGGTCGGAACCGCGTCGCAGCCTTGAAGATCGTGGCTGCCTGGGCATGCTGCCGGCAACGCCAGCGAACATGCGGTCAGCGTGCGGCACATGGCGGCCGCCGTCCGCCGGGAATCGGCAATGCGCCGGCACCGCGTTCCGCGAAAAAGAAGAGCCCCGACATGGGGGCTCGAATGGGTTGCGGGTTAGTCGTCGTCGTAGAGCGTCAGCCCGTCCAGCACGGGCGCGTCGGCATCGAAGATCAGCAGACGCACGTCGGCGAGCGCGGCCAGGTGGAGCACCTCGACGAGGGACTCCGGCATGCCCTTGGCCCGGTGCTCCTGCCGCAGTTCTTCGGCGGTGATGCCCTCGACATGCTGCAGGTTCGCATCCGTCCAGGGGGTGGCGATCAGCTTCACGCCGACCGCCGGGCTGTAGGGAATGCGGAAGGCCACGAACAGAAAACCGCTCGGCGTGGCGATGTCGGCCAGGTTGGCCAGATAGCGGCCGGCCTCCTCGGTGATGTGCGCCGAACTGATTTCCCAGGCACGGCTGTAGAAGCCGGTCTCGAAGCGCAGGCGCCGCACCACCTCGCGCGCCGCTTCCTCGGAGTAGGTATCGCCGACGTGCAGCGGCTGGCCGGCTTCTTCGGCCATGACGGCGTAGACGAGGTTTCGGGCGATGCCGTGGCTGGGACACTGCGCGTCCAATTCGGGCGGCACGTTCTGGCCTTCCGTGATCAGCGCGAAGTCGTCGCAGAAGACGCAGGCATGGCGCTCGACCTGACTGTCCGGCAAGTGCGACTGCGAGACGTGCAGCGGCAGGTAGCTCAGCGGGCAGTCGTCGTCGTAGGAAATCGCCAGCAGCCGCTGCACGGACAGGCCATCGTAGCCGCGGGCGAAGGGATTGTTGGAATGGGACATGGGATTCCTCCAGCAGAGGATGGCCGAGGCAATCCCCTGCCGGGGATTGAACCCCAGCGAGTGGATGAAGTGGCAACCGGTCAGCCGGCCGCGGCGTCGGGCCGCCCTGGTGGCGGGCGGTGCAGGTCAGTGGAAGATGGTGATTCGGGCCATGGCCGCTCCTGCGAAAAGAAGGAGGGACATGGCCCCGAACGAGGACGCATGTCCCTCGTGGGGTGGGATGAAAGGACGGTGGGTTGCCAGGCGCGGCTCACCAGCCGTTGTAGTGCAGCGTGAGGTCAGCGATGACCTGGCGCCGTTCCAGATCGAGGCCGCCGAAGTCGGACAGCCCCTCGAAGCCGCAACGCTTGAGCATCGCGCCGCCCTCGCGGGAGTTGTAGAAGCTCACCATCGCGGACAGGAACATGCGTTGACCGCTGCTCAGCACGCCCAAGGCGTCGTTGAGCATCAGCATGTTGGGCCGCAGGTCCCACTTGGTGGTGGCACGCTGCAGACCTTCGCGTGTGCCGTCGCCGAACCACTCGTGGCCGGCGATCTGCGCGCCGCGCTTCCAGGCCTCGAAGAAGGCCTGCGGTGCAGCGTCGAAGTGCGCTTGTTCCAGCGCCATCTGATCGAGCACGTCTTCGGGTAAAGACAGATTCATGAGAGAACTCCTTGAAGGGTGGGAATCAGGGGTGAGCGCGCTGTGTCCAGGCGTGGGTATCCAGGGCGCGCTGTGCTGCGAGGTGGGTCGGGAAATACTCGACGGACTCCCGCGATACCGGGCCTTCGTCGTCTTGTGTGCCGATGTAGTGGCCGGCCGCGCTGCGCAGCACCTGTAGCGGCAAACGCTTGCTGGTCCAGGCCAGCGCCAGCGCACCACTGCGCACTGCGGTTGCAGAGGAAGATGCGGAAGGTTCAGACATGCCGTGCTCCTTGGTGGGTCGAGGAGCACGCATCACGCAGGGGATGGGGTTCCCCTCGGGTGGTTGAGAAAAGTGCATCGTCGCCAGGCCGGCGAGCGTCCGCGGTGGGCGATGCGAAGCGGACTGGATCGGTCAACGCGGCGAACCGCGTTGCAGTCTTGAAGACCGGGACTGCCAGGGCATGCCGCTGACGACGGTCAGCAACGCATGAGGGTGAGCTTCGGACTATCAGATAGCCGCGTCACGCAGCAATCGGGCGCAGTGGCGTCCCCGATTGGGGTCGGGCGCGCCCGGTCCTCTATTGCGATGTGCCTGCACCATTATTCAATAGATGTTGTATTATTGAACTATGAACGAGACCCAAGCCGTTTCCGCCCTGGGCGCCCTGGCCCACACCCAGCGCCTTCGCGTGTTCCGCGCCCTGGTCGTCGCCGGCCCCGAAGGGCTCACGCCCAGCGTCCTAGCCGACCAGCTCGACGTGGCCCGCAACACCCTGTCCTTCCATCTGAAGGAGCTGGCCCATGCCGGCCTCGTCACCATCGAGCAACAGGGCCGCAACCTGATCTACCGCGCCGACTTCGCCCACATGAACGGGCTGCTCGGCTACCTGACCGAGCACTGCTGCCAAGGTGGCGTGTGCGAGGCCAATGAATCCACCCGTGCCTGCGCCTCCTGCTGAAAGGAACCTCCATGAAACGCTTCCACGTCCACCTGCACGTCGATGACCTGAATCGCAGCATCGGCTTCTATTCCCAACTGTTCGCCGCGCAGCCGGCTCGCATCGAGGCCGACTACGCGAAGTGGATGCTCGAAGACCCGCCGGTCAACTTCGCCATCTCCACGCGCGGCAGCAAGCCGGGCATCGACCACCTGGGCATCCAGACCGATGACGCCGACGAACTCACCGCCCTGAAGGCCCGCGCGCAGGCTGCCGACATGGCGCTGCTCGACGAAGGCACCACGACCTGCTGCTATGCACGCAGTGAGAAGCACTGGGTCACCGACCCGCAGGGCGTGGCCTGGGAGCATTTCCACACGCTGGGCAACATCCCCGTGTTCAACGAAGCGCCGCAGCCCGCGCCGAGCACAGCTCCAGCTTGCTGCGCGCCGAGTGACAGTCGCGCCGCCGCGAAACGGGCTGCTTCTTGCTGCTGACGCGAGGCATCGATGACGACTGAAACCACCTACAACGCGCTGTTCATCTGCACCGGAAATTCGGCGCGTTCCATCCTGGCCGAAGGCATCCTCAACGAACTGGGCCTGGGACGGTTTCGCGCCTACTCGGCGGGGAGCCACCCCAAGAGCGAAGTCCACCCGCTGGCGCTCGCCACGCTGGAGCGCCTGCGCCTGCCAACGACCGGCTACCGCAGCAAGAGCTGGGACGAATTCGTGGCGCCCGGTGCGCCGGTGTTCGATTTCATCTTCACCGTCTGCGACAACGCCGCTGGCGAGGTGTGTCCCGTATGGCCGGGCAAGCCGGTGTCGGCCCATTGGGGCGTGCCCGATCCGGCCGCCGTCGAAGGCAGCGAGGAACAGCAGCGCAAGGCGTTCATGGACGCCGCGTTGACGCTCAAGCGTCGCATCGAGCTGTTCCTGTCGCTGCCGCTCCAACGGCTCGATGCCATGTCGCTGCAGCATGAGCTGCGCGTCATCGGCAAGCAGTGAGGTAGCACGATGACCGTACAGACAGAAGCCGTCGCCGCCACGCCATCGTTCTCGATGAGCATCTTCGAGCGCTACCTGACGGTGTGGGTGCTGCTGTGCATCGTCGCCGGCATCGCCCTGGGCCAGCTCGCGCCTGGCGCGTTCCAGGCCGTCGGCCGCATGGAAGTGGCCCAGGTCAACCTGCCGGTCGGCCTGCTCATATGGGTCATGGTGATCCCAATGCTGCTCAAGGTGGATTTCGGCGCGCTCGGCCAGGTTCGCCAGCACTGGCGTGGCATCGGCGTGACGCTGTTCGTCAACTGGGCGGTCAAGCCGTTCTCGATGGCACTGCTGGCCTGGCTGTTCATCCGCCACGTCTTCGCCGACTGGCTGCCGGCCGACCAGCTCGACAGCTACGTCGCCGGCCTGATCCTGCTGGCCGCCGCACCGTGCACAGCGATGGTGTTCGTGTGGAGCCGACTGACCGGCGGCGACCCGGTATTCACTCTGTCGCAGGTGGCGCTGAACGACACCATCATGGTGTTCGCCTTCGCGCCCATCGTCGGGCTGCTGCTGGGCCTGTCGGCGATCACCGTGCCGTGGGACACGCTGCTGACCTCAGTGGTGCTCTACATCATCATCCCCGTCGTCCTCGCGCAGGTGTGGCGCCGCTCGCTGCTGCGTCGTGGACAGGCCGCGTTCGACCGCGCGCTGGAGCGCCTCGGCCCGCTCTCAATCGCAGCGCTGCTGCTGACGCTGGTGTTGCTATTCGCCTTCCAGGGCCAGGCCATCCTGCGACAGCCGCTGGTGATCGCCATGCTCGCCGTGCCCATTCTGATCCAGGTGTTCTTCAATTCCGGCCTCGCCTACTGGCTCAACCGCAGGGTCGGCGAGAAGCACAACATCGCGTGTCCCTCGGCGTTGATCGGTGCCAGCAACTTTTTCGAGCTGGCAGTGGCAGCGGCCATCAGCCTGTTCGGCTTCCATTCCGGCGCGGCCCTCGCCACCGTGGTCGGCGTGCTGATCGAAGTGCCGGTGATGCTGCTGGTGGTGCGCGTGGTCAACCGTTCCCGCGCCTGGTACGAACAGGCCCCGCGCAACGCAGCGAGGCATCCGGCATGAGTACCGTCACGATCTACCACAACCCGGACTGCGGCACGTCGCGCAACACGCTGGCGCTGATCCGCGCCAGCGGCATCGAGCCCACGGTCATCGAGTACCTGAAGACGCCGCCCGACCGCGAGACCTTGAAGGCGCTGATCGCGCGGATGGGCATGGGCGTGCGGGATGTGTTGCGCATCAAGGGCACGCCCTACAAGGAACTGGGCCTGGATGCCGCGCATTGGAGCGACGACCAGTTGATCGATCAGATGCTGGCGTACCCGATCCTCATCAATCGGCCCATCGTGGTGTCGCGCTCGGGCGTGCGCCTGTGCCGCCCCTCGGACATGGTGATCGACCTGCTGCCGCAACGACCGGCGGGCGAGAACCGCAAGGAGGATGGCACGCCGCTGCTGGTGGATACGCCGATCGCCGGCAGCGACCCGGACCTCGCCCTGGCTTTGCAAGAGGCCGTGCTTCCCACGGACGACCTGGCCGAACCAGGGCGCAGCTTCTTCGCCTATGCCACGGTGTCCGGCGAGCGCGTGGGCTACGGCGGCTTCGAGCGCCTGGGCCGAGACGTGCTCGTGCGCTCCCTGGTGGTGCTGCCACACGCACGCCATCGCGGCATCGGCGGCGGAATGTTCGCACTGCTGCTGCGCCGTGCCTTCGACGAGGGCGGGCGCGACGCCTGGTTGCTGACCACGACGGCTGCGCCGTTCTTCGAGCGCGCGGGCTTCAAGCCAATCGAGCGCAGCGCCGCACCGGCGGCCATCCTTGCCACACGGCAGGCCGCAAGCCTTTGTCCTTCGAGCGCCGTGCTGCTTGGACGTCGAATGTCACTGTGATGTGCCCTCACAAGGACATCCCGGGACACAGAGGTGCATCAGTGAAATGACTAATCGCCGAAGGCCACGCGGGCCTTCGGCTGGAGAGGAAGGAAAACCACCTGTGGGCTGCGTCAGCGCGGGCCGTCGTCAAAGCCGTTCGCTGCATCAGCAATCGCACCCGGCCCGTTTCGTGGCTGGGGCCGGAAACCTTTGGCACGCATACGCGCACAAAGGGAGCCCGTTGTTCCGCCGGCGGGCACCGGCACCGAATACCGTCGACCGCAAGCGGTCTCCTGGCGCCTCGCAGTTTTCCACACCAAGGCGTCAGGAGACCGCTCGCGTATCGGCGGAAGCACGTCGATCAGCGGAACCGCGGCGAACGCGATCCGGGGAGAAATGACCTTCTCGCCCAGCAGGCCGTGATGGGCCTGCAGGACGCGCACACCGTTGCAGAAGGGAACGCGCGCTGGGGAGTCCCGCGGGGTGCGGGAGGTTTGCCCCGCCGTCGGCAGCAGCCGGCGTGGCAGAGGGAAACGTGGGCGTCAGCTCGCCTTCGGAGACCGACGCCGCGGGCTTGGCGCTGCGGGCTTGCCTGTCGCGGTTTCGACCGGCTCCGTGCCCTTGCAGTCCGGGTAGCGGCTGCACGACCAGAACACGCCGCTCTTGCTGCTACGCTGGCGCATCGGGGCGCCGCACTGCGGGCAGTCCGGCGCGGGCGGCAGCTTGAGGTCCAGCGTGGCGCCGCGGTACTGCTGCACGAGCCGGGCGACCCAGCTCGATTGCTTGGCGATGAAGGTGTCCAGTGCCATCTGGCCGGCCTCGATCATGTCCAGTGCCTGCTCCCACACCGCCGTGGTCCCCGGGTCGGCGATGGCCGCCGGCACGGCGTCGATCAACGTGAAGGCCGCATCCGATGCACGGATGGCGCGGCCTTTCTTCAAGAGATAGCCGCGGGCCAGCAGCCCGCTGATGATGTTGGCGCGCGTCGCCTCGGTGCCGATGCCCGTGGTGTCCTTCAGCTTCTGCTTCAGGCGCGGGTCGGTCACGAGCTTGGCGACGCCCTTCATGGCCTTGACCAGCTCGCCCTGCGTGTAGGGCTTGGGCGGCAGCGTCTTCAATGCCTTCAGCTCGACCTGACCGACTTGACAGGCATCGCCAGCCTTCAACGCTGGCAATACTTGGCCGCACCGTGCATCCTCTCCGTCCGTGTCGTCAAGGGCCGGCGCCGCCAGCACCTGGCGCCATCCGGCCGTCGCGATCTGCTTGCCGACCGCCACCAGCGACTGCCCGCCGCACGTGAGCTGCGCCACCGTTCGGTCAAACTCGTGATGCGGCAGGAACTGCGCGAGGTAGTGGGCGCGGATCAGCCGGTAGACGGCCAACTCCTTGTCGGTCATCGCCGAGAGATTGGCCGGCTCCAGCGTGGGGATGATGCCGTGATGCGCCGTGACCTTGCCGTCGTTCCACGCTCGCGAACGCTGCTGGCGGTCCAGGCGGTCGATCAACGGCCGCAGGCTGGGATCGGTCTTGACCAGGCTGTCGAGCACGGCCGGCACCTCGGCCAGCATGCTCTCGGGCAGGTAGCCCGAATCCGAGCGCGGATACGTCGTCGCCTTGTGCGTCTCGTACAGCGCCTGGGCAATGTCCAGCGTCTCCTGCACGTCGAGGCCCAACTGCTTGGAACACACTTCCTGCAAGGTGCCGAGGTCGAACGGCAGCGGCGGGCCTTCGCGCGCGCGCTCGGTCTCCACCGACAGCACCTGGGCGGTGCCGGCCGCGCGCAGGCGTTCGGCGGCCTGCTGCGCCACCGGCTGCTGCAGGCAACGGCCGGCTTCGTCGGTGCTACCCTGCGGCGGTGTCCAGCTTGCGACAAAGGTCTGGCCTGCATGCGACAGTGCGACCTCGATGGCCCAGAACGGCACCGAGACGAAGCGCGCGATCTCGCGATCACGGTCCACGACCAGCTTGAGCGTCGGCGTCTGCACGCGCCCGACCGATAGCACGCCGTTGTAGCCGGCCTGGCGGCCCAGCAGCGTGAACAGGCGGCTCAGGTTCATCCCGATCAGCCAGTCGGCGCGCGATCGGGCGAGTGCGGAGAAATACAGCGGCAGCGTCTCGGCGGACGGCTTGAGCGCACCCAGCGCCTTGCGGATCGACGCATCGTTGAGCGCCGACAGCCACAGGCGCTGAATCGGCCCGCGGTAGCCGCATAGGTCGATGATCTCGCGGGCGATCATCTCGCCCTCGCGGTCGGCGTCGGTCGCAATCACCAACTCGCTCGCCTTGGCGACGAACTGCTGCACGACCTTGAATTGCGCTGCGGTCGCCGCCTTGGGCTCGACACGCCAACGCTCAGGAAGAATGGGCAGTTGCTCGAGGGCCCAGCGCTTGTATTGCTCGCCGTAACCTTCGGGCGGAACCGCCTCCACCAGATGACCGATGCACCAGGTCACGACGACACCGGCGCCGCTGTAGCAGCCGTTGCCGCGTTGACCGGCGCCCAGCACACGGGCGATGTCCTTGCCCTGGGAGGGCTTCTCGCACAGAAACACGCGCATGAAGCCTCCTGGGTGTGCGTGACGGTCATCGAATGGACGTCAGCATTCCCGGCCGACGTGTGCGCGGCAGCAAACAAAATGGAAGCGGAGGACACCAGGTTGTGCTGGTGCAGAACGCGGGCGGCAGATGCGCTGGCGCAAGGGAAGCGGGTGCGGGCTGCTACAGCCGCTTCCTGGGGGACGGGGGATCGCGTGGCCGGACAGACCTCGTCGGCATTCGGATTGCGGGAGATGGCCTTCAGGGGTAGCATCCATAGTCAGGCGCCCGCCCAAGCTCTGGACAGCTTGAAACAGGCATTCGCAGCTCCCCGCAGTACCCCTCGCTTTCAATCATCCGGAGTACCGGCTGTTCGACAGCGACAAAACGTCCAGCGCTCGAACAGTAGCGGAGTATTCCGATGAGCAACTATGTACGTTCAGCCGCCTTCGCGGCTTCCCGGGTCCTTGCTGCGCAAGGCTTGACGGTCAAGCGTTCCCACCTCTCCGAGGTCATTGCCGCGTTGCTGGGATACCGCACGCACGCGGCACTGTCCGTTGAGGAGGCGGATCCCAAGCTCGACTACCACCTGGAGGATGCCGAGATCCTCGTGCTCAACCTGCCGATGGGCGAGAGGCGGGCCGCGGAACTCGGCCTTGCAGCGGCGGGCGCGGCACCGTCGGCCGTCACCACGGCTTGCGTCGAGGCGTTGAAGGCCAGCGCCGGTTCCACGGACGTGTACGTCAGTGTGGCCGACTTCTACGACTTGCATGCCCGCCAGGCATTGGCCGAAACGATCTACAACGCCGATGATGTGGCCGGTGCGATGGCTGAGAGCAATGCCTCGTTCCCCGACGAGCCCGATATGGACATCGAGTGCCCCCCGACAACGGACCTGTGGGCGGCGGTCGACGAATGGACGATCGAGGCCGACGGCACCATGACGGGCGAATACGACCCCGAAGGTGATCGCATGTTCAATGGGGACACGCTGAACTGCCGTGGCTGGCTGATCTACCGCAAGGCAGGTCGCGCCGGGCTGGTGTTCATCGAGGGCGATGGAACGGGTGGAGCCGACGACAGTTGGCGTGACCTGGATCGCGATGACGAATGGGCGTATCAGCAGAGCTTGGGCAGCAATCCGGCGAACTGATGAAGCGACAAGCTCCGGCGGCAGTGGAAACTGCCGCCAGTCTTTGTTCTGCGGTTCGTCACACCGAGATAACTACCTTGGTACGAGATGGTTCTTGAGTAGGAACCAGCACATGTTGAGCGCGAAGGAACGGCCAAGGCGCGTCATCTGACCTTCCGGGATGCCAACAGGGCGATGCGCGCCTGGGCTCAGAAAGCCGAACACGCCAGCAAGTCCTTTCTCCTCCTCAGTCGTGAACTCGTCGCATCCAAGCCAGGACTCCAGGGAAACAAGACCGCTGCAGGTAACTGCGCTATAACCGCGATAGCGAATAATCGATGCGGGGACGGAGGATATATGCGCGTCAGGCGTTTGAAGATTGAAAACTTCCGATGCGTCTCTCAAGGGAGTGTTGATTTTGCTGGGCACACACTTCTGGTCGGAGGCAACAACATTGGGAAGTCAACGGTGTGCGAGGCTCTTGATCTCGTCCTCGGTCCTGAGCGCATATTCCGCAGGCCTGTCGTTGACGAGCATGACTTTCATTGTGGCCGCTATCTGAATGCGGAAGGCGCGCCGGTTGAAATTCGCATTGAGGCGATCCTGGTCGATCTTTCCGAAGAGGCGCAGCGGCGCTTTGGTGGCCATCTCCGCAGGTGGGACGACTTGGCGGGTACGTTCATAGACGAGGAGCAGGATGGTCTTGGAAAGGCCGATGGTCCGGCAGTGATCTGGGCTCTACCACTTCTGTTTGTCGGTCGGTACGACCCGGAAGAGGACGATTTCGTCGGCAACACATTCTTCGACCATCCAACCAAAGAGGTCGATGCTCTCGACGAAGAAACCGAGGTCAAGCTCGGTCAGGGCCGTGTTCCGTTCACGCGTGTGCACAAGCGCCTTTGCGGCTTTGTGTTTTTGCGGACGTTGCGGACCGGTTCACGCGCTCTCAGCCTGCAGCGCGGTTCGTTGCTCGATTCCGTATTGAAGCTGGGCGGCGCCGGTGCCGTCGAGATGTGGCGGGACACTCTGGCCAGACTACAAGCGCTTGACCCGGCAATCGGCGAGATCGAGCAACTGAAGCATATCCGCTCAGAGTTACGATCCCGGATGGGACGCTTCGTCAACTTGGCGCCTGGTGACGATGCGACGGCCTTCTTTGCTTCGGACCTGACGCGCGAGCATCTCCGGGAAGTCGTGCGGCTGTTTATCGCAGCTCAACCTGGTCAGCATCTCGTACCGTTCGGTCGGCTGGGTACTGGTTCAATCAACCTGCTGGTCTTCGCTCTCCTGACCTTCATTGCCGAATTGAAGGACAAGCAATCGGTGATCTTCGCGATGGAGGAGCCGGAAATTGCGCTCCCGCCACACACGCAGCGCCGGGTGACGCGGTTCGTGCTCGCGGAAATGGGGCAATCGATTGTCACTTCGCATTCACCCTACGTGATCGAACAGTTCGATCATGAGCAGATTGTCATCCTGAACCGCAACGAGACCGGCGCTCTGACAGGCCAGCCGATCGATGGCCAGGCGATTAAGTCCAAGACGTTCCGCGTCGAACGGCGTCAATTCGCCGAGGCAATTCTGAGCCGGGCGGTGCTGGTCGTGGAGGGATCGACGGAGGCAGCCCTATTTCCGGTAGCTTCGTCGATCATGGAGGCGTCCCTCAATCCGGAGGACTACACCCACCTCGATCTGGCTGGCGTCAGCATTTTCAATGCCGGCGGGGATGGCTCGGTACCGCGTCATGGTCCGGTGTTTTCGGCGCTCGGAAAGCTCGCCTTCGGTTTCTACGACAAACCCAACGCCCCGCTGAACCAGGATGCGATGGACAAGCTGAAGAGCTATACGCAGGTTTGGGAGTCCCCCGAGAAGGGCATTGAGGAGCTGCTCGTAAAGGAGACGCCCATCGCAGTTGTGAGGCGGTTTCTCAATGAGGTGAAGGATCGACCCGACTATCCCAGTGTCGGCGTCTATGATCCGGCGGCGGGCGATGGTGAGGTAACTGCATTGGCGACGAAGGTTTTGAAGGCGCGCAAGGGCGACGCTTACGGCTATGCCGCCATGATGATCAGCCAGTGCCAGCACGCCGACCAGCTACCGGCGACGATCCGAGAAATCCTTGAAACCATCCACAAGGCGCTGAGCGCCGTTTCCGAAGATGTCGCAGCACCGCCGCCGGACGACTTGGAGGATCTCTTCTAATGAAGCTGGAGCTGTGCGAAAAACGCAAGGCGGTCATCGCACAAGGCGGACACCTTTTGGTCCTCGGCGGGCCCGGCTCCGGCAAGACCACGATCGCCCTGCTGAAGGCCCAGCGCCAGTCTGCGACGCTCAAGCCAGGACAGGGAATCCTCTTTCTCAGCTTCTCGCGCGCTGCCATCCGCCAGGTTCTCCTGCGCTGCAAGGAGATCCTGACGCCAGCCGAACGGCGGGCCGTCACCGTCCAGACCTATCACGCCTTTTGCATGGAGATTCTGGAAGCCCACGGCCGCCTCCTGCACGGCCGGCCGATCCGCTTTCTCTACCCCGGGGAGGAACGTCTTCAGAAATCGGCGTTCGATGGGGATTGGATGGTCGAGCGACGACGTCTGGCATCGGAGCAAGGGCTCTACTGCTTCGATCTCTTCGCAGCGGGCGCGGCAGACCTACTGGAGGGATGCGCGGCGCTGCGCGACCTCATTGCCGATCGGTTTCCGATGATCATCGTCGACGAGTTCCAGGACACCGACGACAACCAGTGGCGGATCGTTCGCGCTCTGGCTGAAGTCACGGACGTGTTCTGCCTTGCCGATCCAGAACAGCGGATCTTTGATTACCGGGATGATATCGATCCGCGCCGGCTGGATATTCTCCGAGAGGATATCCAGGTCACCGAGTTCGATCTGGGCGGGGAAAACCACAGAAGCCCAAACGCGGGAATCCTTCAGTTCGCCGACGCAGTACTGCACAACCACAGTCCGCTGCCGGCCACCCCAGACATCAAACAGGTTTCGTACTGGCAGAACACGTTTGCCGCAACGGTCCATGCAGCGGTGATATGGACCTTCAGCGCGTTGCGGAAGAAGGGGGTCGAGCATCCGAGCGTGGCGGTGCTGTCGAGAAGCAATTCGCTCATCGCCGACCTTTCGGTGATCCTGTCGGAGACGCACACTTACAACAAGCAGACCCTACCCGTCATCGAACATGATGTCGTTTGGGATGCTGAGCTTTCCGCGGCGGCGGCGGTGGTCGTGGCGTCAATCCTAGAATGGCCGACCGGCCCGGCCGAAGAGACCCTTGCGCGGACGCTCCGGGTCATTGCTGGATATTACAAGCTGAAGAACGCGGAGGAGCCGACCAACGCCGCGGCGGAGCACGCACGTAAGTATGACGAGGCGGCAGCCAAGGTGGCGACGGGCGAAGGACCGCGCATCAATGCCGCGAAAGCCCTCGTCGCGGTCTACAAGGCTGGCATCGATCTGGTCGGAGAACCTGTCGCGGACTGGAAAGCGGCGCGCTGGGTGCTTCACGATATTCCAGCGCTGAATGAGCTGTTCCGCGAGGCCCGGCTAGTGCGGCTGTTCAGGGCGACCGACGCTCTGGCCTCCGGACTCGGCGAGCGTTGGCTCGCCTTGAGCAGCTATGCAGGTGCGAGCGAACTAGTCAAACGTATCCTCGAGCAGGAGCGGCTCGTGGCAGCCGAGCGCGACCCCCAAGGCTGCATCCTGATGAATATGCACAAGGCCAAGGGAAAGGAGTTCGATGGGGTCGTTCTCGTGGAAGGCGCTTTCAAGTCGAGCTTCTTCGATGAGAGGAATGAGCAGCCGCCGTTTGAACGTAGCCGCCGGCTGCTGCGGGTCGGCCTGACGCGGGCTAGGACGCTAGTGACGATCGTGCGACCGCAGAATGCCCGGCCGCTGGTCGATTGAGCGGATCGGTGGCCAGTCTGACGAACAAGGCGACCGATGACGCGACCGTCCTCGTCATCAAGCTGAACGGGAACAGCCGTGGGGATCCTGCTTGGCTGGTCAGGATTGCGGCGCACCACTATCAGATGCAGAGGGCTTCGCACCCAACGTCACCGCCTCAATGCGATACGGCAGAATGCCCACGCGCCGCGCTTCGATCTTGAAGGTCACCCGTTCGTTCTCGTCGGCGTCCTCCCATTCGTCGCGCACGGTGCGGCCCTCGACCAGCACCCGCATACCTTTCTGGTACAGCGTCTTCCAGTGCTCGGCGTCGCGGTGCCACAGCTCCACGGGCGCCCAGAAGCCGCCGCGATCTTCGTACTCGCCGTCCTTCTTCGGGATCGGGTTGTCGAAATAGACGTTCAGGCGAAGCAGCCGGCGCGGCTCGTCGTTGCCGTTCGGAAATTCGCGGTAGTCCGGCGCAGAACCGATGTTGCCCTCGCCGACGAAGTGCGTGCTCATGGTGACTCCTTGGTGGTGGGTGGAACGGACGCGGTATGCCCGTGGACGCGCCGCAGGTAAGCCGCTTCGGCCTGCGCGGCCTTGTTGGCGCATTCCAGGGCTTGGCGAGCGATGCTGTGGGTCAGGCTGATCTGCATGTTCAGTACGATGCGCTGCAGTTCGATCGCGTACAGCTCGTCGATCAGCGAGGCCGGCGTCGCGGGGTTGGCCAGCAGGGCCTCCCACAACGCCACGCCCATGGAGGAACGGTCGAGGTTGCGCCAACGCAGGAAGGTCGTCCCTGCGCCAGTGGCCTGCTGGGCCAGTTGCACGTCGAGCAGGCTGAAGGGGTAGGCGCGTGCCTGGGGCAGCACACGCCGCTGCGCCAGGCCAATCAGGTCGTCGCGCAGCGCTGCGCACTGGCTGGCCCAGGTCTCCAGACTCCCCTTACCCTTAAAGGGCTGTAAAAGGCCTTTTAGGTAGCCTGCGTGTTCCAGCCGCTGGAAGTCCGCCTGTTCCAGCGCCACGAAGCGCGGGGAGTGGCCGATGGGGATCGATGCCGTCATGCGCCTGCACCCTCATCGCCCGCCGCACCATCGGCTGCGCCATCCGTGTGAGCCGACGCATTGGGCACGATGGCTGGCGCAGCAGGCGGCGTGCCGGGCTTGTTCGACCGCCGCGCGATGGGTGGCGCGAAGCGCGAGCGGCGCGTGCCTTCCAGCACGTCCTGCGGCAACTCGCCGAACTTCTCCAGCGCCGCTCGCGCCGCAGCGTTCTTCGCCGCGAAGTCGTCGCGCGTCGCGCCCGAGTAGCGGTACTGCTGGGCCAGCGAGAACAGGCTGCGCAGCGCGTGCGCGCCGTCATTGAGCCAGCGCTCCAAGGTGCTGCGGTCGATCAGCGCCGTGTGGTGCGCCAGGATGAGTTTGCGCGCCAGGTCGTCGTAGTCGGCCAGCAGGTACACCGCCATGAAGCCGAGTTGGGCATTCACGAACAGCGGCAGCTTCACCGGCTGCACGTTCATGTTATCGCCCAACGACAGCGCCGGGGGTACATCAGCCAGCGCCTGGTCCACCTGCTCGCGCAGCGCCTGCAGCGTGCTCTTGGTCTGCTCCAGCTTGTCTTCGATACGCAGCATCCAGAAATCGGAGTACGGATCGTCCTGCTCGGCGCCGCGCTTCATCTTGTTCATGGCGCTGATGAAGCCGTTGAGACCGATGATGCCGGCGCGTCCCTCGGTCGGCGCACGGCCGTGCCAGATGCGCGAAGCGTGATGAGTGTGCAGCGTCAGCGACATCGCGCTGCGCAGCGAGCCGAGATTCAGTTGCAGGTGTTCATAGGCCATGGGTGACGACTCGCATTAACGGAACGAGTCGCCAGCATCAGCACCGGCTGGAAGGCCGTCAGTCAACAAACCGCAATCGGCGTGCGCCTGGTTTGTCCGTGGCGGGAAGGCTGGCTGTCCCAGCTATCCCCTGGGGATAGCCTCGCGGCGGGTAGCGACGGCAAGCGCCGCCTGCTGTCCCAACCGTGCAATGAAACCTTCGAGTTGGCCGTCGGCGACATCGGCATGGCGGCCGGCGGCGATGTCGGCCCAGCCCATGCAAGCTGCTTCCTGCAGCGCCTTGAGTTTGGCTGCTTCAGGCTCCTTGGTATTCAAGGTGAATCTCCAGTGAGGAAAACCGCCTTCACTCCCGTGCCGGCGGCCACTGCTGCGCGGCGTGCAACACTCGCAGGATGGACACCGCGCGGGTGTCCTCCATGTAGACCACCACGTAGTTCGCACGCACGACCATCTCCCGCGTGCCGGCCACGCGGCCAGGCCGGTAGAGCTTCGGGCGCTCCGGCAGCTTTGCGGCCTTGGCCTCGATGTCGTCCTTCAACCGCTGCGCGGCATCGGGGTTGTCGTCCGAGATGTAGTCAACAATCGCCAGCAGGTCGGCGCGGGCAGCTTCCCGCCACTCAAGTACGCGCACGCCGCTTCCTGTCGATCAGGGCCTGCGCCTCGTCCATGACCTGCTGGTGCGGCACCGGCGGCCGTGTGTCGGCCAGCGCCTCCCGGACCTTCGCCCGGAACCAGGCATCGTAGGCCTCCGGGTCGGCCGTGAGGCCAGCCGGCAGCGCGCCTTCCTTGACCACACGGGTCAGCAGGATGCGCACGGCGTCCGAAACGGTGAGGCCGACCCCGGCGAGCTTCTCGGCGGCATCGGCCTTGAGCTTGTCGTCCACGCGGATGTGCAGCATCGAAGTCTGTGCAGCCATCGTTGCTTCTCCTGTTATGCATTAGTCCCTATTTTGTATCTCAATTGAGACCTTGGCAAGGGTGTGGCCGGATCGACCCGCCGGAAGGCTCCCTGTCCCAGCTATCCCCTGGGGATAGCACGGCCGGTCACGGGTCGCGCAGGGCCGCCCGCAGCCGCGCCAGGTGGGCGCGCGCCACTTCGGGGGATACCGGCGGTGCCGATGGCCCCGGTGCCGGCGCGGGTGGACGGGAAGCAGGCGGCACCGTGGCGCCGTCGCCCGCCCACGCCTTGAACTCCCCACGGATCGCCTTCTGCACGATGCCGAACAGATAGCCGGCCGGGTTGCGCACAGCGCTGTTGCGGCAGCGTGCCTCCCATTCGTCGAGCACGGCCTGCCGCTGGGCCTCGTCCACCTGTTGCAGCGCCACCAGCGCACCGGCCTGTTGCTCGTCCTTCAAGCGCAGGAAGCGCTCGGGTAGCCGCAGGTTCTGCAAGGCCCTCGCGCGCGGTACTGTACGTACTTCTTTATTTATACGATTCATACGTACTGTACGGTCCTCCTTCGGAATCCGAAGATGGCCGTCCTGCGCGGGTTCCAGCCCCGCTTCGGATTCCGAAGACGGGCGCGTGCCATTCCGAAGCAGGGCTTCCTGGCCTTCTTCGGATTCGTGGTCCGCACCCTCCTGTGGATAACCTGGCGTCGTCCAGCCATGCAGCGCCATGCGCTGCGCCAGCACCTGCAATCGGGTCGGCAGCGTGCGGCCGCTGAGCAGCGGGTCTTCGGCAATCTCCTTGAGTGTGTTCATGCCCACGATCTGTACCGCCTTGGCGGCATGGGTCAGCGCCTGGCTGACCAGGCCGAGGTAGTCGGCATCGAGCTGCATCGCCTCGAAGGGCGACAGCGGTTCGTCGTGCAGCACATAGAGGTTGCCTTGGATGCGGCCGGTCTTCGGGTCGCGCCGCCGTCGCACCAGGCTCAGCCAGCGCGTCAGCCGCAGCAGCGTCAGGGCGCGCGCCACGGTCTCGTGCGATGCCTGCGCCGCGCAGGGCATCGAGGCCAGGTAGGGGCGCAATTGGTCGTAGGTGGGAAAGGCTGTCACGCCGTCGTCGCTGAGCTGCAGGCGGAACACCTGCCAGGCGTTGCGCTCCAGCGGCGTCAGGCGCCGGTCGAGGAACAGTCGGCGCGGCACGCTCTCATGGCGGTTGCCGCTGTAGAGGAATCCGTCGGCGGCCGGCGCGGTGCCCTGTGCCGGTTCCTGCGGCCCAAGGTGCCGCAGCGCCTCGTCGAACACCGCCGACAGCGCAACGGGACCTTCGCGCCGTGGTGTGCCGGACGTGGCCATGGCTACACCAGCCCCTGGTCGATCCAGTTCCGTATCGCCGACCAGATCACCGACATCGGCAGGCTCATGGCCTCGGCCAGGTCCATGGTCAGTGCCAGCATCGCCATGTCGTCGGTCAGGGCGACATGGCGCTCGGCGACGCCGGCCTTCCAGCGTTCCCACAAGGCCACGTCCTGCGCCTCGTCGAGCACCGGATGCCGACCCTTGCGCTTGGGCAGCCCGAGGATGTCGCGGCGCAGCGCCACTTCCTGATGCGTGAGGCCGTAGAACTTGCTGACCATCTCCGTGCTCGCCCCCAGGCGCAGCATGCGGTCCACCGTAGCGATCTCCCGCTCCACGTCGTGCACCTGGCTAAGCAGCCGCTTCAACACTTCCCGGTTCACCGACACCGAACACCACGACACCGTGGCATTCACCAGCATGCTCACGAGTTCGGGGTGCTTCAGCGCATCCAGTTCCTCCTCGCCGAAGCCCATGGCCTTGCAGCGGCGCAACTGGCCGTTGCGCAGGTCATGCAGGGCCTGGGCGATCACGGCCTGGTTGAGTGGGTGCGGTGCCGACATGCGGGAGCCTCCTGCGCTCAGGAATCCTGGCTCGCTACGCCGGCTTCCAGATCCAGTAGCCGGCGCGCCAAGCGCAGCAGACGGAACAGCTTCACCAGCGCAGCATCGCTCAGACGTGTAGCCGAGCCGCCGTGGCCATGGAGCAGCGCCGCCAGTTCGTCGGCCAGCCGCGCGCGGTCCAATCCGTTCGCGGCGGGTGGCGCCGCACTCAGCGCATGCAGCAGGGTCAGCACCGCCCGCGCGAACGCCGGCAGCACCTTCGCCTGGCCCACGGCCGGCGCCACGCAGACGAAGCCGATGCCGCCGACGCTGGCCTCGATGTGGTCGGCAACCGCCGCTTCCTCGCCGATTTCGCGCGCGAACTGCGCGATGTGCACGCGCAGGCGATCCGGCGCGTCCAGCCCCGGCTCGACGTACCAGACGTCCGAGATGGGATAGAGCCCGCCGACCTGTACGGGGATCGCACGCAGCGCATCGGCCTCGAAGTCGGGCAGCTTGTCGCCAAGCTGGTCGGCGACCATCCGCTGGATGGACTGCAGGCGCTCGGTGGTCGGTGCCGGTGTCACGATGTGCCCTTGCAGGCGCTCGTCGCGTGGTCCGCGCTGGTCCTCTGACGCTTCGGGCGATGCAAGCGGTGTCGCTGCTGACGCATGCGAGACCGGCGTGGTGTCGCGCGGTACGGACGACACGGGTAGCTGCTGAGGTGCGGAGACCGGTGCGGAAGGAGCAGCAGGCACGACAGACGCCGCCGAAGGCATCGGCGCCGCCGGTTCGCTGGTCAGCGCACGCTGGCGGCTTTCGCTGTCGTTGATCTCCAGCGCCAGCGTGTCGTAGTCGGCCTCCAGCAACTCGGCCATCTGGCCCACCAGTTCGTCCTGCACCCGCTGCGGCGAGAAGTCGTCCGGCTGTGTGTCGAACTGCGTCAGCACGTCCTGAAACAAGGTGGCGAAGTCCACGGCCACGGTGCGGCCCAGCGTACGCCGCTCCCAGGTGCGCTCGCACGCCTTGCGCAGTACCGCGATCCGTTCCACCTGATGTCGTCCCAGGCCGCCGTAGAGCAGGTTCGGTATCGCCGGCAGCAGATAGCGCACCGCATCGTTCATGCGGCTGATGTGTGACTGCGGCACCGGATAGCCGTCGGCCGTCAGCCGTCGCGCGAGTTCGCTCTGTGACAGCGCCTGGCCGCTTTCCTGCTCGTAGAACTCGCGCGCCTTCTCGATGCCCAGGGCGCGCTCGATGAAGGTCAGCCCGCCGCGCAGTTCGTTCTCGGCCAGGTGCCCGGTCAACGCCACGATTTCGCCGCGCGCCGGCCACGGACGGAACAGGCACGCAATGCGGAAGAAGCGGTCTTCCCTGGTTTCGCTCCACAGTTCGCGCAGGATGGCGAGCCGCGTATTGCCACCGTTCCTGATGATGTAGTGCGCCTCGCCCGGCCGGCGGGTGATCGCGGGTGGTGCGTCCAGCCCGCGCTCGCGGATCGAGGCCTTGATCTCCTCGTAGGCCGGGTTGCGCGTCACGCGTGGGTCATGTTCATAGGGGCGCAACTCGTCCAGCGTCACCACCATCGGTGTGTCGGCAATGGGGTCGGTCAAGACTGCGGCCGAAGGACCGCTGCGTTCGAAGCCTTTGGCCAGCAGCTTGGCGGCCATGTCCAGCGGCGTCGGCTCAGCCATCGCTGCTCTCCCGAGATGCCGCCGGTGCCTGTCGATCGGCGCGGCGAAGCTGCGCGCGTGCGTTGCGGATGGCACGGTGATCGCTCGCAGTCGAACTGGTGTAGATCGCGGCGCAGCCGGGCTTGGTGAACATCAGGTGCCCGCCGCGCGTGCGTTTCACGTGCCAACCTTCGCCCAGCGCGAACTCGATCAGCGCGCGCAGCCGCGCATGGCCGCGGGCCAGTTTATGCGCGTTCGCCATGACTGGCTCCCCCTGCGCGGCCTCTGCCGGTAACGCACGCGAAGCGCTCCCGCCATGCCGGGAACAGCTCGCCAGCCAGCGCACGCATCGTCTCCAACGCCGCAGGCGCAGTACGGCCCACTGGTTGCCGGTACTCGACGCGATGCACTGGCAGCCCCCGTGTTGCGGCACGTGGGTAGGCTTCGATGGCCGGGACGTCGGTGTTCAGGACCTGTATGCCAGCGTGCGCCTGGAACACCTGGCGCAGGGCCTGCTGGATCAGTCGGGCGTTCGACGAAACCGGATGCACACGGTTGATGAGCAAGCGCAGCGGTGGCGGCTCGATGCCGAGGTGCCGATACGGAGCTATGTCCTCGATCAGTTGCAGCGTGCCGCGCCTCAGCTCACGCGCCGCCAGGATTTCCGGTGTCACCGGCGACAGCGCCAGGCTGGAGGCCAGTACCGCCATCTCCAGCAGCACACTGCGCGCTCCCTGGGTATCGATCAGCAGCAGGTCGTAGTGCGGCGCCAGCGCGGGGAGCAGGTGACGCAGGCGCAGCCGGCCGTCGGGTGCGTGCAGCAGCAGTGTGTTCAGTTCGCCGCGGTGGTCGTTCGAGACCACCAGGTCGAGACCCGCCACAGCGGTCTGCGAAGCCAATTGCTCGATACGCTGCTCGTTGAAGGCCAGCATCTCGTAGATGCCGGCAGGCGCATGCGTGCCGAGCGTGAAGTAGCTCGACAAGGTGGGTTGTACGTCCAGGTCCAGCAGCAGCACGCGCAGTCCCGCATCGGCGATGAAACCGCCCAGGTTCGCCGCGGTGGTCGTCTTGCCGACGCCCCCCTTGGTCGAAATGATGGATACCACCTGCATGGCGCGACTCCTCGTGGAAGGGATTCCGACGGAGCGCGGGCTCACGCCCGCTCCCTGAGTCGATCGGTGATCCACTGATCGATCTCCACCGAATCCCAGCCGATGGCGCGTACCCCGAGGCGCAGGGGCTTGGGAAACTTGCCCTCCTTGATCAGGTTGTAGATGTGGGCGCGCTTGAAGCCGGTCTTGGCCTCGACTTCCGCGCGGCGCAGGATGCGGTGTTCGTTCGGCGTCGCGGTGGCGATGGTCTGGGCAGTCACGAGGGGCACTCCTTGGCGCTGTGTAGCGGCGGTGATGGACGTGCCCCGTATTCAATAGCGCGGTTCCCGCGCAGTCACCGCAAGTGCAGACATGCCGTCTGCACTTGCAGTCAGCGGTCCCGGGTGGCGAGATGACGCTTGGCTGCCGAAAACTTCGCCCACAGCGTTCGCTCGCTGATTCCGGATTTGTCGCCGTAATGGGCAACCAGCGCACTGATGACCGATTCCAGCGTCTCGAAGGACGAATAGGGAACGCCATTGGGCGACTTGCCCAGCAGCAGGGTCAGAAGACCTCCAACGATGTTCAGGTAGGTGGACTCACTGCGGGCGCCCGGCATCCCGGACCGCTTCTCGCGCTCCGTGCGCGCCTGGTGCTCCTGGCTGAGCGTCTGGAACTGGGCATAGAGCGCATCCCAGGCTTGCACCCTGTCGGCAAGCTGGAGCTTGAGCGCCTCGCGGTCCATGACCAGTGCCTGCACGGCTTCGACACTGACGGCCGGGTGCAGGTGACGCTCGAAGGCGTCGAACAGGAAGGCCGGTCGCTGGTCGGGATAGAAGCGGATCATCCAGGCCTTCAGGTCGACGTGGCGGATTGTGAGGCTGGGGTCATCAAGCAAGGCGGGGTCGTTGCTCGTGATGCCATTCTTGCCGTAGGGAAGGTCGAGATGCACCAGTGCGTCGTAGATCCGTTCCGCGTTCAGGCGAAGCTGTGGCCAGCGCGCCAGTTCGGGGTGCTCCGGCAAGCGGTTCATCCCCTTGGTGACATCGAGGATGCGGCGCTCGAAACGCGACAGTCCCGCCCACTGGATGGCCGCCTCGATCGGACGGTAGAAGACTTTGGCTTGGACGTCGGATGAAGGTGGCTTTCGCATGGCTGCTCCCTGGTAACAGGATTCAGGACATCTGTTTCCTCTCGTTGATTGGAATCGCTGCCGGGACGCGCCTTCACGGCGCGAGACGGTGGCGGCTTGGCTTGTGGGAAAGGCCGGAATGACGGATGTTCACCAGAGCAGCCGCCTGTCGATATGGCGCTTGTCCACCAGCACCGAGCCTCTGCGTGGCGGTATGCTTCAAGCGGTTGACTGCACATGGCAGGATGGCTCGATAACGAGGTTTTGCTACAGACGCCATCGCGGCGAAAGACGGATTCGGTCTTCTCGCGTTCGAGCCAGGGCGATACCGGCGTGCAAGACAGCGACGGTCTATCAGCAGACGCAGTGCAGGCGGAAACAGGTGTGGCGATGCCGCCTCGACGGGGTGCGGCGAGGTTTGGGGCAAGACGCGAGGGGTCTTCCCCCAGATCGACAAAGCATGACGCCCCGTTTCTTTCACGTGCGTAGGAGCCGTTTGGTGGCTCCTGCGAACAATCGAGCGGTGACGAGGTGAGATCACCTGCCGGATTTCATCGGGAGTTGGCAGCCCGGTGACACCTCTCACGAACAGGACGGCTGGCAATGGCGCAGCGCGGTCACCAGAACTGCAAGGGCAGACATGGACTGGGTTGACTGACCCCCATTTTTGCATTCAAATATGAATGCTTATTTCGAGAATAACTTCATATTTGAGGCCCTAAAAGATGTCTTCTTCCGAGCAAAAGCGCTCCGGTGCGCAGGTGGCGATGCCGCAGCCTGTCGCGCGCGCGCTGCGCCGCCTGGGGCAGGACATCTCGGCGGCGCGGCGCATGCGCCGCCTCAGCCAGGAAGACCTTGCTCAGCGCATCGGCACGTCCCTGAGCACCGTCCGGCGCATGGAAGATGGCTATCCCGGCACCGCGCTACACACCTTCCTGCGCGCGCTGCACGTGCTGGGCCGGCTCGATGACCTGGCCCAGGCGATGACCCTGGAGAACGATGCGCTCGGCATGGAACTGGTGCGGGCGCAGTTGCCGCAGCGGGTACGCACCTCTGCCGGCAGGAAGCGGCAGGCAGCGCCCGTCGTCGACAAGGGCGATGCGCCCGCTCCTGCCGATGACCTGGAGGGCTTCTGATGGCAACGCCTCGGCCCGCACGACGTCCGGACCTCGAAGTCCACCTGGGGGCGAGCGGCTTGGTCGTGGGGCGCCTGCATCTTGGCAGCGGCCGGCGCAGCGCGTTCAGCTATGACGAAGGCTGGCTGCGGGATGCCCGGTTCTTCACGCTGTCGCCCGACCTCCAGCCGGTGGCCGGCGTGCAACATCCCCGGCAGGTGTTCTTCCTCGCGCTGGAGGACACCGCGCCCGACGCCTGGGGCGAGCGCGTGATCCGGCGCGCCCATGCGAAGCTGCGGCAGGAGGACCGCGACACGCCTGCATTGGACCCGGTGGACTTCGTGATGTGGGTGGACGACGAGGCGCGCATCGGCGCGCTGCGCCTGTTCGATCCGCACTCTGGCGCCTACCTGCGCGCCGGAGGAGCGAACCGGCACGTACCGCCACTGGTGGAACTGGAGAAGGTGCTCCACGCGGCCCGCGCCCTGGAAGACGGAACGGAAAGTGCGCAGGACCTGCGCTACCTGCTGGGGCAAGGCACGTCGCTGGGTGGTGCCCGGCCGAAGTCCACGGTGCGGGACGCTGACGGACGCCTGGCGGTCGGCAAGTTTCCCAGCCAGGCGGACCGGCGCGACGTGATCCGGGGCGAAGTGCTGGCCATGCAACTGGCGGCCAGGGCCGGCATCCGCGCGGCGCCGGCCCGCGTGGAAATGATCGGCGGCACGGCGGTCGCCGTCATCCGGCGTTTCGACCGCACCGACGACGGCGCTCGCATCCCCTACGTGTCGGCCGCGACGATGCTCCAGTCCGATGGCCGCGATGCGACGCATGCCTACACCGAACTGGTGGATGTGCTGCTTCAGTCGGGCGCCGATCCGATCGCCGACATCCATGAGCTGTGGCGGCGGCTGGTCCTCAATTTCCTGATCTGCAATACCGACGACCACCTGCGCAACACCGGCTTCCTCTACGACGCGCGCCGGCGCGGCTGGCGCCTGTCGCCGGCCTTCGACCTGAACCCGATGCCGGGCGACCGTCGCGAGAGCAAGACCTGGCTGACCGAGGACACCGGCGTCATCGACAGCCGTGACATGCTGATGGCCGCCGCGTCGTATTTCAGGCTGGATGCTGCGCAAGCGCAGGCGATCTGGAACGAAGTGGCCCAGGCCGTGGCGGGCTGGCGTGCAGTGGCCCGGGGATTGGGCATGCGCGGTACCGACCTGCTGGATTTCGAGCCGGCGTTCGTCGAATCGACCACGCCCTGACGACATCGGCAGGACATACCGCTACGGCCGAGAATCGTCCTGGACTGTTGTCGCCAACGCCGCGCATAGCCAGCGATAGCTGATGCGTTCCTGTTCCAGCCGCAGCTGTGGCCGGATTCGGTCATGACGCAAGTCGTCGTAGAGAGCGGCCTCCTCATCGACCAGTCGGGACAAGGGCAACGTATGGCGTTTGTCGAGGGGCTCGTCACCCCATTGAAGTGCGTGGGCCATCAGGGTGGAGCGGTCCATGAGGAACGAAGCGGCTAGCGGGAAATACTTGCGCAGGCTGTCCAGAATGGCAAAGCCATGGGTATCGATGTCTCCCCAGTAGTGCAGAGAGGCGCGATGCAGCCAGTTGGCTCGGGCGAGCGCTCCCCAGCCATAGCCGGCACCGAACACGACGATGGCACTGGAGACCGGTGGGAACGCTAGGAAGTTCACCTCGTTTTCGGTGATGAACACACGCTGCGCAGGCAAGGTGAGCGTGGCGAAGCTATCCTCATCCAGGGTGATGTCGGTCAGTCCGGTGCAGCCGGGAAGCTGGGGCAGTTGCGGATCGAGCAAGCGCAGGCGGATGCGAACGGGCTTCTCCAGAAAACCGTAGCGACGGGCAAACCCGGCCATCCCGGTAGCAGCGTGGTCGATGGCTTCCGTCGGCAAAGCCAGATCCAGCCACTGAGCCAGCGTACCGCGATGGGCTTCGATGAATTTGCTGTCCACGCCCGGCGCGTCAACCTGCCGAAGATAGACGCCTGGGCGCGGATGGGCTTGCACCCAGGCCACCACGGCCAGCAGGCGTGGCCAGTGTTCGGCCAGCGCCAAAGTCTGCAACGGCGATCTTTGCAGCCATGCCAGCAGTGTGGGTTGCGCTTCGGCAGTTTGCTGCCAGAGCGCCTGGAACCGGCGGGCATCGCCGGTCTTGCCGATCATCGCCAGTGCATCGTCCAACGTATCGATCCACAGCGTGTCCGGCAGACGCTGCCGGCCCTGCACCCGGTGCATCCACTCGCGCCATTCGATGCGCACGCGCGGCATGGCGCTGATCTCCCGCACCCAGCCGCGCACGGCATCGAAACGGTTGCTGAGATCGGCGGCGGACGGCGACTTCAGCGACAGCCGCAATGGCCAATTCAGTGTGTCACCGCCGACCACGGTACGCAGCAGTTCGCCGCGCTGCCACAGCCGTTCGACCTGCGTGCGCAGATCGGTGGGCTGGCTCCAGGTCATGGGGCGGCTCCCGTGGCAGCAGCCTTCTGCGCACGATACTCTTCAATGCTCAGGTTGCGCAGCCGCGACTCGCGGCCGCCTTCGTTGTGCACGAAGCCGACGCTGGACACGTAGGGCTCGATGATGTGGATCTTTTGCAGCGGCGTAATGATCAGCAGTTGCAGGTTGAGCTGGCGGAACAGTTCCAGCCCATACTGGGCCGATTCATCCGAGCCGCGCCCGAAGGCTTCGTCGATCACGACAAAACGGAACGAGCGCGAGCGCACCGCCCCCCATTCCAGGCCGAACTGGTAGGCCAGGCTGGCGGCCAGCACGGTATAGGCCAGCTTCTCCTTCTGCCCGCCGGATTTGCCGCCGGAGTCGGAGTAGTGTTCGTGCTCGGCATCGTCCTCGCGCCAGCGCTCGCTGGCGGAAAACAGGAAGCCGTTGCGCACGTCGGTCACCTTCTGCATCCAGCGCCGGTCGATCTCGGCCAGTCCCTCGCGCCCCCGGAAGCGGTCGATGATGGCTTTGACCTGCAGAAATTTGGTCTCGGAATACTGTTCGTCTTCCGAGCCGCTCAGCGCTCCTTCGGTGCAGGCACGCAGATCCTGCAGGAAGTCGCGGATCTCCGCATCGGGGCTGGGTTGCGCCAGCAACCGGATGTAGCGTCCGGGGTTGTAGTCGATCACCTGCAAGGATTGGTTGATGACATCGACCCGCTCCTTGATCGTTTCACGCTCGCGCGCGAGCTGGGCGTTGAAATTGGCGATCTCGTTGATGGTATTGACGTTGAGCAGTTCCTTGAAACGCGCTTCGAAGCGCGGCAGGTCGTCGTGCTGCAAATCCTTCATCAAGCGCTCGAACTCGGGCAGCGCGGCCAGGCTGATGTCGATCTCGGCGGTCTCTGCCTTGAAGGCCTCCTTAAAACCGCGCATGGCGTTGATGATGCGTTCGGTCAGGCGTGAGAGACGCTTGTCTTCGGCATCGATGCGCGCCTGCAAGCCATTGCGCACGTCCTGTTCGCGGTTGTCGCAGGATTCCACCGTGAGCTGGTGGTCGCCCAGGACTTCGGCGCGCCAGCCCTCAAGAGATTGCAGCAACATGTCGTCGAGTGCGGCTTGCGTCTGGATTTCGAGAGCCTGCGCATGCTGTGCCTGGGCAGTTTCGTGTTTGCTGCGAATTTCTCCGCGTTTGCCTTGTGCCTCGCCAAGATCGCCTTCGATCTCCTTCAGGCGCTCAACGACCTGCGCCAGTTGGCTTTCCAGTTCCCGCAGGGTATCGGAGGCCGCCTTGAGGCGGTCGCGTTCCTCGGTCAGCCGGGCAATCTCGCGTGCCGGTGCCTGCCAGTCGATCTCGCTGTAGCGGGTGAAGACTTCGAGCTTGGCCAAGGCCTCCAGTTGCGCCTGGCATTGCCCGCGCAATCGCTGTGTGTTGGCAATGCGCAGACCGATGTCGCCCAGTCGCTGTTCCAGGCCTTCACGTTCGTCACGCAAGGTCCGCAGCTTGTCGGCGTTGCTCCAGCCCAGCACGTAGCGACTGCGGTCGTCGATGCGGCGGCGGTCGTCCTTTTCGTGGCGTCCGCTCGGGTCCTTGATCTGTCCGGCGCGGGTGATGGCTCGGGTCTCGCGGCGGAACTGCTCGGTGTTGTCGCAGCAGGCCAGATCGAAGCGGTGGTGCAGTTCGCGTTCAAGCCAGTCGTAGTACGGCGTGTCGGGCTTGATGAGCAGCTTGCGCACCAGCGATTGGGGGTGCAGGCTAATGGCCTGAGTAGGCTTGCGCGCACGCACGTGGAAGTACACCAGCCGCGTGCCCAGGTGCTGGCGTTCCACCCAATCGGCCACGTCCTTGTAGTGCGCATCCGGCACCAGCAGGGACAGGCCGAAGCCATGCAGCAGGCGTTCGGCCGCGCCCTCCCAGTCGCGTTCGTCCTCGCGCACCTGGATCAGTTCACCGGCAAAGGGCAGGCCTTCCTCGGCGATGGACAAGGCGGCGCACAATGCGTCGCGGATGCGTACCTGGGCCGCATCGATATTGCTTTTTCGACGCGCAAGGCTGTCGATCTCGTCGCTGAGCGCTTTGTGTTCTTCCTGACCCCGCCGCAGCGCATATCCGTCTTCATTGATCTGCGTATCGTGGTCCGCAATGCTTGTGCGCAGCGCTTCGGCGTGTTCTCCGATGGTGGATCTTTGTGTCATGAAAGCAGCTTCGTCTCCCGGCGCTGCTTCTCCAATGCGCGTCAATAGCGTGGTGTAGGCGTCCGCTTTCTCCTGCCGTTGCTGTTTCTCTGCCTCCTGCTGCTGAATGGCGGCAGCGAGTTGTTGCAGCCGGTCGCCGCCGTTCTCGCGCAGTGCGCCTTCGAGCTTCCCCTGCTCGATTCGGGCGTTGTCTCGTTGCTCTCCCAGTTGCTTGATGCGGGCGTCCCAGCGCGTCGCATCCTGAGTCAACAATTCCAGGCGCCTCTCCAGCAGTGCTGCCTTCAAGCCGGCGAAGTACGGGCGTAATGCATCGCGTCCTTCGCGCAGCGCCTGGATCTCGGCGGCGATTTGCCCGTGGCGAAGGCCATCCTCCACCAGCGGCGTCAACAACTCGATCTGCCGCTTGGCCTTGAGTACCGACTGGTGGGCGCGGTCGAGGTCATCGAAATGGCCGAGCAGTGCCTCGATGCGCCCCCCCACGTCGAACGGTTCGAGCATATGGCTGCGCACGAAATCGGTCAGATTGCCAACCGATTTCATGGAAACCGTCTGATGGAACAGCTCCAGCGCCTGCTCGTGCTCGATGCCGAAGCGGCGGCGGAACCAGGCGCCGTAGGGCGGGAAGCTGTCATTCAGTTCGCAGCCCATCGCGCGCAGCTTCTTGCGCAGGCCGTTAATGTCGCTGCCGAATCCGGAAAAGTGCTCGGTGATGGACAGTTCCCGCTCTACAGTCACGAACAAGCGCGCGGGCTGGCCCTGTGGTTCGCGAAACCAGAAGACTTGCGCCAACGTGACCGCCTGGCCGTAGCCTTCGTTACGGAAGACACCCAGGATCACGCTGTAGCTAGTGGTGTCGCGTAACGCCACCGGGCGGGCGCTGCCGGTGGTTTCGTTGCGCTCGCTCTTGTAATGGCCCAGCACGTAGGACCGCAGTGATCGCTCACGCGTCTCGGCGCCTGCGGCCTTGTTGTAGGCGATGCGTTGCGCTGGCACCAGCAGCGTGGTGACGGCATCGACCAGGGTGGATTTGCCCGAACCGATGTCGCCAGTGAGCAGGCCGTTACGCCCATCGAGTTCATAGCGCCAGACGCGCCGGTCGAATGTGCCCCAGTTCAGAACTTCCAGCCGCTGCAGGCGAAAGCCGACGCGGCTGTCGTCGGCCACGAAATCGAGCTCCTGTAGCGAAAAATCGTTCATCGGCCAGCTTCCTTGTCGCGATCGGCACCTGACAATGCGGTGCGATAGCCCTCCAGGCGCGCATCGAAGTCGGCCAGCCACTGTGCATCGACGAACGCCTTGAGGATGCGCCGCACCTCGTAGCGAGGTGCCTGCTGAGCTGCGCCGGCAACGGGCTTGAGCTTGCGCAGATACCCCAGTTCCACCACCTTGGTGATGGTCGAATCCACTTGGTCGACGAGGCGCGCCTCGTTGGTGCCGTCCGGCAGGAACACGCGCATCAATTCGGCGATATCCTCGCGCGACAGCACCAGCCGGGTATCGCCGCCGCTGGCGTCGGATTCGGCCAGGCGCTTGCGCAGCAAGGCCAACATCAGGCTGACCGGGTAGGACAGCGGCCGTCGCGCGATCAGGCGCGGCGGACGGGGTGTGGCGTCCACATCCTCCGGCTCCGGCTGGCTTTTGAGGAAGGCGTAGCCCTCGGCTTCGTCCAGCACCAGATCCAGCAACAACACCGCCGCCTGCTCCCGTACACGCGCCTGCAGGCTCAGCAGACTGGCCCATAGGCGCTCGTCGTCCTGGCGGTACAACACGCCTTTGAGCAAATGCACCATCAGTTGCGAGAGTTCCGCTACAACGGGCGGGAGCGACTCGGTACTGCCTTCTGGATCATCCTGATGCATATCATTCATGGGTCTTCGCTTTATCCGTCGCAGTTTGCATCAACGCGCAAAAATCACGCGTGGCATTCGCGCCCGCCGTCGTACCGTGGAGCCATCGCTGTCCTGCATGGCCCATTCGATGATCTCCTGCACATCGTCATCCACCGTGGCCCTGATGCCATCCAGCCAGCGGCTGCCCGCGTGGGCCAGTTCCAGCCAGGTGACCAGTTCGGCCAATCCCTGTTGCAGCGGCTGGGTCTCCAGCAACGCGCGCAAGCTGATCTGCGACTGCTGCCGCAATGCCTGCCGCAGGGCCTCACGCAGGCGGGTCTTGTCCACGACGTGCTGGTCGAACAGGCGTGCGGTGTCGATGTCGTCGTCACCGTCCTCAAGGACCAGTTCCGCCAGGCGTGGTTTGGCATGGAGCGCAAACAGGGGGCGTTCCTGCGGCAAGGCGATGTCCGCGCCCATCTCGTCGAGGCGCATCACGTCGCCGGCCGGCGGCATGTCGCGCAAGGCCAGCGCCTGGGTCTCGATGCCGTGCAAGAGTTCGAGGATGCGGCGGTTTTCCTGGAAGGCCCGGTCATCCAGGAAGCGGCGCAGTTGTTGCGACAACTGCGCTACCGTGCGCTGGGTATGTTCGCCCGCTTCCAGCCAATCGTGGTGCACCCGGCGGGTGCGCGGCTCCGGCTTGAGCGCAGCCACGGCGGGCAAGCCGAGGATCTGGTCGAGCCGTGCGGACAGTTCTTCCTGGCGACGGCTGGACATCAGGAAATCCCAGAATGCACGGAAGCTGCGGCCCTGGTCGGAATCCCCGATGGCGTCGCGCTCGCCCATGACCTCGTCGAGCAGTGCCCCCTTGCTGCCGTCCCACAACGCGATCTTCTCGCGGACGCTGCGGTCGAGTTGGCGGAAGTTGTGTTCCACCTGGCGGAAGTCGCTCAGCAGTTCGCGCGCCAACTGCTGGAATTGCAGGAAGCGATCCTTGATGGCCGTGTCATCCATGAGCGGCACGTCGCCGGACAGGACGCGGCCGATCTCGGCGTCGATCTCGTCGCGCTTGCGGCGCAGTTCCTCCAGGCGCCTGGCTGGATCGGCCTCGCTTCCGGTGCTGATCTGCTCCAGCAGCGCGAACAAGGTCAGCAGGCGAGATTCAGTGCCGACGAAAGGCCGTTCGGTCAGCGATACCAGCCAGGCGATGGCTTTTTCGGTGGCGGGGGTGAGATCGAACTGGGCTTCGTCGGTGCCGGGCTTGTAGAACTTGCGCAGCCAGCCCTTGTCCGGCGCGCACCAGTCATTCAGGTATTCAGTTGCGGCTTTCGGATACACCTCTGCACCGAGCTGTTCGCGCAGGGCAAACAGCTCATCTTCCAGCATTTCGGCCAGATCCGCTTCGCTCGTCAGCCGCACGTTCGGTGCAACGAACACCCGGTATAGGAAGCTTGCTACCAATGGCGCATGTGGCGAGGCCAGCAATCGCCATGCAGGATGCCGATCGCGGTATGTGGTGAGTGTGAGGTGGTCGAGTGCCATGATGGGCTGCCTTATCCGAGCCGTTCGTTGACAACGACGTCTCGATCCGAATGCACGGATCGGCTTGCCCGGAAAGCGCGAATCAAGGCGGCGTGGTCACTCATGCGAAACCGCCTCCAGGTAAGGACGCATGACATTTGCGACCCGGCAGACCTTGGCATGGCGCCATAGGTCATCGGCTGAAGCCTTGCGTGTCTTCCAGGCAGCCTTCAGCGCCTCAATGGCCACGTCCAGGCCGATCTGGTTGCGGTGCTTGAAGCAGTCCGCCACGGTTTTGGCGGCACTGTAGATCCGCAGTCTGGCGCCATCGCGTTCGTGCTCATCAATGCCCAAGGCATAGGCATCACCCGCCATCTGCACCATCTTGATCGGCGGGTGCTCGATACGTGGGGTGTGGCTGCCACGAGGCATGGCAATCCAAACTTGGCGAGGCAGTTGCGTGGTCAGTTCGTGGAACTGGAGTGCCGTCAGCAAGCAGAACACGGCTTTGGGAACCTTGACTGCAATCGTGGCGAGGTCCTCCTGCTCGGACATGGGGTTGCCTGGCAAACGGTAGAGGCCGCGCCCGACACGCTCCAACTGCCCGGAAGTGGACAGACGTGTCAGCACCACCCGCGGCGCGCCGATGGTGTCCAAGTCGCTGGTGCGCAGAAAGCCCTGCTTGTGGAGCAGGGCAAGAGCGCGCTGGGCATGTGAGGATCTTTCCATTGCCCCAAAGATGTTCCTTGATTTCGTTGATCTTATACATCAAACGATAGAATGAAACACGTCTGCCTGGAGCGCGCGTTGATGACTGACCGTGAATGTCAGCAGACAAATGCGGATAGGATCTGGTTGCCGACGCGGTACGTCCGGTACATAATCTGGCCTAGTTCCGTAGCGCCAAACGGAATAAACCCGTTATCAATCAACGATTTGAGTGCGGCGTGATGTTCCCATCGCCCGCTCCAATTTGATTCTTGGCCGGACATTGCCTGACGGCAATGCGCTGCGCCCGAGCAAGGCGCGTTCTGCGCGGATTCCCCTCCCTCGTCTGACTCTTTCAACCGACCGGTGCTTTTTGAACGCCCGGACGCGCCTCGTGGCGTGACGCCACCGAAAACGCAACGGCTCCGATGCCATTTCGGACATCGGAGCCGTTGTCAGCCGGGCCACCCCGGAGAAGTCGGCTTATGGCGCCATTACGTCGCCATTACGTCGCCACTACGTCGCTATTGCGCCACTATTGCGCCGCCAAGGCGTCGTCACCGCGACGGCGAGCCTTGTCGACCATATAGGCGATCTCGGCATCAAGCGACATATTTTTCGGCGCCCAGCCAAGCACCCGATTGGCATCATCTGCGCCCAACTGGCTATTCAGACCAACGACCAACGCCGGTCCCAGCCCCCAAGCTTCCTTCGCCTTCTCGAACGGGATGCTCGCGGTCCGGCCTCCCAGCCCCATCTCCTGGCTTACGCGCGCAGCGATTTCCCCCATGCGCATGTCGAAGCTGGCGGGCTGGTATAGCCTGCCGGCCGGTGACTTCTCCAGCGCCAGGACGTAGAGGTCCGCCAAATCGTCCACATGTACCAGCGAAATGGTGTTTTGCCCTTCCCCGATATAAACGCCGCGCCCCTCGCGCTCAGCCGCATCGATCAGGTATGGCAAGACAAAGTTGCCGCCGTCTCCATAGACGTGCGGAATTCTCACGACCACGGTTCTGATGCCCAGCTCCGCCGCGTCCAGGACCATGTTCTCCGTCGCCGCACGCTGCGCCACCATCGGCATGGGTTTGCGTGCGCATTCATTCTCGGGTATCGGCTCGCCCACTTTTCCAATGGTGCGCTCGTCGGCCACCGTCAAGGCGCCAGTGGAATAAATGAACGTCTTGTTCTGGCCCTTCATTTCGGAGAGCATCGTCTCGATAGCGAGGTGATCCTGATCAAAGGCCGGAACGCCGTCGTTGATCGAATCCCCCGGAAGTCCGGCGTGGATCACGGCGTCCATCTGCGTGACGGCCGCACGCAGCGTATCGCGCTTGAGAAGATCGCCCTCGACCGGCACATACCCCGTCGCCTCGATTTTTGCGCGCGAGCTTTCCGATCTCGCCAATCCATGGACGACAAACCCCTTGTCCTTCAACTTCCTTGCCACCCTGGCGCCCACATAGCCCGTGGCGCCGATCACCAGAACCTTCATCTGAATACCTTTGAACTGTACGTCTCGTCTTTGAGGAACGGCGCGATACCCTCGGGCCGAGCGCGACACCCGCTCATGTTTCACGCCCTCGCACGCCGGCGAAAATTCCTGCCAAGAATACGTTGGTTGCGCATGAGATATATCCCAAATGCCGAGCTGGCATCTCGCTTCCCCACGAGTGCTGCGCTTGCGCGTTCGGCGCGAAGCAATTTTGGGAAATGACTCATCCAACACCGCTCGCATAGTGGGCCACGCCCAGGCTGCGCTTCACGCCATTTCACGCTTACCGCGGAGGCAACAGTCCTAATTTGAACAAACGTTAAAAAATGACTTACAATGCGGTCGACGGCGCGCGCGCATGTGCGTTGCCCTTTCCATTTCACTTACGCCAGCGAGTCTCCTCATGAGCGGTAGACCCAGAGAATTCGACGACGCAGCCGTCATCGACGCTGCCATGGACGTCTTCTGGACGCACGGCTATGAAGGCACCTCCGCGCAGGCGCTCGTCGAGTGCACCGGCCTCGGGCGAGGCAGCCTCTACAACGCCTTCGGCAGCAAGCTCAACCTCTATCACGAAGCCCTCACGCGCTATCAGACGCTCGGACTTCAGACCCAGGCCGATATCCTGAACGCCCCCGGCCCCGTCAAGGAACGGCTGCGCGCGCTCATGCAATGGGGTATTGACGAAGATCTCAATCCCGACAAACAGCGCGGCTGCATGTCGCTTTTCGCCGCTCTCGAACGTGGCGCGAAAGATCCCAAGGTCCGCCAGATCAGCCAGGCCTATCTCACGCGCATCGAGCAGGTCATCGTGCATCTGATCGCCGTCGGACAGCGTAACGGAGAGCTGTCCGCCGAACGCTCGCCGCTGCTCGTCGCGCGCACGTTCCTGTCCACCTATTACGGTCTGCGCGCACTGGGCCGCACCGTCAGCGATCGCGCCTTCCTCGAAGATATCGTCGAAGGCACCCTCGCTCAGCTCTGAGACCGCCCGGCGCCGAAGCCTCCGCGCACCACACAGACTCCCCGGACCCCGTCCTTTCACGGGTCCATTCCCCAACCCCAAATTTGTAATGAACGTTAAAAATATGCCATCAAGATCCACCATGCCACCCGTCGTCTATTTACTCGGACTTACCGTCTTCGCCATGACCACGGCCGAATTCATGGTCGCCGGGATGATGCCCGCCCTCGCGCGGGCGATGGACGTCGGCATCGGCGCCATCGGCAACCTCATTTCGCTCTACGCGCTTGGCATGGCTGTCGGCGGCCCCGTGCTCACCGCAGTGTTGCTCGCGCTGCGCACGCCGCACAAGCGCGCCCTCGTCTGCCTGCTCACGATCAACGTCGCCGGCGGCGTGCTCGCCGCCGTCGCGACCCGCTATGAGGTGATGGCGCTCGCGCGCGTCGTGATGGGAATTGCCAGCTCGGCCACGTTTGGTGTGGCGCTGACGCTGTGTGCCGATCTCGTCGCCCCGTCGGTGCGCGGGCGCGCCGCGGCGTTCGTGCTCGGCGGCCTGATGTTCTCGCCGGTGGTCGGCGTGCCGCTCACGGCCTACATCGAGCAGCATTACGGCTGGCGCGCCAGCTTCTGGCTCGTCGCCGTCCTCGCCGCGCTGTGTACCGTCGCCGTCGCGCTGTGGGCCCCGGCCACCGAAAAGCGCGGGCGCGAGAGCATCAGTCTCGCCGCCGAAATCCGCTCGCTGCGCAACCGTCCGCTATGGGCCGCATTCGCGACGAGCGGCCTCATCATCGGCGCCACCTTCGCCGCGTTCAGCTACTTCTCGCCCATCTTCCTGAACGTCGCCGGCCTGCCCGCCGCCGCAATCCCGAACCTGCTCGCGATGTACGGCGTCGCCAACATCATCGGCAACGCCGTGACGGGACGCTTCGCCGACCGCCACACGCTCACCGTGCTTGTCACGGGCCTGGGCGTACTGGCCCTCGCGCTGGTGAGCTTCGCGCTGTGGGCCCGACTCGCGCCCGTGGGCGTGGCGGCCTTCGCCGCCATCGGGCTGACCGGCGTGTCGCTCAACCCGGCCATGGTCGCCCGCGTGATGCGCGCCGCCGCGCCGGGGCCGCTGGTCAACACCATGCACACGTCGGTGATCACGGCCGGGCTTGCCTTCGGCACCTGGGCCGGCGGCGCCGCCATCGACGCCGGTTACGGCCTGCGCGCACCGCTGTGGATCGGCGCGGCCATGGCAGCGCTGGGCCTCGCCAGCCTGCTGCCCTACGTGCGCCACGGACTGGCGCAAGCGCCTGATACCGCGTGCCCGGCCTCGTGAGTCACCACTGACTCACCGCCAGCTTCAATGGCGGCGCCGTATCACGTGAACAGGCCGGCCACATCCGAGAAGACTGTCGCCACCGGTGCGGCCCGGCTTGCCCACGTCCCCACCATCACCATTGCGTCGCAGATCACGCCGATGGCAGGCATGTCGTCTCTCCGGTCGTTCGATTCCCTGTCGCCCGTTGCCCGTTCTCAGGCGTGCGGCTCAGAAGAAGTTGGCGAGGCCGGCCAGGAAGTCGGCCACCGGCTTGGCGCGCAGCGCCCACGTCCCCACCGTCACCAGTCCGTCGCAGATCGGTCCAATTGCAGCCATGTCACACCTCCGGTTGTCGTTTCGTTGTTTCGTTGTTTCGTCGTTTCGTTGTTTCGTCGTTTCGCGTTTGCCGCGAGTTGAGTGAACGATAAACCTCGGGACGCACGCCGGAAACTGAGATAAATCACAGGCGGCGCCCGGGCGACGGAAGGCGCCGGAGGCAGCCGCCGCGGTCGAAGGGCGCGCGCAGTGTAAACTGCAGGGTTTTCGACCCCCCAGTGGAATGGTGCAAGTGCCCCGGCGTCCCGTTATCAGCGCCCCGACACTCATACGCTCGCTGGCCCGTCTGAGCACGTTCGCGCCCCCGGAGGCAGCGCCGTCGCTCTCGGACCGCCTGAGTCAGTGGCTGGGCTGGACCGACGCCATCGCCCTGTCGTCGGCCCTCAAGGCCAACCCGCCGGCTGCAACACCCGGCGCGCGCGCGCCTGCGCAGGATCCGGCCGGCGAACTCGCCCGCGTGCGCGCAGACCTGGCGGCCGCTATCGCGCGCGATTGCGGACTAGCAGCCGCGCCGGGCGGGCGGATTCGCGCCCTGAGCGCCGCCGAGCGCCAGCGTGCGGCGTCCTTCGCGGATTTTCCGGCCTATCGCCAGCGCTACGCGACTTCGCAACAGACGATGGATACGGCCATCAGCGCCGTGCGCACGCGCATGCGAGCCCGGTTGGCCGCTCGTTCGCCACAGGGCGCGCGGCTCGCCGGCGTGGACGCCGTCATGGAACGCGTGATGGGCGCTCGCGAGCGCGCCCTGCTCGCGAGCGTGCCGAATCTGCTCGAAGGCCACTTCGTGCGCCTGCGCGACACGGAGCAGGCGGCGATGGCCGCCCCGCGCGTGAGCGGCGCGGCGCCGCTGCCGCCGGCCGGCGCCTGGCTCGACACCTTCCACCGGGACATGCAGAGCATCCTGCTCGCGGAACTGGATATACGCCTCGAACCCGTCGAAGGGCTGATCGCCGCCCTCGCCTCGGTATCGAACGGCGAAAACGTTAGTGAACCCGGACAACAATGACCCGTTACCTCGTTGATCTCGTCGCCTTTGTCGCAGGCCTGGCCGTCGTCGGCTGGATCGCCATCGGCTATGCCGGCACCAACACCCTCGCGCTGGCCATCGCCTTGCTGATCGCAGCGGTCTATCTCATCGGCGCGCTCGAGCTCAAACGCTTTCACCAATCGACCCGCGCGCTCGCGCGCGCCGTGGCCGGGCTCCATGCCACGCCGGCATCGCTGCCCGCCTGGCTCGACACGCTCCCGGCCGGTCTGCGCAACGCCGTGCGCCTGCGCGTGGAAGGCGAACGCGTCGGCCTGCCTGGCCCCGCTCTCACGCCGTACCTCGTCGGCCTGCTCGTGCTGCTGGGCATGCTAGGCACGTTCCTCGGCATGGCCGCCACGCTGCGCGGCACGGGTCTCGCCCTCGAGGGCGCCACCGACCTCGAAGCGATCCGCGCCTCGCTCGCCTCGCCGGTCAAGGGGCTCGGCTTCGCGTTCGGCACCTCCGTCGCCGGCGTTGCGACATCCGCCATGCTCGGCCTGCTTGCCGCCCTGGCCCGCAAGGAGCGCGCGCACGCGGTGCAAGCGCTCGACGCGCGCATCGCGACCACGCTGCGGCCGTTCTCGCAACAGCACCAGCGCGAAACCACGCTGCAATTGCTGGCACAGCAGGCCACCGTCATGCCCGCGCTCGTCGAGCGTCTGCAGGAGATGATGGCTGCGATGGAGCGCCACAGCCAGACGCTCGGCGAGCGACTCGTCGCAAGCCAGGACGCGCTTCACGCGAAGACCGGCGCGTCCTATGCACAATTGACCGACGCGATGCAGCAGTACCTGAAGGACAGCGTGGCCACCACGGCCAGCGCGGCCGGCGCCGCGATCCGCCCGGCAGTCGAAGCGACGATGGCGAGCCTCGCACGCGAGACGGCGTCCTGGCAGCAGACCGTTTGCGCCGCGATGCAAGATCGCATGGACGGCTTGTCCGATCGCTTCGAAGCCACCACCACACGTGCCGCAAACGTCTGGAACGCGTCGCTCGACGCCCAGTTGCGCGCCAACGAGTCGCTCGCAACCGACCTGCGCGCGGCGCTGGGCGAATTCACGCAGACATTCGATACGCGCTCGGCCAAGCTTCTCGACGAAGTCGCCGCGCGTCTGGAGAGCGCGACGGATCACGTCAGCGCGGCACACGCGGGCGTGGCGAAGCGCTGGGAAGCGTCGCTGGCCGCGCAACAGGCGACCAGCGACACGCTCGCCAGGGACCTCGCGGAGTCGCTCGCGCAATTCGCGCAGACGTTCGAAACACGCTCGGCCGGTCTGCTCGCCGACGTCACGTCGCGCCTCGATAACGCCACGGGCAGCATCGCCACCGCGCAGACCACGGTCGCGCAGGCCTGGGAGCAAGCCCTGGCCCAACAACAGCGCTCGCACGCCGCGCTCACGCAAGACCTCGGCGCAGCACTGGAGCGCTTCGCGCAGACGTTCGAGGCCCGCGCCAACGCGCTGCTCGCCGACGTGGCGACCCAGCTCGACGCGGCCAGCGGCAGCGTGAGCGGCGCGCACGAACGCGTTGCGCAAGCGTGGGACCGGTCGATCGCCCAACAAAAGCAAGCCAACGAAGCGCTCAACGCCGAGCTCGCTGGCGCGCTGGCGCGCTTTGCCGAAACCTTCGAGCAACGCTCGGCGCAATGGCTCCAGAGCGTCTGCGCCCGCATCGACTCGACCTCCGAGAGCGTGGCGCAGACCTGGCGCGAAGCCATCGCCGAACATACGCGCACGAGCGAGCGTCTGGCCGACGGCAACCAGCAGCTCATCGCCGCGACGACCAGCGCCTTCAATGATCACAGCGCGTCGCTGATGCAAGCGCTGAGCGCCGCCAACGCGGCCCACCACGACGCGACGGCCGAGCGCGAGACGCAACGCCTGTCCGCCTGGACGCAGACGCTCGAAGGCACGCTCGCCACGCTGCGCGCGGAATGGCAGAAGGTCGGCGAACACGCGGCCAGCCAGCAGCAGGCAATCTGCGACGCGCTCGCGCGTGCGGCGCTGGAGATGTCCGAACAGACGCGCGCCAACGCCAACGACACCATCGCCGAGATCTCGCGTCTGGTGCAAACCGCGTCGGAAGCCCCGAAGGCTGCCGCCGAGATCATCGGCGAACTGCGCCAGAAGCTCTCCGAGAGCATGGTGCGCGATAACGCGATGCTCGAAGAACGTTCGCGCCTGCTCGACACGCTCGGCACGCTGCTCGATACCGTCAAGCACGCCGGCAACGAACAGCGCGCCGCCGTCGACGAGCTCGTCACCACGTCCGCTCGTTTGCTCGAGCGCGCCGGCGCCAATCTCGGCGAGGCCATCGCCGCGCAGACCGACAAGCTCGCCGCGGCGTCGGCGCAGGTCGCCGGCAGCGCCATCGAGATCGCCAGCCTTGGGGACGCCTTCGGCGCGGCGGTGCAGAGCTTCGGCGAATCGAACGCGCAGTTGCTCGAGCATCTGCAGCGCATCGAAGCCGCGCTCGACAAGTCGATGGCGCGCAGCGACGAGCAGTTGGGCTACTACGTCGCGCAGGCGCGCGAGGTCGTGGAGCTCAGCGTGATGTCGCAGAAGCAGATCCTCGAGAATCTGCAGGATCTGGCGCAAACGCGGGCACAACCGGGTAGCGTGGCAGCATGAGGGACGAACTGGGCGCTGGCGTCGGCGAGGGCATGGAGGGTCTGGAGGGCGTGGGCAGCGTGGAGGGCGGCGACATTGGCGCCGCCTCGCCGACGTGGGCTGTCTTCGGCGATCTGATGTCGGTGATGCTCGGCGCGTTCGTGCTGATCATGCTCGGCGTGATCGGCGTGCAAATCGAGCTCTCGGCCCGACTGGAGCGCGAGGTCAAGGAGCGGCGCGCCGAGACGCAGCGCCGCGAGACGCTCGAAAAGGCGCTCGCCGGCCCCCTCGCGGGCGGGCGGGTCACGCTCGTGAACGGCCGCATCGGCATCAGCGGCAACGTATTGTTCGCGCTCAACTCCGATCAGTTGCAACCGCAAGGGCGCGAAGTGCTGCGCAGCCTCGCGGGGCCGCTTGCCGCCTACCTGCGCGCGAGCGACGAAATCCTGATGGTCAGCGGCTTTACCGACAACCAGCAGGTGCGCGAGACGAACCGGCGCTTCGCCGACAACTGGGAGCTCTCGGCGCAGCGTGCGCTCACCGTCACGCGCGAGCTGATCGCCGCGGGCGTGCCGCCGTCGTCGATTTTCTCGGCGGCGTTCGGCGCCGAGCAACCGGTGACGTCCAATGCCGACGAAGCCGGCCGCGCGAAGAACCGTCGCGTGGAAATCGCCCCCATGCCGCGCAGCAGCGCCAGCAACGCAGGTAAGCCCAATGCGTGACGCCCACTTCGATTCGCCCGCATGCGATGGCGCCTCGGCGTGCGAAGCGCCGCACGCGAACGCCGCACCCGACGTGCCCGCCGCGCCCGACGCCGTCTCGGCACAACTCGCGCAATGGCGCTCGCAAGGCGCCGACAAGCGCGACCCGGTGCTTTTCCATCGAATCGAAGCGCTCGCCGCGCGCAGCCGCGGCTATGGCGGAGACGTGCGGCGCATGCTCGACGAACGTCTGAAGATGCTCGTCGAAGCGTTGGCACGGCGGCTCGCGTCCGCTGAAACGGTAACGCAGGCGCCGCGGGAAACGCACGCCGACCCGTCCGTTGCGTCACCGCTTGCCGCGCTCGCCGCCGGCATCTCGCAACGCACCGGCGAGCGCGCCGCCCGGGCGTCGGCGTCTCGCGCCGCTCACGCTCATCGGCTCGCGGCACGCGGCGATCGTGAGCCGCATAGCGCTCGTGACGGGCAGGCGGGCGATGCGCCCGCGTCTTCCGTCGCCCCGGCTGCCGCAAGGCCTGCCGCCACGGCGCCTGCGCCCGTGGCCGTGCCGATCACGCCCACCGTCATCTCGACCGACGACGCCTTCGAGGATCTCGACGTGCTCGAGTACTTCCGCGAAACGTGGTCGAAGCTGAGCACCGACGGCAATCTGCGCCAATCGCTCGCGCAAGTGCCCGAGAACGCCGGCCCCCTGAATTCCAGCCATCTCGTGCACCGCGCCCTGTCGCTCATGCACGACGTCTCGCCCGACTATCTGCGGCACTTCCTGCGCCACGCCGATGCGCTCTCGTGGCTCGAAGACATGGAGGCGGCCGGCGGGCTTGGCGCCAAGGCCACCGCGCGCGCCACCGCCGCCGTCAAACCGGGTCGCACCAAGGCCCGCTGAGAGAGGTTCGCCGGGATCTTCTCCGGCATCGCGGCGAACACGGGGGCCCGGTCAGGGCGTGGGAGGCAGAGACGGAAGGCAGAGGCGGAAGGCAGAGACGGAAAGCAGGGATGGGGCGTCCTGCGATCAGCCGCCGTCAGCCCGCGACGCGCGGCTTTCCGCCGCCGGACATCCACCGCAGCGTCACCGCCCAGAAGCTCAGCGCGAGCAAGCTCACGAGCGCGCCCAGCGCGCATACGCCCGTCCATCCGAACGTCGCGAAGGTCGCCGTTGCGGCAACGCCGCCAAGGCCGCTGCCCGTCGCGTAGAACAGCATGTAAGCCCCGACGAGCCGACTCGGCGCCTGCGCACGCGCGGCGAAGATGAGGCTCTGGTTCGTCACGTGAATCGCCTGCGCCGCGAGATCGAGCAGCAACACCCCGAGCGCCAGCCACCCCAGCGACACGCGCAGGCCCGCAAGCGGCAGCCACGAGAGCGTGAGCACGAGCAACGCCGCGCCCGTCGTGCGCTGTGCCCAGCCGCGGTCGGCCCAGTACCCGGCACGCGCGGCCGCCAACGCCCCCGCGGCGCCGACGAGCCCGAACGCGCCGATGGTCGTGTGCGAGAAATGGAACGGTGCGGCGGACAACGGCAATACCAGCGCACTCCAGAAAATGCTCAACGCCATGAACATCAGCAAGGCAATGCCGCCGCGGACCTGCAAGGTGCGCTCCTCTCGGAGCAGCGCGAACATCGAGCGCAGCAGTGCCACGTAGGGCTGGCGCGTCGCCGGCGCCCGCTGACGCGGCAACGCGCGCCACAGCACGGCGCCGAGCACGAGCATCGCCAGCGCCGAGGCCAGATACACGCCACGCCATCCCGCAACGTCGGCAACGCCGCCCGCCATCACGCGCGCCAGCAACAGGCCGACCACCACGCCGCCCTGGGTGGCGCCCACGACGCGGCCTCGCTCGTGCTCGCCCGCCGCACTCGAGGCAAACGCAATGAGGCCCTGCGTCATGGCCGTGCCGAGCATGCCGACGAACGTCATGCCAAGCAGCAGCGCCCACGCCGAGGACGCCGCCGCAACGCACAGCAGACCGGCCGTCAACAAGCCGAGCTGCACAAGCATGAGGCGCCGCCGCTCCCATTGATCGCCGAGCGGCACGAGAAACACCAACGCCAGCGCACAGCCGATCTGGGTAGCGGTCACGACGCTGCCCGCCGCGCCGTGCGAAATCGAGAAGTCGTTCGCCAGCATGTCGAGCAGCGGCTGCGCGTAGTAGACGTTGGCGACGCTCAGCCCGGCCGCGCATGCGAAGACGGCCACGAGCGCACGGGGCATCCCGCCCGCGATTGTTGCCGGCGACACGTCCGCCGCCGGCGTCGATTGACACGATGACATGGGGGGCTCCCTCAACTGGTTTCAAATTGATACTTGTTGGATCATACCCAAACAAGTTCTAAAATGAAACCTAATTTCCAACACCCCGGCCCTCCGACGCCCGCGCCCTGCGCCAACACCCGCGCGGCGATGCCGGGCCGCCATCCGTCTGAAATCCCTCTGAACGAGGCCGCAGCCCATGCCCACATCGAAGTCCGTTGCCACGCCGGCGCCAAACCCGTCGCTCGATACCTGTCCCGTCGCGAGAACGGTCGACGTGATCGGCGATCGCTGGAGTCTGCTGATCGTGCGCGACGCCTTCGACGGCGTGCGCCGCTTCGGCGACTTCCTGCGCAGCCTGGGCGTGGCGCGCAGCATGCTCGCCACGCGCCTGCGCGCGCTGGTCGACGCAGGCATTCTTGCGGTGCAGCCAGCCTCGGACGGCACGTCCTACCAGGAATACGTACTCACGCCGCAGGGACGCGAACTCTTCACGCTCATCGTGGCGCTGCGGCAGTGGGGGGAGAAACACCGCTTCGGCCGTCGCGAGCCGCACTCGACGCTTGTCGATACGCGCACCGGCGAACCGCTGGCCGATCTGTGGCCGACGACCGCGGACGGGCAGCCCGTCGCGCCCGAGGACACGCAGGTGATTCGCCCGACCTGAGCGCGGATGAGGGCGCGCGCGCCGCCGTCAACTTGCCACTGGAGGCGATTCCGGGGGATAATCGAGCCCGCTCCCGCCGCCTCGATGCGGGAAAATCCTTTGAAAAATCATCGTGTTGGGCGTTGACTTGCGCTGTGATGCCAGTCCGCCGCCTCCCGCAATGCCTCGACAAGCCGTCGCCTCAGACGGCTTTTTGCTTCCATGACGAATCACGGACATCCGCCGGCCGACGACGCGCAACCGGCCCACGACGACGCAGCCGCCACCGGCGCGACGCCCTCCAACGAACAGGACGGCGACGTCTACGTCGGTCCGGACGGCGTGGCGCACCCGCGCCGCATTCGCAGCTTCGTGCGGCGTGCCGGGCGCAGCTCCGAAGCGCAGAAGCGCGCCTTCGACGCGCTCGGCCCGAAGTTCGTGTTGCCCTACGCCGCGCAGCCGCTCGACTGGCCGGCCGCATTCGGCCGCGACGGCGCGCCGCGCATTCTGGAAATCGGTTTCGGCATGGGCGACGGCACCGCTCATATCGCAAAGTTGCGGCCCAACGACGATTTTCTCGGCGTCGAAGTGCACGAACCGGGCGTGGGCGCGCTGCTCAAGCTCATTGGCGAAACACCGCTCTCGAACGTTCGCATCGTCCAGCACGACGCCGTGGAAGTGGTCGAGCACATGCTGCCCGCAGGCTCGCTCGACGGCGTTCACATCTTCTTCCCGGATCCGTGGCACAAGAAGCGCCACCACAAGCGCCGCCTGCTGCAGCCGCCCTTCGTGGCACTGCTCGCTTCGCGCCTGAAGTCCGGCGGCTATCTGCACTGCGCCACCGACTGGCAGGAGTACGCCGAGCAAATGCTCGAAGTGCTCGGCGGTGAAGCGTCGCTCGAGAACACGGTCGCCACGGCCGACGGCTATGCGCCGCGTCCCGACTATCGTCCCGTGACGAAGTTCGAGAACCGCGGCCTGCGTCTGGGTCACGGCGTATGGGATCTCGTATTCAGGAAACGCTGATCGTCCCCGGGCGGCAGCCGTTCGCCGCGTTCGCGCAAACACGAAGGGCACCCGAGGGTGCCCTTTCTTCGTTGCGGCGTGGACCGCGCGTCAGTCGGCCCAGACTACCAGGCCGCTGTAGGCCGTCGCCAGCACGACGATACCGAACACGATGCGATACCACGCGAATGCCGTGAAGTCGTGCGACGCGATGTAGCGCAGCAGCCAGCGCACGCAGATGAAAGCGCTGACGAAGGCCGCGACGAAACCCACGCCGAAGAGGCTGAAGTCGTCGAGCGACAGCGTCGAGCGCGCCTTGTACAGTTCGTAGACGGTGGCGCCGAACAGGATCGGAATCGCGAGAAAGAACGAGAACTCCGTCGCCACGCGGCGCTCGAGGCCGAACATCATGCCGCCGATGATCGTCGCTCCCGAGCGCGACGTGCCGGGCACGAGCGCAAGGCACTGCGCCAGGCCGACCTTCAGGGCGTCGGCGAAGGACAGATCGTCGATCGACGCCACGCGCGGCGGCTTGCCCGTTTCGGCGTTGCGGCGGTTGTGCCGCTCCACGAGCAGGATGATCACGCCACCGACGATGAACGCCGTGGCCACCACGATCGGATTGAACAGCACCGCCTTGATGTGCTTGCCGAAAAGCAGGCCGAGCACGATGGCCGGCACGCAGGCGACGACGACGTTGACGGCGAACCGGCGCGCCTTCGCGTCCCCGCCGAGCCCCAGCACCACCTGCGCGATCTTCGCGCGGAATTCCCAGCACACCGCGAGAATCGCGCCGAACTGGATGACGATCTCGAAGACCTTGCCCTTGTCGTCGTTAAAGTCGAGCAGACTGCCGGCCAGAATCAGATGGCCGGTCGACGAGATCGGCAGGAATTCGGTCAAGCCTTCGACCACGCCGAGAATGACGGCTTTGAGCGCCAGCAACAAGTCCATGCGATGAGTTCCTGAGAAGTCGTTAGGTGGGAAAAAAATGTACGAGATGAGCGCGTCGAGCGAGGCAGGCCGCGCGGGAAGGCGCAGCGGGAAGGCGCAGCGGGGAGCCGGAGCTCGGAAGCGCGCCGCCTCACGCGCGAGCCGTCATCGCGAATCGAATTTGACGTTCACGCCATGCGCGAGCACGGTAATCGCCCCCGGCTGACGCACGGCCCCGCCGATATTGAGCTGTTCGGGCTTGAACGTATAGATCGGCGCGTTCTGCAGCAACTGCATCGCGATCAGCGCGCCGGCCGCGTTCAGTTGCCGCGACCACCGCTCGGGCAGGCCGTCGATGGCGAACGTCTCGACTTCGGGATCGCGCAGCACGACCGACATCGTCGCGGGATCGTAGGCGAGCGCGCTGTCGATCGCGAGCGTGCCCGTGAGCGGCGCGCCGCCCAGCGGGTGCGTGACAGTGGCGTCGACCGACACCGCCAGCCGGTTGCGCTCGGGCAGCAAGGTCAGCCGCGGGTGCGACAGATTCACGTCGAGCACGGCGAGCACGCGCCGGTCGAATGGAAACTTGCGATCGAGCGCGCGCTGCAATTGGCCTTCGGAAAACGTGTAGTCGTTGCCGAACGGCAACCCGGCGCAGGCTCCCAGCCCGGCCGCGAGCAAGGTGGCGCCGCTCACGGCGAGCCAGCGCCGCCGCCCGGCGTCGGGAGCGTGGAGCGCGCCCCGCACCTCGCGGCACTGACGCATGGACGAATCTCGATACGAATTTGCCGGCATGTCGTGTTTCGCTACAGGGCTCTGGCGCCCGACACGCGCGACTATAGCACCCGAGTGCGACACGACACTACGCGTGGCCGGGCGCCGTCATCGCCTCCAGTGCGGACAGCCAGGCGATGGCCTGCGCACGATCGCTGCCACACATTTGCGCCGACGGTTGCAGCGATCCGCACACGGCCGGACGCAGCGCGCTGCCGAAAAGCCGGCAGCGGTCCTCGTCGTCGAGTTGCACGCAGCGCGTGTTCGCCGGCTTGCCGTTCGGCATGCCCGGAATGGGTGTCGAAATGGAAGGCGCGATGCAACACGCCGCGCAGCGGGGTCGGCAGTTCATGAAACGGCGGATCAGAGGATGAGAAGGATGAGAACAATCAGGGCAAGCGGGGGGCGACGCGCCGTCCCGCGCGGCGCCAGGCGATGCGAGGCGATGCGAGGCGATGCGAGATGATGCGAGGTGGCGCGATGGGGCGCGATGGGGCGCGTGTCGTGATCGCGAGGCCCCCGCATTTTAGCGCGAGCGGGCGCACGGCAGGGCACGCCGCGCGCCCGCCCAACGTTTACCACGGCAGGCTGCCCGACGCGTCGAAAAATCCGCCCGTGACCGGGCCGCGCTCGCCGAGCGCCAGCATCACCACGCTGCGCGCGGCCTGCGCAAGGTTCTCACGCGCCCGCTTGCCGCTCGCATCGCCCGCCAGATCGGCCGGCGCGCCAGGGTCGACCGAATTCACGGTGATCGACGTCTCGCGCAGCGTCTGCGACAGCTGCACGGTGAGCATGTTGAGCGCAGCCTTCGACGCATTGAAGCCGATACGCCGCATCGACGCATGTTCCCACGACGGATCGTTGTTGTACGCGAGCGAGCCCAGTCCGCTCGACACGTTGACGATGCGCCCGCGCTCGGCGCGCGACAGCCACGGCAGCATCGCCTGGGTAACGCGCAGGGTGCCGAAAAAGTTGGTCGCGAACACACGCTCGACCGCTTCGATGGAGGCGCGCTCGGGCGCGTCGTCGCGCGGATCGGTGACGCCGGCGTTGTTGACCAGCACGTCGAGCCGGCCGTAATACCGGCCAATGCGGTAAGCGGCAGCGTGCAGCGTCTCCGGCTGCAACAGATCGATGACGAGCGTCTCGGCCTGGAACCCGGCCTTGCGCAACGGCTCGACCACCTCTTCGCCCTTCGCCTGCTCGCGCGCGCCAACGAGCACCGTCATGCCCGCCTCGGCCAGCGAGCGCGCCACTTCCTGCCCGATCCCGCGAGTCGCGCCCGTCACCAGCGCCACTTGGCCCAGATGGCGCTGCGCGTCCTCGCGCACCACACTTTCGATAGCGTCCCGTTTCATCACTGCTCCCGTCGAATTGCCTGTTGTTCTGCGCCCGATCGCACGCAAATTTGTTAGCATCGAGTTTATGAAGAATCCTTCAGTTTTTCCATTCGCATATGAAACCTGACAGCCGAGGCCCCGCAGCGCCCCGTAAGACGCCGCAGCAGGCCCGGTCGCGGGTGACGATCGACGCGATTTTCGACGCAGCGCTTCAGGTTTTGCTGCTCGATGGCGGGCGTCAGCTCACCACCACGCGCGTGGCCGAGCGCGCCGGCGTGTCCGTCGGCACGCTCTATCAATATTTCCAGAACAAGCAGGTGCTGCTCTACGCGGTGCTCGAGCGGCATGTGGAGCGCATCGTCGAGACGGTCGAGACCACCTGTCTGGCCGCGCACGGGCAGCCGCTCGAGACGATGGCGCGCGAACTGGCCCGCGCCTACGTGGGCGCCAAGATGAGCGACATCGAAGAGGCGCAGGCGCTGTATCGGCTCTCCGAGGACCTGGACGGACGGGAAGTCTTCGCGGACGCGGCCACGCGCATGCACGCGGCTGTCGTGGGCATGCTCGCCAGCGCGCGCAATGCGCGCTTCGACGACCCGTCCACGGTCGCCTTCGTCTTCCTGAATTCGATGACCGGGCCCATCAAGGCGATCCTGGAGAACCGCGCACCGGCCGGCACCTGCCACGAGACGCTGGTCGCGCGGATCGCCGAGCAGATCGCGACAATGTGCGCCGCCTATCTCGATCGCGTGGCATGCCCGCAGAGCGTGCCGCAAACCTCGAAAACGGCGGCATAGACGCGTACTGCGTCAAAAGTTCACGCGTCATCGTGAGCGCCGCCCGGAACTGGTAAAATGCCGGGTTGTGTTTGCCTACTACCCACGGTAATCGAGATGAATTACGAACAGGCCCGCTTTAACATGATCGAGCAGCAAATCCGTCCCTGGGACGTGCTCGACCAGCAAGTGCTCGATCTGCTGACGATGGTCAAGCGCGAGGAATTCGTGCCGGCCGCCTACCGCGATCTCGCTTTCGCCGACGTCGAACTGCCCCTGCCGGGCGCTTCGATCGCCAACAAGAGCCAGCACATGATGTTCCCGCGCGTCGAAGCGCGCGTCCTGCAGGCCCTGGCACCGAAAAAGAACGAGAACGTGCTCGAGATCGGCACGGGCTCGGGCTACATGGCAGCCCTGCTGGCCTACAACGCCCATCACGTAACCACGCTCGAATTCGACGCGAACCTCGCCCAGGCCGCCCAGCAGACGCTGCGCGCCAACGGTGTGACGAACGTGGAAGTCGTCAATGCGGACGGCGCCCACGGCTGGAGCGCCGCCGCGCCATACGACGTGATCGCCATCTCGGGCGCACTGCCCGAACTGCCTCAGGCGTTCCTCGACCAGTTGAAGGTCGGCGGCCGTCTGGCAGCGTTCATCGGCGGCAACCCGGTCATGGAAGCGCAGCTGATCACGCGCCTGTCCGAGACCGAATACCGCACGGAAAACCTGTTCGAGACGCAAGTGGCCTATCTGGTGGCGCCGCAACCGTCGAGCTTCAGGTTCTGAGCCCGACGAGCCGGGGCGTGCCGCCGGCTGACGGCGCGCGCCGGATCGTCGCGAGCGGACCGGCTCCGCCCCGCGAGGGGTTCCACGAGAACCGGACGCCATCCATACGACACACGAACATCATGCAAAACATTTCACCGGCGCAATTGGCCCAGTGGCTCGCGGATGGGGAACGCGGGCAACCCACGCTGCTCGACGTGCGCGAGGACTGGGAGGTCCAGACCTGCCGCATCGCCCAAAGCAAGAATGTGCCGCTTGGCGACGTGCCGAATCGTCTGGGCGAGCTCGACGCCGACGCGCCGATCGTGTGCATCTGCCACCACGGCATGCGCAGCGCCCGCGCCGCGATGTTCCTGGAACAACAAGGTTTTACCCAGCTGTTCAATCTGGACGGCGGTATCGACGCCTGGGCTCGCCAGGTCGATCGGTCGATGCCGACTTACTGAGCCAGGGCCGTGCGCCCCCCGAGGCTCGCCGCGCGACGGCATGCGGCCGCGAGCGCCTTCGCGCTGATGGCGACGCTCGCCACGCTCATCGGCTTCGCCGCCCCCGCCGGCGCGACCGACCTTCTCCAGCTCTACGGCGAGGCGCAGAGCCGCGACGCGCTCATCGCCAGCGCCCGCTCCGCCTATCTCGCCAACATTGAAGCCCTGCCGCAGGCACGCGCCGCGCTGCTGCCCCAGGTCTCGGCGCGTTGGGGCGCCGTCAATACGCACTACGGCTCGGGCAACATCTCGAACACGTTCGGCAGCAGCGGCTACAGCCTCGCGCTCACGCAGCCGCTGTTTCACTGGGACAGTTGGCAGTCGTACCAGCAGGGCAAGCTCACCGTGGCCAGCGCCGAGGCGTCGTTTGCACAGGCGCAGCAGGACCTGATTCTTCGCGTGGCGACGGCCTACTTCGACGTGCTGGCCGCGCAGGACGACCTCGCGCTGGCCTCGACGCACAAGCAGGCCATTGCCGAGCAGCTTGCCTCGGCCAAACGGAATTTCGAAGTCGGCAACGCCACCATCGTCGACGCCAACGAAGCCCAGGCGAGCTTCGATCAGGCCACCGCGCAGGAAATCGCCGCGAATAATACGCTCGACGTGCGCCGCGCCGCGTTCGCGCGCATCGTCGGCCATCCGGTGGGGCCGCTCGCCACGCTTCGCGCCGGCGCCACACTGCCCTCGCCCGAGCCGAACAACGTGGCGGACTGGGTGGCGCAGGCCGAGCAAGCCAACTACGGCGTGCAACTCCAGACGCTCGCGCTGGAGATCGCGCGACGCGAGACGTCCAAGGCCAAGGCGGGCTACATGCCGTCGGTGGACCTCGTTGCCGCCGGCGCGCACTCGAACGTCGGCAACGCGAACAACCTGCTTACCTCGGCGATGTCGAGTCCGTCGAGTCAGGGTACGGGACCGAGCTCCGCGGGGCAGATCGGCATTCAGATCAGCATTCCGATCTTCTCGGGCGGCTCGGTGCAGAGCAAGATGCGACAGACGCTCGCGCTCGAGGACAAGGCACAGAGCGATCTCGACGACGCGCGCCGCCTGGCGGTGCTCAACGCGCGTCAGTCGTATCTCGGTGTGTCGAGCGGGCTGGCGCAAGTCAAGGCGCTCGAAGCGGCCGAACAGTCGGCGCAGTCGTCGGTGGCGTCGAACAAGCTCGGTTATCAGGTGGGCATCCGCATCAACGCGGACGTGCTCAATGCCGAAGACAAGCTCTTCGCCACGCGGCGCGATCTCGCCAAGGCGCGCTACAGCACGCTGCTCTCGAGCCTGCAGCTCAAGGCCAGCGCCGCCACGCTCGTCGACACGGACCTGCAACAGCTCAACGGGCTGCTCACGGAGAACCCGGACGCTTCGGCCGTGAGCGCCGGCGCGCGCGCACCGGCCGGCACGCCCGGCGTCGGAACACCCGAGCGCGGCGTGCGGCCGGGGACCATCGCGCCGCTGCGCCGCTAGGCGATCGGCGCACGGCGCCGACACGGAGCCGACATCGTCCGCGTCAAAACGAAAAGCCTCGCATGGCTTGTCGCCTCATAGCGAATGTGGCGAATGTGGCGAGCGTGGCGCGTTCCGCGGTTCGTCGAGCCACCGCCCCAGCGCGGCGACGGTGCGCGCCGTCGCGCCCTGATGCTGCCTGGCGAACAGCGTCGCGGCGGTACGCATCGCGAGACGATGGTCGTCGTTGACCAACAGGTCGGCCAGCGCCGTAGCGAGTTCGCCGGCATCGCTCACCCGCCGCGCCGCGCCGGCTGCCAAGGCGTTCTCGCTCGCCTGCGTGAAGTTGAACATGTGCGGCCCGAACACCACGGGCGTGCCCGCCGCGCACGCCTCGATCAGATTCTGGCCGCCCAGGGGCAGCAGGCTGCCGCCGATGAACGCCACATCCGCCGCCGAGAAGTACGCCGCCATCTCGCCCATCGAGTCGCCGAGAATGACGTCGATATGCGCGGGCAGCGGCGCGCCGTCGTCGGGCCATGCACTGCGACGCACGTAGTTGAGCCGGACCTTGTCGAGCATCGCCGCGACTTCGTCGAAACGCTGCGGGTGACGCGGCACCAGCAGCAGCAGCGACTGACGGCCCACGTCGGACGCCGCCGCCAGCATGGCGCGCGCCTGCAGCACCAGCGCCTCTTCGCCGTCGCGCGTGCTCGCCGCGAGCCACACCTTGCGCGCGCCGAAGCGCTCGCGCCAGCGTGCGCCGAGCGCGAGCAGCGGCTCGGGCGGCGTCATGTCGAATTTGAGGTTGCCCATCACGTCCACGTCGTGCGCACCGAGCATGCGCAAGCGCTCGGCGTCGGCATCGCTCTGCGCGAACACGCGGCTGAACCCGCCGAAGATCGGGCGCGTGGCGTCCCCAAAGCGGGCCGCACGCCGGAACGAGCGCGCCGACATTCGTGCGTTGGCGAGCACCAGCGGCACGCCGTCCTCGCGGCACGTGAGAATGAGATTCGGCCAGACCTCGGTTTCCATCACCACGCCGACGCTCGGTCGCCAATGCTTCAGGAACCGGCGAATCGGGCCGACCATGTCGTAGGGCAGATAGCAGCGTTGCACGCGCCCGCCGAACAGGCTCTCGCCCGTGGCGCGACCGGTCGGCGTCATGTGCGTGAGCACGACGCCATGCGACGGATAGCGCGCGAGCAGCGCTTCGATGAGCGGCTGCGCGGCGCGCGTCTCGCCGACGGAGACCGCGTGCACCCAGATGAGCGGGCGGCCGGTGTAGGGCGGCGCATCGTAGAAACCGAAGCGTTCCCCGATGTGACGGCGATAGCCGGGCTCGAAACGGCCGCGCCACCACAGGCGCACGACCGCCAGTGGCGCGACGACCCACCACAGCGCGCGATAGACGAGACGCAACACCATTCAGACGAGCGCGCGATGCGTGAGGCGTTGCAACACCGCCAGCGGCGAGCACTCGGGGTGCACCATGGCGTCGGCGGGCAGGAAGAAAGTCTGCTCCATCATGAACTGACCGGACATCACCGCGTGCGACGTCTGGTCCGAGAAACAGATCCAGACGCTGCCCGGCGGAAACGGCATGGTCTGCTGGCCGGCTTCGCGTTGATAGGTCAGGTCGGCCTTCATGCCATCGTGCAGATGCAGCATGATGTGATCGTAGCCGCTGCGCGGGCGCTTCGTGATGCCCACGGCGTTCTGCAGCCACGCGGAGCCGGGCCATTGTCTCGGCACCTTCGGCAGAAATCGTCTGGCCACGTCTTCGAACGGCTCGCCCACGCGCCACACGCGCGGCTGGCCGGCCGGATTGATGTTGGTGAACACGCGCAGAATGCGCTCGCCGTAGTTGGGGCGCGACGGGAAAGCGTCCACATGCAGACGGCTGTCGTCCTTGCGCCAGGAGGTCTGGCGCGTCTCCACCTGATGCAGGCGCAGGCTCGTCGGCGCCGCGCGCAGCTTGCCGCGATACTCGGGCAGCAGGCCATCGATCAGGCTGCACGCCTGCGTGTAGTAACGCTTGACCAGCGCGTGTACGGCACGCCGCGTGGCGTCGTCGGCCGCAACGCCGACAAGCACGTCGGTCTTCGGATCGAGACTGATGTTCTTGCGCTTCGGGTCGGCGATCGCGGGATCGAGCAGCCGCTGCTCGGCCGCGTCGATCGCAAACGCCAGGTGCGGGAAGTACAGCACCTTGCCGGCTTCAACATCGGCCACGAGCGTCTCGCGCGGCACCGACAGCGCACCGCCTTGCCAGTCCCCGGACTCGACGGTGACGATCTGACTGTTTTCGTTCGTTTGACTCATGCGATTGGGTCCTCCCCAGTCACGGCGGCGCCGCGAACGACGGGCCCGTCCCCCGCCGGCCGCGGCGACAGCGACGGCGCCAGCCGGCGCACGGCGTCGCGCACCTGCGTGAGGGTCGGCTTGTGTTGGGCGTCGCCGAGATTGACGATGCGCGGCGACCAGAATCCGCCGGTGCGCCACGCGGTGCTGAAATTGTATAGCTCGATGGTCGGACGGTTCAGCGCTGCGGCAATATGCACCAGCCCCGTGTCCACACCGACGGTCATCGCGCCGCGATCGATCAACCCCACGACCTGCGACAGATTCATCTTCGGCGGCACCCACGCCACGTCGCCCAGTGCGGCTGCCAGCCGCTCCGAGACGGCGCGCTCGGCCGGACTGCCCCACGGCAGCACGATCAGCAAGCCTTGCGAGGCAAGCTCGCGCCCCAGCGCGATCCAGTGGTCTTCCGGCCAGGTCTTGTCGTCTCTCGACGTCGCATGAACGAAGACGGCATACGGACGCTCGGGACACAGGCCGTGATCGGCCCGCTCGGTGGCGATGCCGAAATCGATCTCGGCGGGCACGGCGAATCCCATCGCTGCGGCAACCAGCAGCCGCGAGCGCGTGACGACGTGCGTGTGCGGTGCGATCCGCACCATCTGCTGATAAAGAAACCGCACCGGCCACTCGTAACTGGCCCCTTCGGTACGGTTGCCCAGCCCCCAGACGGTGCCGCGCGCCGTGCGCGCGATCCAGCCGGTCTTCACCAGACCCTGCGTGTCGATCACGTAGTCATACGGGGTTTCTCGCAACGCGCGGCGAAAGGCGCCGATTTCCTGCCAGGTCGACGCCGCGAACGGATGCTTACGCCAGCGGCGCAGCGCGAAAGGAATGACCCGGCGCACGCCGCGCACGAGTTTGACGAGGTCGACGAAGCCCTCTTCCACCACCCAGTCGATCTGGGCGTCGGGATAGTGGCGCAGGATGTCCTGCACCACGGGCATGTTATGGACGACGTCGCCGAGCGACGAGACTTTGACGATCAGAACCTGCAACCGAACGCCCCGGCGGTTCGGCCGGGCCTCGTGAGCAAAACCGCGATTTTACCCCGAGCCGGGGCGCCGCTCCTACGCGAACGCTGCCACCGTCGGGCAGGATGCCTTACCGTCTTACCGTCACCCCGCCCGGACTTCAGAACGGCAGCCTGGCGTCGGGCTTGACAGCCTGAATGGCGCGGCGGAAGTCGTCCTGAATGCGCCTGAGCGCGGCGTCGCTGTCGGCCTCGAAACGCAGCACCACCACCGGCGTGGTGTTCGACGAGCGTGCCAGACCGAAGCCGTCAGGATACTCGACGCGCACGCCGTCGATCTTCACGACGTCCTGCGCGCCATCGAACGTGGCCGTCTCGCGAAGCTTGTCGATCAGCGCGAAGTTTTCGCCCTCGGCGAGCGGGATTTGCAGCTCGGGCGTGGAAATCGAGTTCGGCAGCGCATTGAGCACGGCGCTCGGATCGGCCGCGCGCGACAGGATCTCGAGCAGACGGGCGCCGGTGTAGAGCCCGTCGTCGAAGCCGTACCAGCGGTCCTTGAAGAACACGTGCCCGCTCATCTCGCCGGCGAGCGGCGCGCCGGTTTCCTTGAGCTTCGCCTTGACGAGCGAGTGGCCCGTCTTCCACATCAGCGGCTCGCCTCCATGCTGTTTCACCCAGCTCGACAGGTTGCGCGTGCACTTGACGTCGTAAATGATCTTCTCGCCCGGATTGCGACTCAGCACTTCGGCGGCGAAGAGCATCAGTTGGCGGTCGGGATAGATGATCTGGCCGTCCTTGGTGACGACGCCCAGACGGTCGCCGTCGCCATCGAACGCCAGGCCGATCTCGGCGTCGGTGGTCTGCAGCGTGCGAATGAGGTCCTGCAGGTTTTCCGGGTGAGCGGGGTCCGGATGATGGTTCGGGAACGTGCCGTCGACGTCGCAGAACAGTTCGATGACCTCGCACCCGAGCGCGTTGAACAGCGCCGGCGCATACGCGCCCGCCACCCCGTTGCCGCAGTCGACGGCGATCTTCATCGGGCGGGCCAGATGCACGTCGTTCACGATGCGAGCGCGGTACGACTCGCCGATCTCGTCGGCCGTGTACGTGCCCTGGCCGGCGTCGAAGTCCTGCTGCTCGATGAGCCTGGCCAGTGCCTGAATGGCTTCACCGTAGATGGCGCGCCCGCGCAGCACCATTTTGAAACCGTTGTAGTCGGGCGGATTGTGGCTGCCCGTGACCATGATGCCGGAATCGACCACGCGGCCGTGCAGCGTGACGTTGGTGGCGAAATACACCATCGGCGTGACCACGACGCCGATGTCGACCACGTCGACGCCCGAGGCGCGCAGGCCGTCGGCGAGTGCGCCGACCAGTTCGGGGCCGGAGAGCCGGCCGTCGCGGCCGACCACCACGGCATTGCCGCCTTCGCGACGCAGGGCCGTGCCGAAGGCGCGGCCGATCAGATGCGCGACATTGGCGTCGAGCGTCTTGCCGACGATGCCGCGAATGTCGTAAGCCTTGAAAATCGCAGGCGAAACTTGCGTGGATTGCGTCATGGGAAAGGATCTCTCGGAAACGAGGGAGGAAATGAGCATTGCGGCGCGCGGATCACGCCATGCCGGCGGCCCGGGCGCGATGCGTCCCAAAGCGGCGCGCCGCCGGCCCCGGCTGCGCGGCGAACGAGAATTCCCGGCGCGACGTGCGGCCGGGAGCGGCTGCATTACGCTAAAATTATACGGGACTTCGCCGCAGCGCGGCATGTCCCGAAAGCCCTGTCAGCGAGCGCCTACAATCACGGTTTGATCACGGTTTGCGCCGCCCGACGAGCGGCCAGCACTACCCGCACCGGCCTCGCGAGGCCGGTTTTGCTTATTTCGAGAACGAGTGAGCCGCGCGAGCGCCACATGCCCTATCGGACCATCATTCGCAACATCCTCTGGATGCTGACCGAGCGCGGCGCGCAGATCGCCGGCGGCATCGCGGTCTCCGGGCTTTTGGCGCGCAGCCTCGGGGCCGCGCAGTTCGGCCTGTTTCAATACGCGCAATCGCTCGTGTTCCTCGCCGCCTCGCTCACGCTTGTGTGCGGCAGCGAAGTCGTCGTGCCGCGCCTGGTCGGCAGGCCCGAAGCGGAGCAGCGCACCGTCATCGCCCACGCCTTCGTGCTGCGCCTGGCCGCGGCCGCCATCGCCTACACGCTCCTTGCCGTCTATGTGATCGTGTTCGCCGAGTCGGCACTGCTCGCCGTCACGCTCTGGCTTGGCGTGGCACTGTGGTTGCGCGAGCCGTCGGGCGTCGTCGTCGCCTGGCTGCAAGCGCGCACGTTCAATCGTCCGAGCGTCACCGCCAATCTGTGCGCACTTGGCGTGAAGCTCGCGCTCGTCGCGGTCCTCTTCCTCGCGCACGCCGGCATTGCCGCGTTCGCGATCGTCTATGCGATCGAGGCTGTCGTCGCGGCGGCGTTGCTCGTGCGCCATTACCTCAGGCGTTCGCCCCGCACGCCGATCGTCTGGCAGCGCCGGCTGTTGCTCGAACTGCTCGAGAGCGGCACGGCGTTCTGGGCAGGCCTGATGCTCATGATGCTGTTCAAGCGCATCGACCAGCTCGTACTCAAGCCCATCATCCCGCTCGCCGAGCTCGGCGCTTATGCGGCGGCCATGCAGGTCACCGAGAACTTCGTGCTCGTCGCGCCAATCATCGCGAACTCGCTGGCGCCGCAACTGATCTTCCAGACGGCCGACAACGCGATCGCCCGACGCAACACCGTGCGGGCCGTATGGCTGATGGTCGCCGCCGGCGCCTGTCTGGCCGTGCCGATCGCCGTGCTCGCGCCATGGATCGTGCACCTGATCTACGGCGCCGGATTCGCCGAGTCGGCCGAGATCCTTCGCGTGTCGGCGCTCATGGGCATCCTGGTCTTTGCCGACGCCGCCCTGAACCTCACGCTGATTCGCCGCGGCGCCGGCCGCTGGGTGATCGCGAAGTGGCTGTGCGCGGCGATCGTGGCGTTCACCGTGGTGCGCGCGCTCGCGCCGACGTTCGGCGCACTTGCTGGCGCGCTGGGCTATGGCGCCGGTTACGCCGCCGCGCTGCTGCTCGGCGTCTGGCTGCTGCGGCGGGACTGACGCGATGACGGCCACGATCGACATGCCGACCTCGCGTGCGCGCGCCATCTGCCTGTTCACCGGCACGCTTGCCGCGTTCGCCGGCGCGGAGCGCGCCACCGCCACGCTCGCCAACGCGCTGGCCGCACGCGGACATCGCGTACACGTACTGTCGCTGTGGGGGCACGCGCCCGTCTTCGCGCTTGCCGACGGCGTCACTCACCACGCATTGTTTGCCGAGCGGGTGCCGTTCAGGCGTCACTATGCGTCGATCGTGTGGCGCGTGCGGCGCTATGTGCGTGAGCGCGCCGTGGACGTGATGATCGACGTCGACCCGATGCTCGCGCTCTACACGGTGCCGGCCACACTGGGATTGCCGGTGCAGCGCATCGCGTGGGAGCACAGCACCTATGCGAGCGACCTCGGACGCCGCGCGCGGCGCTGGGCGCGCGCGCTCGCCGCCGCGCGGTACGGCGCCGTCGTGGTTCTGACCGATGCCGACCGCGCCGCATGGCTGGCACACCACCCCCGCGCCCGCGCGCGATTCGTGACGCTGCCGAATCCGCTCGGGCTGCCGATGCCGGACGCTCCGACGCCGCATGACCACGATCGCTGCGTGCTCTCTGTGGGACGCCTCGTCCCGGACAAAGGCTTCGATCGCCTGATTGCCGCGTGGTCGCGAGTGGCCGCCGGCGCCCCCGGTTGGCGGGTGCAGATCGTGGGCGATGGTCCGCTGCGCGACGCGCTCATCGCGCAAGCGCGCGACGCCGGCGTGGCGGACAGCGTAAGCGTGTTGCCCGCGGTGCGCGACGTTGCCCGGTACTACGCGAGCGCCGCCGTCTATTGCCTGCCGTCCCGGCGCGAGAGCTTCGGACTGGTGCTTCTCGAAGCCAAGGCCTACGCATTGCCCGTAGCGGCCTACGCTGCCGACGCCGGGCCGCGCGCGCTGCTGCACGATGGCGTGGACAGCCTCGTCGTGGAGGACGGCGACATTCCCGCGCTGGCAGACGCCCTCGCCCGCCTGATCGGCGACGCCGGCCTGCGCGAGCGCCTCGGCCGTGCGGGCTACGCTCATGCCCGGCAGTTCGATGCGGCGGTCATCGCCGCACGCTGGGAGGCGTTGTGGACACCGTCTGAGTTGACGACGGAGGACGTCCGATGAAAATCGCCCTGTTCGTCACCGGATTGCAACTGGGCGGCGCGGAAACGCAGGTCGTCGACCTCGCAAGAGGGTTTCTGGCGCGCGGGCACGATGTGGCGCTGATTTCGCTCACGGGCCGGTGCGCGATTGCGCTGCCCGAGTCCGAGCGACTTGCGCTGGTCGAGTTGCGGGCCGGGAAAACGCCGTGGTCGCTTGCCGGCGCGTTGTGGCGGCTCGTGTCGTACCTGCGCGCATGGCGCGCGGACGTCGTGCATGCGCACATGGTGCACGCGAATCTGCTTGCACGCGTGGCGCGATGGTTCGCGCCGATGCCGGTGCTGGTCACGAGCGCGCACAGCCGCAACGAAGGCGGATACCTGCGCATGCTGGCGTACCGCCTCACCGATCGCTGGACGGATCTGACGACCAATGTGAGCGAGGACGCCGTGGCCGCATTCCTTGCACGCCGGGCCGCGCCGCAGGGGCGCATCGTCAGCATGCCTAACGGCATCGACACCGCACGTTACCGGCCCGACGCGCAGGCGCGCGCGAACGTGCGCGCCGCACGGGCGTGGGGGCTAACGCCGACGACGCCGGTTGTCTTCGCCGCGGGCCGCCTCGTCGACGCGAAGGACTACCCGACGCTGATCGACGCGTTTTCCCGCGTGCTCGCCCAGATGCCCGACGCGAGGCTGTTCGTCGCCGGAGACGGGCCGCTGCGCGCGTCACTCGAGGCGCTCGTACAGGCAAGGCAACTCGTGGGCGCCGTCACGCTGCTGGGGCGTCGAAACGACATCGCGCAATGGATGTGCGCCGCCGACGTGTATGCGATGTCGTCCGCCTGGGAGGGACTGCCGCTGGTGATCGGCGAGGCGATGGCGTGCGGGCTGCCCGTGGTGTCGACCGATTGCGGCGGTGTGCGCGAACTGCTCGGCGTTCATGCCGGCAACGCACTCGTGCCCGTCGGCGACGCGCGGGCCTTGGGCGAAGCGTTATTGCGGCAGTTGCGCCTTCCGCGCGACGCGCAGGACGTCCGCGAAGCGACCGGTGCCGCCAACCGCGAGCGCATCGTCGCGCATTATTCGCTCGACGCCGTCGTGACGCGATGGCTCGACATGTATGCTCGTCTGGCGAGGACGAGCCCGGAAAATTGATGTTCCTATGCAACCACCTGTCCTGTTCTGCTCGAATTCGTTCTGGTCGATCCACAACTTCCGTGGCGGGCCGATTCGGGCGCTTCTGAGCGCCGGCTACCGGGTGCATGTCGTGGCCCCGGACGACGATTACGCGCCGCTGCTTCGGGCCATGGGTTGCACCGTACACGTCATGCCCATGGCGTCGAAGGGCCAGAACCCATTGGAGGACATGGCGCTGACATGGCGGCTGTTTCGTCTCTATCGGCGAGTCCGCCCCGTCGTGTGTTTTCACTACACGATCAAGCCGAACATCTATGGCGCCGCCGCCGCGCATTGGGCCGGTATTCCGTCGGTGTCGATCACGACGGGCATGGGCACGGTGTTCATCAACAAGTCGTTGATTACTTTCGTAGTTCGCCAACTGTACCGTTTCGCGTTCCGCCACACACTGGAGAATTGGCTGCTCAACGAGTCCGATTTCCGGGCGATGGTCGACGGCGGTCTGATCGACGCCCGCAAGGCCCGGCTGCTGCCTGGCGAAGGCGTGAATCTCGATCATTTCGCGCGCGCGCCGTGGCCGGAGGAAGATGGCACGTTCCGATTCTTGTTGATTGCACGTCTTTTGCGTGACAAAGGGGTGCTGGAATTCGTGCAAGCCGCGCGAAAGCTCAAGCCGTCGATGCCCCAAGTGCGTTTTCAGTTGCTGGGGCCCGCAGACGTCGAGAATCCGACGGCCATCTCGCGAAAACAGGTTGCCGCCTGGGTCGATGAAGGCCTCGTCGAGTATCTCGGGGTCACGCAGGAGGTGCGCCCCTTCATCGCGCAAGCGCATTGCATCGTGCTGCCCTCCTATCGGGAAGGCCTGTCACGGACGCTGGTCGAGGCCAGCGCCATGGGGCGCCCGGTGCTCACGACCGACGTTCAGGGATGCCGGGAAGTGGTAACCGAGGGCGTAACGGGATGGATCGTCCCGGTACAGGACGCGGCGGCCCTGGCTGCACGAATGAAGGAAGTCGCCGGCATGCCGGCACGTGCGCTGGAGGCGGTAGGCGAGGCCGGCCGTGATAAAGTAGCGCAGAATTTTGACGAGCGAAGGGTAATTGCCGAATATTTCCGCATATTGGGCGTTGTCAATCGCGATACCCCCGCCTCTACGCCCGGCGTTTAAATCGCGGCGTACCGAGAAAACACCCGTCGAATCGAATAACCCCGGTAAAGAGGCAATCGACTTCTCCGTACTATGCTGAACCTGACCTTGGCATTGGTGGTTTCATTTGTCACTACGCTGCTGATCGTGCGTTATGCCCATGTGCACGCGCGTTTTTCGAGCGATAGCGATACGCAGGGCGTTCAGAAGGTTCATGCGCATCCCGTACCCCGTATTGGCGGACTGGGCATCATGCTCGGACTGCTCGCGGCGGGCACATTTGCGACACTCTATTATTCCGGCAATCTCCGGGAAATTCTGCTGCTGACGGCCAGTGCGGCGCCGGTATTCCTCGGCGGGTTCATCGAAGACATTACCAAGCGCGTGTCGCCCAGAACCCGTTTGCTGTGCGCAATGGTCTCGGCGGTGGTGGCTTACTGGATTCTTGGCATTCACATCAACCGCGTCGATATCGCATTCATCGACAAAGGGCTTGCGCTTCCCTGGATTTCAGTTGCGCTGACGGTCATTTGCGTCGCGGCGATGACCAATGCGATCAATATCATCGACGGATTTAACGGCCTGGCCGCCATGGTCAGCATTTTCATGTTCGCGTCGCTCGGATACGTCGCTTTTCAGGTTGGCGACAATGTCATTCTCTCGGCGACCATGATCATGGTCGGCGCCGTTCTGGGGTTCTTCATTCTCAACTATCCGAACGGACTGATCTTCCTCGGCGACGGGGGTGCGTATTTCATCGGCTTCATGCTCGCCGAGCTTGCCATTTTGCTAGTCATGCGCAATCCGGCGGTGTCGCCCTGGTATCCGGCGTTAATGCTGATTTATCCGATCTTCGAGGTTTGCTTTTCGATCTACCGGCGTCGGTTCGTGCGCGGCGTCTCGCCGAGCATGCCCGACGGTGTGCACCTGCACATGCTCATCTACAAACGAGTATTGCGCTGGGCCGTCGGCTCAAAGGTCGCCGAGCAGCTCGCACGGCGAAATTCGATGACGTCCCCGTATCTGTGGGTGCTGTGCCTGCTGGCGGTCATCCCGGCCACGATATTCTGGCGACACAGCGGCTTGCTGGCCATGTGTTGTCTTGTGTTCGTGATCGTATATACCTGGCTCTATCAACGCATCGTGCGGTTCCGCTCACCCCGCTGGATGACTTTCAAGAAGAAGTAAGCCAGTCCCCATCGTTCCCTGATGGTCGGTCCATCGGCCATCGACAAGTCTCATGCTGAGTCTCGCCATCGCCCTCGTCGTGTCGTTTGCGGCGACACTGTTGATCGTTCGCTATGCGCACGTTCACGCCCGCTTCTCCGGCGACAGCGACGTCGCCGGCGTACAGAAGTTCCACGTGCGCCCGGTGCCACGCATCGGCGGCGTCGGCATTCTCGCCGGTCTCATCGTCGCCGCGACCGCCCTTGCGTTTTTCTACCCGAAGGTCTCTCGCGACATCCTGCTGCTCGTCGCCTGCGGGCTGCCCGCATTCCTCTCCGGCTTCATCGAAGACCTGACGAAGAAGGTCACGCCCACCGTGCGGCTCGTCTGCACCATGTTCGCCGCCCTGCTCGCCTGGCTGATGCTCGACATCCACATCACGCGCATCGACATCGGCGTCGCCGACCGCGCATTGGTGCTCGCCGCCGTGTCGGTGCCGCTCACCGTGCTGTGCGTGGCCGGCATGGCCAACGCCGTCAACATCATCGACGGCTTCAACGGCCTGGCCGCCATGGTCGCGATGATCATGTTCGCCTCGCTCGGCTACGTCGGCTTCCAGGTGCAGGACCCGATCGTCCTTACCACGTCGATGATCATGGTCGGCGCCATCCTCGGCTTCTTCATCTTCAACTTTCCCGGCGGGCTGATCTTTCTCGGCGACGGCGGCGCCTATTTCCTCGGTTTCATGCTCGCCGAGATCGCCATCCTGCTCGTCATGCGCAACCCGCAGGTCTCGCCGTGGTATCCGGCGCTCATGGTCATCTACCCCGCCTTCGAGGTGTGCTTCTCGATCTATCGGAAGCGCTTCGTGCGCGGCATCTCGCCGGGCATCCCCGACGGCGTGCATCTGCACATGCTCGTCTACAAGCGGCTGATGCGCTGGGCTGCCGGCGCACGCACGGCAAGCGCCCTCACGCAGCGCAACTCCTTGACGTCTCCGTACCTTTGGCTGCTATGCTTGTTGGCAGTGATCCCGGCAACGGTCTTCTGGCGACATAGTCTCGTGCTCGCGCTATGCTGCGTGGCCTTCATGGTGACTTACGTGTGGTTGTATCTGCGCATTGTCCGCTTCAAGGCGCCGCGCTGGCTGATCTACAAGAAGTGAACGACACCGGGGGCGGCGCACATAACTCGTGCGGTCGCGGCACTCCCCAGCCCCGTGATCGGGACGACAAGACAAGACAGCGCCACCAACGCGATGCGTGACATCTATGCCATCGGCGACCTCCAGGGTTGCCAAACGTCGTTTGAAGAACTGCTCGCGCGCCTGCCGCAGGACTCGGATCTGTGGCTCGCCGGCGATCTCGTGAATCGCGGCCCGCGCTCGCTCGATACGCTGCGTCAGGTCATCGCGCTGGGCGATCGCGTGACGGCCGTGCTCGGCAATCACGATCTGCACCTGCTCGCCGTGGCCGCCGGCGTGCGGCAGGCACATGGCAGCGATACGATCGACGACATTCTCAACGCGCCTGATCGCGACGCGCTCATCGACTGGGTGCGCCGTCAACCGCTCGCACACTTCGCACACGGGCACCTGATGGTGCACGCCGGCGTGCTGCCGCAGTGGGACGCCGCGCAGGTCATCTCACTCGCACGGGACGTCCAGACGCAACTGCGCGGTCCCAACTGGAAGACGTTCCTGTCGCGCATGTTCGGCAACCAGCCCGACCAGTGGCACGAGAATCTCAATGATGAGGATCGGCAGCGGCTCGCCATCAATGCGCTGACCCGCATGCGTTTCTGCACCGTGGACGGGCGCATCGACTTCAAGATCAAGGAGGGCGCCGACGCGGCCACCGACGAGCTCAGGCCGTGGTTCGACGTGCCGGGACGACGCACCGGCGAGGTCACAGTCGTGTTCGGGCACTGGTCCGCACTCGGATTGTTGATGCGCGAGCGACTGCTCGGCCTGGACACCGGCTGCGTGTGGGGCGGCAAGCTCACCGCAGTGAAGCTCGCCGACACGCCGGCGAGGCGCGAATTGATTCAGATCGCGTGTGCGCAGATTCGCGATCCGTTCGCGTCGGCGGACGACAGGCGGCGCGACAGGATCAGGAAGGCTGACAAGGCCGCGGAGGCTGAGAAGGTTGAGAAGTTCGAGAAGGCTGGCAAGGCCGAGAAGGTTGACAAGGCCGACAAGACAGAAACATCGGAAAAAGCCGCCAGGCGCAAGGGGGCTTGACGGCCTCGCGGGAACGCCGTGCGCGTGCGCACCTCAGGCCTGCACCGGCTGCGCCGCGTCCCCCTCGTCGTCGCCCAGGGTCGCCTCGCGCGAACCGACCGAGCCGCTTTCCGGCAACACCGCTTCGGGCAGAAACGCCTGCAAGGCTTCCCCCACGGCCTTCTGCGCCCCGAGCGCCAACTCGCGGCGATGCTGGCCTTCGTGCGGATACTGCGGCTCGCCGATCGACAGGCGCACGGTCATCGGCGGTGCGCGCAGGATCATGTCGATGGATTCGATCAGACTCATCTCGCCGATGTACGCCGGCGCCATCGTGTGGCGCTCGCTGGCCGCATCCGCATAGAACAGGCACAGCGGCTGTACCGGCTTTGCCGTGGTGAGCGGCGCCTGCAGCAAGTTCGCGTGAAATGGCAGCAGGCTGCGGCCGTCCGTTGTCGTGCCTTCCGGAAACACCGTGATGATGTCGCCGTCGCGCAGGCAGTCGGAGAGGTAGTGCATGATGCGGCGTGCGTCGGCACGACGCTCGCGTTGCAGGAAAATCGTGCGCGTTTGCACGCACAGCCAGCCGACGAGCGGCCAGTGCCGGATTTCCGCCTTGGCCACGAAGCGCACCGGCTGCCACGCGTTGATCGCAAAGATGTCGATCCAGGACACGTGATTGCACAACAGCATCACACCGCTGTCGGGCAGCGGCGCGCGTTGCTCGACCTCGAGGCGCATGCCGCACAGTTTGAGCAGTTTCCGCGACCATGCGCGAATGCGCCGGTGCTTGGCCGCCTCGGACAGAAACGGAAACAGCAGCAGCGCGGTCAGCAGACCGCGCGCGAGGTGCAGGCCCAGACGGAGTTTTTTGATCAACAGCACGGCAATCGCATCCTAGACGGCGAGGGCGTGGTACGCCACGTGGCCACCGACCAACGTGAGCCGAACGCTGCCCGGCAGTTCGTATCCCAGAAACGGGGTGTTGTGTCCGGCGCTGCGCAACTGTTGCGCCGAAACGGTCCAATGCGACGATGGTGCAAACACACAGACGTCGGCCGCCAGCCCCACGGCCAGCCGGCCGGCGCCCGGCGCGGCGGCGCCGAGCCGCTGCCCCGGCCCGTGTGTCACGCGCGCGAGCGCATCGACGAGCGGCACGCGGGCCTCGTCGGCCCACTTCAATACCAGCGACAACAGCAGTTCCAGCCCGCTTGCGCCGGGCGCCGCCTCGGCGAAAGGCACGAGGCGAGCGTCCGCCGCCAACGGCGTGTGGTCCGAGCAGATGGCATCGATCGTGCCATCGCGGGCCGCATCGCGAATGGTATCGCGGTCGCGGCCGCCCCGCAGCGGCGGATCGAGCCGGTGCTGGGCGTCAAAATAACCGATGTCCATGTCGGTGAGATGCAGATGGTGCGCGGCGACGTCGCACGTCACCGGCAGCCCCTCGGCCTTGGCCGCACGCACGAGCGCGACACCGGCCGCCGATGACAGACGGCACAGATGCACGCGCGTGCCCGTGATGCGCACAAGCTCCAGAATGGTGTGCAGCGCGATGGTTTCCGCGGCGACGGGAATGCCCGCGAGCCCGAGGCGAGACGCCACCGCGCCGCTCGCCGCCACGCCGCCCGCGGCAAGCGGCGCATCGTGGGGACGCAGCCACACGCTCAGGCCGAACGTGCCCGCGTACTGCAGCGCCCGCAGCAGCGTGCGCGTGTCGGGCATTGGCGCGCTCGCCTGCGACAGGCCGATGCAACCCGCCTGCGCCAGTTGCGCCATCTCGGCAAGCTCCCTGCCCGCCAGCCCGACGGTCAGCGCGCCGAGCGGATGGACCTGCACGTGATGCGTCGCACGGGCGCGCAGTTGCAACATTTCCACGAGATCCGGCTCGTCGAGCACGGGATCGGTGTCAGGCGGGCACACGACGCGGGTCACGCCGCCCGCGAGCGCCGCAGCGGCCTCGCTGGCTGCCGTCACTCGCCGTGCGGCGAGATCGACGAGCCCTGGCATCACGATCGCGCCCGCGACGTCGACGGTTTGCTCCGCCGTGAAATCGGCAGGCGCCGCGTCCAGTGCAACGATCTTGCCGTCGGCGATGAAAACGTCCTGCGCGCGATCGGTTCGGGTGGCGGGGTCGATGAATCGGCCGCCCTTCAGATGCAGTTTCATCGCGCCCTCATCCGTGGTTCGCGGCAACGATGCTCATCACCGCCATGCGCACGGCAATGCCGAACGACACTTGTTCGAGAATGACCGATTGCGGCCCGTCGGCGACGGCTGAATCGATCTCCACGCCCCGATTGAGCGGGCCCGGATGCATCACGATGGCATCCGACCTGGCCAGCGCCAGGCGCTGCGGGGTCAGGCCGTAGTACCTGAAGTACTCCGCCGCCGACGGCAACAGCGCACCGTTCATGCGTTCGTTCTGCAGGCGCAGCATGATAATCACGTCGACGCCGCGCAGCCCTTCGTCCATGTCGTGAAACACACGAACGCCCAGTTGCTCTAGCCCCGTGGGCAGCAACGTGCGCGGGCCGATGGCGCGCACTTCGGGCACGCCCAGCGTCGTCAGCGCGTGGATGTCGGAGCGTGCGACACGCGAATGCAGGATGTCGCCGACGATCGCCACCGTCAGGTTCTGGAATTCGCCCTTGTGGTGACGAATGGTGTACATGTCGAGCAGCCCCTGCGTCGGATGCGCATGACGCCCGTCGCCCGCATTGATGACGTGCACGTGCGGCGCACAGTGCCCGGCGATCAGGTACGGAGCGCCCGCCTGTGCATGACGCACGACGAACAGATCGGCGTGCATCGCCGAGAGGTTGCCGATGGTGTCGAGCAGCGTTTCGCCCTTGCTCGTCGACGACGCATTGACATTCAGATTCAGCGCATCGGCCGATAACCGTGCCGCGGCGATTTCGAACGTCGTGCGCGTGCGCGTGGAGTTCTCGAAGAACAGGTTGAAGACCGATTTGCCGCGCAGCAGCGGAACCTTCTTCACGTCCGCATCGTTGACGCTGACGAACTGCGCCGCCGTGTCGAGGATGTGCAGGATCACGGCGCGCGGCAGCCCTTCCACCGTGAGCAGATGCTTGAGTTCGCCGTTGCGGGTGAGCTGGGGATGGCCGCGTCGCCCGAGGATTCCGTTAGCCATGCGCGGCCTCCGAGGGCGGGGAAGCGGCGCAATGGGCATGGCGCAATGCGGCGGCGGACATAACCTCAGGCAGGGACATGCTCGTCGAAATATTGCTGAAGGATGATGCGGGCGGCCTCGGCATCGAGCGAGGTCTTTGAGGTCTTTGGCGAGCGCTTGACGCCGGCCTCGGCCAGCGCGGCGGCTGCCGCCACCGACGAGTAGCGCTCGTCGACCCAGACGACGGGCACGTTGAAACGTCCATTGAGCTGGTTGCCGAAGCGCTTGGCTTGCTGGGTCATGTCGTGCGGCGTGCCGTCCGGATGGCACGGCAGGCCGACGACGATCAGCCCCGGCTGCCACTCGGCGATCAGCTTGCCGGTCTCGGCAAATCGCACTTCGCGGTTGAGATTAGCGATGACGGTCAGCGCGCGCGCCTCGCGCAGCATCTGATTGCCGATCGCGACGCCGATCCGGCGCTCGCCGTAATCGAAAGCGAGCACCGTGGCGCTGCCTGCCGTCATGCGTGACCCGCGTCGGCGGAGAGCATGGACGACGTCACGCCGAGCAGTGCCAGCGCGGCGTCGAAGCGCTCGGCGGGCGGCACGTCGAACACGATGCCCGGATCGGCGGCGACCGTCAGCCAGCCGTTGCGGCTGATCTCGTCCTCGAGCTGCCCGGCGCTCCAGCCCGAATGGCCAAGCGTGAGCAGGAAGCGGCCCGGCCCTTCGCCGTTGGCCACGGCTTCGAGCACATCCTTGGACGTCGTCATTTCGAGCCCGCCCGGCACCGACAGCGACGAACTGTACGCCGTACCGGTGGCCTCGTGCAGCACGAAGCCACGCTCGGTTTGCACGGGACCGCCGAAGAACACCGGTTGGCTCGCCAGCGGATCGATTTCGAGCTTCAGATCGAGCCGCTCGAACAGCGACTTCAGATCGATGTCGGTGGGACGATTGATGACCAGCCCGATCGCGCCTTTTTCGCTGTGCTCGCACAGGTACACGACAGTGCCGGAAAACGTCGGGTCCGCCATGCCCGGCATGGCGATGAGGAATTGATTGGTGAGGTTGATACGGTCGTTCGGCATATGGCCAGAGTTTATCGGAGCCTGGTGACGGTCTGCTGCCCGGTCGCTCGCCCCGTCACCGGTGCCTCGGCACCGGGTGGGCCCGCGCGGCACTCGCCGGCGGCCCGTCAGCGGACGAACGCTTTGCGCATCGTGGTACGGCCATCGGCCGCCAGCGGCAGCCCTTTCGCCGACTTTATCACGGAACGTCGCGTGCGGTGACGAGCCGCTGCCCGAACACACTGGCGTCCAGCGCGCGCTCGCGCCACATCGCCATCTCGGCGATCAGGTCCGGGCGAGGCTCGGGGTACGTGTCGGCGGCAAATTGATGCAGCATGCCGCGCAGCGCCTTGACCGTCATCGCCAGCGCGGCCGGCCCGCCGGGCTCCGCGGGCGGGGAAGCCGCCAGGCGCTCCCCGGTGGCGGCCACCGCTGCGGCCAGCCGCGCAACCGGCGCCAGCCCGATCGCGGCCGAATACTCGGCCACGCGCGCGGCCACGGCGGGATCGCTCAAATTCGGGAGGGCCTCGTCGGCAAGGCTCAGATACGTCTGGCAGACGTCCTGACGCACCGCGAGCGGCCCGATACGCAGCCAGTCCCGTGAACTGCTGCCGGCCCCCTGCTTCTGGCCCGCCTGTGCGGCATCGACGAGCGGTTCGGGCAAATGAGCCGCCCGGCGCAGCACGCCGAAGTCGGCCAGCAGCGTGCCCAGCCAACTGTCGGGCGCCTGTGCGTTCCAGGTGGCGAGAGCCTCGATCAGATCGTGACCCGGCACGGCTTGCGCCGCGTTTTTGCCTGCCGCGGCGGCCGCGGGTGCGGCAGAGGCTGCCGCCTCCGCGCTGCCCGGCACGCCGGGGCGGGCCAGTTGCCTGCGCAACGCCATGTTCATTCGCCCGAGTTGCCGCTTGTCGGCCAGACTCAGGGGGGCCCGCACGAACCGCAACCAGGCCGCGGCCAGACGCCAGTAATCGAGCGGCGCGCTCGCGCCTGCGCGGTGAAGGTCGGCGGCGAGATCGGCCAGCTCGCCGAGGGCGGCGGTCGTGTCGGTGACATCGGCATCCGGCCGCAACAGTCTCAGCAGCACCCGTTCGACGTCGGCGCGCAACGGCGCCGTGCCGGGCGGCAGCCCATGCAGACGCGGGCGGGCAATGGCCCAGCCGGCCATGCGCAACTCGCCGGTTGTCGGCTCGCCGGGCCAACGGCCCGGCTTGCCGGGTTCGGCCCCATTGGCGCTCTCGGCAGGGGCTTCCGCGGCGGGCGCGGTGGGCGCAGGGGGCGCAGGGGGCGCAGGGGGCGCAGTAGGCACGGTGGCGGTGGGCACGGTGGGCGCGGCGCCTGCGCGCCAGATGTCGCGTTCGAACTGACGCAACGCATTGCGCTGAACGTCCTGACCGCCGGGCTCGCCGTATGCGGCTTCGGCGATGGCCTGCACCAGACGCTCGCCATGCAGCGCCCAATCGGCATGCCCGCTCGCCTGCAGCAGACGGTTGGCGCGGCGCAGGGGACCGAGCGCCGCTGCCGGACCATTCGACCACGCGTCCGAGGCCTGCGTGAGCGCGTCGGCCACGTCGGGCAGGCGCCACAGCGGCATGTCGCGCGAAGGCGTGCTGTCGGGAGGCGTTTGCGGCGTCACCATAGGCCATCTCCAGGCCGCGAGGCCAGTCTTCGTGAATTCGGGCGGGGAGTTTGCCGCACCGTCAGCCGGTTGCCCGGCGCGACGGCGGGCGGGTACGTCGGAAAATGCTGGCGCGGCGCGGGCATCCGGTCGGGCGGACGGCAGCGCCGTCCGGCCTCAGATCTGCACCATCTCGAAGTCTTCCTTGCGCGCGCCGCACTCGGGACAGGTCCAGTTGATCGGCACGTCTTCCCAGCGCGTGCCGGGCGCGATGCCCTCGTCGGGCAAACCTGCCTGTTCGTCGTAGATCCAGCCGCAAATCAGGCACATCCAGCTCTTGTATTCCATTCTTTCTTCAGCGACGAGCGTTCCGTTACAATGGCTTGTCAACCGCTTCGGGCACCCCGGCGCAGATGCCGGAGGGTGTCGTGAGCGCCCTGCCGGTCCATGGCCCGGCAGGAACCGCCCACGGCGCTGGAAAGCGCTCCGAAACGGGCATTTAAGGCGTGATGGTACCAACGAACCCCAAGCCTGACCAGATCGCCGTCTATCCTGCCTCCATGCACACTGAATCCCCTCCCATCCTCCTGACCTTCGGACTCTCCGACCCTACTTCGGCAACCGGCGTGCAGGCCGACCTGCTCACGTTCGCGAGCATGGGCGGCTATGGCGTCTCGGTCCTGACCGGCTACTCCTCGCAGGATTCGCGCGCCTGCGACGACGTGCAGCCGATCGATCCCGACTGGATCGGCGACCAGGCGCGCATGCTGCTCGAGGACATGCCGATCGCCGCGTTCAAGGTCGGCAGCGCGATCAACGCCGAAAACGTTGCGGCCATCGCGGAAATCGTGGCCGATTACGATGAAACGCCGCTCGTGGTCGCGCCCGACTTCGGGCTGGCGGGCGATCATCTGCTCTCCGCCGACGAATTGCGCGAAGCCACCGCCAGCCTGCTCGTGCCGCAAGCGAGCGTGCTCGTCGTGAGCCCGGCCAGCGCGATCGCCCTCGCGCAGGCCGCATCGGAGAACGAAAACCTGTCGCTCGACGAGGCGGTGAGCCTGCTGCTCGAAGGGGGCTGCGAATTCGTGCTGGTGAGCGATGGCAACGCCCCGCAGTTCACGCATACGCTCTACAGCGACGGCGGCGTCGTGCGCGAGGACGCGTGGGAACGCCCGGCGAACAACGTCGCCGGCGCGATCGACACGCTCGCCGCAGCCGTGGCGGCCATGCTCGCCAATGGGCTGGCCGTTCCCGAGGCCGTGCGCGAAGCGCAGGAGTACCTGCAGCAGGTGCTGGAGAACGCCTTCCGTCCCGGCATGGGCCGGCACTTTCCCGACCGCTTCTTCTGGGCGCGCAGTGAAGAGACCGATCAGGACATCGAAGCCGGTGATGCCTGATACCCGAACGGGTCGGCGCACGCCGCGGCGATACCGTCCGTTTCCCGAAGGACCATGAAAAACGCCCGCGGATCCGCGGGCGTTCTTCTTTGAAGCGCGTGCGTTCGCCGCGCCAGGCCTCCGCTCAGGAGACGCGTCGCGACGCGCCATGCACCGGTGCCATCGCTTCGTCGTCGCACCCATCGCACTCGCCGGCCCCCTCGCCCTTCGGCCGCCCCCATGTCTCGATCACGTGCCGCGTGAACGGCTTGAGTTCGTCGCCCTGGGCGCGCAGCATGCGCACGAGCGCGGCGTATTGCGCTTCGAAGATCAGCGAGTTGTAGTTCTTCAGACGCGTGATGTCGTCCATCGCCTCGTCGTTGCGACCGGCCAGCGCAAGCAGCACGATGTAGCGCTTGATCATCGTCGGCCCCGCACCAAGCGCCAGGGCTTCGCGATGCGCGGCAAGCTTCTCGTCGAGCTGGTCGCGATTGAGAAAGAGCGCCCCCGTCACCGCATAGTCGCCATACGGCGCAAAGAACAATGCCGGATCCGTGCGGTAAGCGTCGATCTTGCCCGCCCGGTACGCCACTTCGACACGCTGATAGTCGCCGTACAGCCACGGAATCGCCACGCACGCGAACACCACGATCACGCCGTTGACGGCGCCGGTCGCCGTCGGCGACACGCTGTCGATGGGTTTCGTCTCGCACAAGCCGAGCAGGAACAGTGCAGGCAGCAGGAAGAACGCATAGTGCTGCGGATACTCGAGCATCGCATGCACGGCGAGCATGCCCAGCAAAATGAATGCGAAGGCGACGGGCGGCGTCTTGATGCCGCGCACCGCGCGCGCGAACCAGAACACCAGCGGCAGCAGCACGAGCAGCGTGCCGACGAGGCCCGTCTTCGCCAGCAGATCGATCAGCACGTTATGGGCGTTGTCGGCCATCTCGACCGGGCCGAGCTTGTCGACCAGCGCGAATTGCGCGTCGATGTAGTTCGACCAGCCGGCGCCAAAGAGCCAATGCTCGCGGAAGATGGCCAATCCGTATTCCCACAGATTCAGGCGCCCCGTGACCTGGCCCGCCTGATGCATGCGGGCCACGGCGCTGCCGTCGAGCTGCCATCCCCAGGCGACGTTTGCCCAGCCGACGAACATCGTCATCGCGGCGAGCAAGGGCAGGATCGCGACGGGAACGAACCAGCGCATGGGGCGACGGACGTTGCGCGCTGACTCCGCGCGTTCGATCCATACGAGCCACAGGCCGAACGTCGACATGAGCGCCAGTTGCAGCCATGGCGTGCGCGAGCCTGTCAGGCAGATGCCGAGGTCTAACACTGCACTGGCGAGCAGCCAGGCCCACGCCGGCAATTTGCGTTGATACCAGAGATAGAAGGCACCGGCGCTGGCCAGCGACAGATACGTCGCCAGGTGATTCGGCTGGTACATGTTGCCGAAGAGCCGTCGCGCGACCGACACCGTATATCTCGCGACGAGCCACGGCACATGTGACTCCAGATGAAACGCCTGCACGAGCTGTGCCGCCACGGCGTATAGTCCGCCCAGCGTGAGCGCCACGGCGCTCCATCGCATGAGCACGCCGCGCCAGCCCAGTTGCGCCAGCCAGAAGCCTGCGCTCACGGCCACGATCATCGCCACGCCGTAGAGCAGCGCCGTCATCATCAACTGCGGCAGCTCGGTGGACAGCATCGCGCGCTGCACCAGGATCACGCCGACGAACGCCAGCGGCATCCACGTCACACGCGGCATGCGCAGCACGCGCGAGTCGCGCTGCCACACGGCCACCATCGACAGTGCGCCGAGCAGCGCGAACAGCGCGAAGGCCAGCGTCTCCGAGTAGAACGTCGAGATCGGATACGTGTGCTTGACGAGGTTATAGGGCAAGGCCCAGATCAGGGCCAGCGTGAGCCCGATCAGCGAAAGCAGCAGTGGAGGAAACAAGGTCGTCGCCGTGCAATGCACCGGTGGAAAGATGCGCAAGCATAACGAAAAATGGCCGCCCGAGGGCAGCCATTTCACGCCTCGCGCGCCTCGCGCGCATCAAGCAACCGCCCGCGCAAACGACGCGCCAGGCTGCCGGGAGCGCGGCAGCGCCGCGCCGTGCAGCCTGTGCGCCGGTCACTCTCAGGCCCCGGTCTCGGCGGCCTTGGCGCCCCGGCATTCCGGCGGGGCCAGCTTGGCGGGCAACGTTGCCCCGCCCGGCGCGCCTTCGCGGCCCTGGGCGTAGCAGGTCCAGACGATCTGCCCCTCGGGCGCCTTGCCGACCGTGAGCGCCTCCTGCCGGCCTTGTGCGCCGGTGCTTGTGGGCACCAGCACGATCGCACCGTCGCCGGCGCGTTGCGTGTAGGCGACCGTCACATTGCCGCTCGCGGAATCGATGGTCACGCCGCTCACGTTGTCCGTGGCGCTCGGTGCCTGCCAGCCGCTGTTGAACGGCGCGCCATGCATGGCGTTCTCGCTTACGAGCGCCTTGGCCGATGCAGCGGCCCCCAACCCCTCGACGACCCTGGCGCGCACCAGATAATTCTGCAGATAAGGCACTCCAGCCGTGACCAGAACACCGATGATCGCCAGCACGATCATCAGCTCGATCAGGGTGAAGCCCCGGGACTTGGCGATACCGGTGGTCCGGTGGCCGAAACGACGCATTGTGTAACTCCCAGCGAAAGCATTGAAAACGAAACGGACGCGCTGTCCGGACATGGGACGGCGCTCGTCGGGGGGAAGTGGGCGGAGTATGCCACACGCCCTGGGGCGCGAGCCCTGCCACAGATCAAAATCGGGCGGCGCCGTGCGGGTACGGAGAATCGTCCTAGTGACGGGCCGGACGATTCGTCCGAGCCGGGCGTGCGTCTTCCCACAATGTCATGGCGGACGCCCGGCGTCCGCCACCGCAATGGACCGCGTTACTCGGAAGAGGTTGCACGCGTTTGACGGGCCTCGCTGCGGCGCTTGAGCACGAGCCCCAGCGCCACGACGAGCACGGCCCCGGCCGCTGCGGCCACGTAGTGGGTGTATTCGGCCGCGGCGCCCGGCAGTTGCAGCCACGGGCCGATGCCCGGATCGGAGACGATGAGGCCGCCGGCGATCCAGCCGAGCAGGCCTGCGCCGGCGATCACGATGACGGGGAAACGATCGAGCGCCTTGAGGACCAGTTGCGAGCCCCAGACGATCAGCGGAATGCTCACGAGCAGACCGAAGATCACGAGCGGCAACTGGTGATGGTCGGCCGCCCCTTGCGCGGCGCCGGCAATCGCGATCACATTGTCGATGCTCATCACGAGGTCGGCGACGATGATGGTTTTCACCGCCGTCCACAGTTTGTCGGCGGGCTTCACGCTGTCGTGCGCGTCATGGTCGGGCACGAGCAACTTGACCCCGATCCAGAGCAGCAGCACCCCGCCCAGCGCCTTCAGATAGGGAACTTCGAGCAGCGTCACGGCAAACGCGATCAGAATCACGCGCAGCACGATCGCGCCGACGGTCCCCCACACGACGCCCTGCAGCCGCTGTTTGGCCGGCAGGTTGCGGCAGGCGAGCGCGATCACCACGGCATTGTCGCCACCCAGCAGGATGTCGATCATGATGATCTGCAGGACCGCGGCCCAGTTCAGCTCGGCAAAGAACGCAAGCATGGCGGGAAAATCCTCGGAAGCGAAAAACGGTAACGTCAGGGATACGGCAAGAGCAAAAAAGGGAGCCCGAGGCTCCGGGCTCCCTTCTTGAAGACCTCTCGCGCGGCCGCCGGTTCCGGCAGCCCGCGCGCGGTCGTGCGGCGGATATTACAGCACCGACTTGAGCAGACGGCCCATTTCCGACGGGTTCTTGGTCACCTTGATACCGCAGGCGTCCATGATGGCCAGCTTGGCTTCGGCCGTATCGGCACCACCCGAGATCAGCGCGCCGGCGTGGCCCATGCGCTTGCCCGGAGGCGCCGTCACGCCAGCGATGAAGCCGACGACCGGCTTCTTCATGTTGCCCTTGATCCACTCGGCGGCCGTCGCTTCGTCCGGACCACCGATTTCACCGATCATGATCACGGCGTCCGTATCCGGATCGTCGTTGAACATCTTCATGACGTCGATGTGCTTCAGGCCGTTGATCGGGTCGCCACCGATACCGACGGCGGTCGACTGGCCCAGGCCCAGCGCGGTCAGCTGGCCCACGGCTTCGTAGGTCAGCGTGCCCGAGCGCGACACCACGCCGATGCGGCCCTTCTTGTGGATGTGACCCGGCATGATGCCGATCTTGAGCTCGTCCGGCGTGATCACGCCCGGGCAGTTCGGGCCGAGCAGCAGGGTCTTGCGACCTTCGCGGCGCATACGGTCCTTCACTTCGATCATGTCGCGCACGGGAATCCCTTCCGTGATGCAGATCGCCAGGTCCAGGTCGGCTTCGACGGCTTCCCAGATCGCGGCGGCAGCGCCTGCGGGCGGGACGTAGATCACCGAGACGGTCGCGCCGGTTTGTTCCTTGGCTTCCTTGACCGAGCCGTAAATGGGAATGCCCTCGAAGTCTTCGCCAGCCTTCTTCGGGTTCACGCCGGCGACGAACGCATTCTTGCCGTTCGCGTATTCGCGGCACATGCGGGTATGGAACTGGCCGGTCTTGCCAGTGATACCTTGGGTGATGACCTTGGTGTCTTTGTTGATCAGAATCGACATTGCTTGATTTCCTTCATCCGGTTGCCTGACAGCGCTCGCGCGGCCCCTGCGGGCGGCACGCCGCTGCGGCTTCGACAGTTCTGGTTACTTGCCTGCGGCAGCCGCGACAACCTTCTGGGCAGCTTCTTCCATGCTGTCCGCAGAGATGATCGGCAGGCCGGACTCGGCGAGCATCTTCTTGCCCAGGTCCTCGTTCGTGCCCTTCATGCGCACGACCAGCGGCACCTTCAGCGAGACGGCCTTCGATGCAGCGATCACGCCCTCGGCGATGACGTCGCAACGCATGATGCCGCCGAAGATGTTGACCAGAATGGCGGTCAGGTTCGGGTTCTTCAGCATGATCTTGAACGCTTCGGTGACCTTCTCGGTCGTGGCGCCACCGCCCACGTCCAGGAAGTTGGCCGGCTCGCCGCCGAACAGCTTGATGGTGTCCATCGTCGCCATGGCCAGACCGGCGCCGTTCACCAGGCAGCCGATGTTGCCGTCGAGCGAGATGTAGGCCAGATCGAACTTCGACGCTTCGACTTCAGCCGGATCCTCTTCGTCCAGGTCGCGGTAGGCGACGATTTCCGGATGACGGAACAGGGCGTTCGAATCGAAGTTGAACTTGGCGTCCAGCGCGGTGACCGTGCCGTTGCTGCTCACGTTGAGCGGGTTGATTTCGGCCAGCGAGGCGTCCGTTTCCCAGAACGCCTTGTACAGACCCTGCAGGATCGCGCGACCTTGCGGGATCGAAGCGTCCGGAATGCCGATCTTCTTCGACAGGTCGTCGGCTTGCGCGTCGGTCAGGCCGACCGACGGCTCGACGATCACCTTGTGGATCAGTTCCGGGTGCTTTTCGGCGACTTCTTCGATGTCCATGCCGCCTTCGCTCGAACCCATCAGCACGATCTTCTGCGAGATGCGGTCGACCACGAGGCTGACGTACAGTTCGTTCTTGATGTCGGCGCCTTCTTCGATCAGCAGGCGATTGACCTTCTGACCTTCCGGACCGGTCTGGTGCGTGACCAGCTGCATGCCGAGGATCTGGCCAGCGTATTCACGCACTTGCTCGATCGACTTGGCAACCTTCACGCCGCCGCCCTTGCCGCGACCGCCCGCGTGGATCTGGGCCTTGACCACCCAAACCGGACCGCCGAGTTCCTCGGCTGCCTTCACGGCCTCGTCCACGGAAAACGCCGGAATGCCGCGGGGCACCGCGACTCCGAATTTCCGGAGGATTTCCTTGCCTTGATACTCATGAATCTTCATGCGTGATTCCCTTCTTGCTGAGTTGGAAGTTTGGGTTCGAGCGTGCGAGTCGAGACACCGTCGCGCTCCGCTTCTGTCGTGGCGGGCGTCGAGGGCTCGTTCGCTCGATCGTTTGCGCGGCCGTTGAACCAGCGCGGGTAGAACCGGCGCACCGCCTCGCCATCAAACCGCAGGGCGTGACAATGTCCGAGTTGGAAAGGGGGCGCCGCGTTATCGGCATCGTTGGCCGCCGTGTCCGGCGTATGAATCACCACACCGGCAAAGGCCTGAATCGCTGCCGTGGGCAGGACGCTGCAGAGTTCCGTGAGATGGGTGCAGCCGGCGGCGCCGCCAAGGCGCTCGCGAACCGCGCGGCGAAAGCCGAAGCGCAGATTAAGACCAATCAACTTACGGTATTGCGGGCCGATCTGGTCACAAATGCCGGGATATGGCACCCAGTCGGAGACGGCCTCGGCGTCATGCACTTCGAAGTTCTCGTCGATCGTCAGACGCAGCCGCAGTTCGTGGATCGGCGTGCCTTCCTTGCGAAGTCCCGTCGCCAATGCAAAATCCCGATCCTTGTGATCGGTCAGACAGGCTTCGATGTCCCATAGGCCGTCGTCGCGCGAAAACGCTTCGACAGCGATCGTGCGACGGTGACGCAGAGTACGAGGGGCAGGCGCGGAGAGCGGCATGCGGGAGTGTGCAATGCATGAACGCGGAAAGATCTTGATTCTAGCATAGGCGGCCGGCGGGACTGCCGCAGCGCAGCAGAAGCCCGCCGCATAAGGCCGAATTACCCGACCCATCGGTCGGGTTATCAAAATTGGCGGGTCGCCGACGGTATGGTGCAACGCCAAATGGCGATAACCGAGAAGTGACGCGTCACGCGGGAGTCCGCCCCAGCGGGCGTTGTCGTTCAGGTCGGCTCGTGCGCGACGGGCGTTGCCCGTTTTTCGGCGATGAATCGCGGCACATCCATCAGAAAATGGAGGGGATGAGAGGTCAGAGATCGTCGGAAAAGTCGTCCACGCCACGCACGATTTTGCTGATAACGGTACGCGAGAAGCCGCGCGAGGCCAGAAAACGCATCTGTCTGGCCCTCGCTTCGGGCGTGGTGGCCACCTCGCCGAACTTTTTTTGCCACACGGCCCGGGCGCGGGCCAACTCGGTGCTGCGCAATTGTTCGGCAAGCTCCGCCACCGTCTGCGCATCGACCTGATGCTGCTTGAGTTCGTTGACGATGCGCGTCGTCCCTAGCCGGGACGCCCGGCGATTGAGCACACTCTGCGCGAAGCGCTCGTTGGAGAGCCAGCGCTCGTGCTCCAGGTTGTCGAGCAGGCGCTCCAGCGCGTCGGGATCCTCGGCGTCGGCATAGGGAAGCAGCTTGCGGCGCAACTCGGCGCGGCTGTACTCGCGGCGCGCGAGGTAGGACAACGCCCGCCCCTTGAGGCTCAGCGCGGGTTTGCGCGACGGCCTGGCCGCGACGGCCTCGTCGCCCGGCGGGGGCGGCGCGTTCGGATCTCGGGGCGGACGGCGGTGGATCATGGCCTCAATGGGGTGCAGTGCGACACGCGATCTGCAGCATCTTCGTCATGCAATCAGTGGCAGAAACAAAAAACGGCAACGCGCCGCCGCAAAGCTTCGCGTTGCCGTCCCGACTCCGAGGTCCTCAGACTTCGTCGTCTTCTTCTTCGATCTCGCCGGTTTCGTTGATCGCCGTCACCCCCAGCGACGCGCGCACCTTGTTCTCGATCTCGCGGGCGACTTCCGGATTCTCGCGCAGGAACTCACGCGCATTGTCCTTGCCCTGGCCGATTTTCTCGCCGTTGTAGCTGTACCAGGCGCCGGCCTTCTCGACGATCTTCGCGCTCACCCCCAGGTCGATGATCTCGCCTTCGCGCGAAATACCCTGACCGTAGAGGATGTCGAAAATCGCTTCGCGGAACGGCGGCGACACCTTGTTCTTGACGACCTTGACGCGGGTTTCGTTACCGACCACCTCGTCGCCCTTCTTGATCGAACCGATACGGCGGATGTCCAGGCGCACCGAGGAATAGAACTTCAGCGCGTTGCCGCCCGTCGTCGTTTCCGGGTTGCCGAACATCACACCGATCTTCATACGAATCTGGTTGATGAAGATCACCGTGCAGTTCGTGCGCTTGATCGTACCGGTGAGCTTGCGCAGCGCCTGCGACATCAGACGCGCCTGCAGACCCGGCAGCGAGTCGCCCATTTCGCCTTCGATTTCGGCCTTCGGCACCAGTGCCGCGACCGAGTCGATGATGATGAGGTCAATCGAGCCCGAGCGCACCAGTGCGTCGGCGATTTCCAGGGCCTGCTCGCCCGTGTCCGGCTGCGAAATCAGCAGATCCGGCACGGAGACGCCCAACTTGCTGGCGTAGCCGACGTCGAGCGCGTGTTCCGCATCGATGAACGCGCAGGTGCCGCCAAGCTTCTGCATTTCCGCCACGACCTGCAGCGTGAGCGTGGTCTTGCCCGACGATTCCGGGCCGTAGATTTCAATCACGCGGCCGCGCGGCAGACCGCCGACGCCGAGCGCGATGTCCAGACCCAGCGAGCCGGTCGAGACGACCTGGATGTCGGCTTCGACCTCGCCGTCGCCCAGACGCATGATCGAGCCCTTGCCGAATTGCTTCTCGATCTGCGCGAGGGCGGCGGCGAGCGCCTTGCCTTTCTCGGCCGACAGATTGGCAGACCCTTTCTTGCTTTCTTCCATGAATCGTCCTTTGATATGATGAGCGAGACGGCTCGAGTGAGGCGTGAATGCCGGTACTGTATAAAAAACCAGTGCTCTTTGCAAGTGCCTGTTGTCCGAAAGCGCCGAAACGAGAAAAAAAGCCGCGAACCACGCGCCGCAACATCACAGGAGACACACCGCAGCCGTCAGGCTTCGGTGCCTACACAAGCCTATCACGCCCATGCGAATTCTCATCGCAGAGGATGACAGCATTCTGGCCGATGCCCTGACCCGCTCGCTGCGCCAGGGGGGCTACGCCGTCGATCACGTCAAAACCGGGCTCGAAGCCGACTCCGCTCTTTCGGCCCAGACGTTCGATCTGCTGATTCTCGACCTCGGTCTGCCCCGCCTGCCGGGTCACGAAGTTCTGCGCCGGCTGCGCGCCCGCAATTCCCATCTGCCCGTTCTGATCCTGACCGCCTCCGACAGCGTCGACGCCCGCGTGAAGGGCCTCGACCTGGGCGCCGACGACTACATGGCCAAGCCGTTCGCACTGGCGGAGCTCGAAGCGCGCGTGCGGGCGCTGACCCGGCGTGGCGCCGGCGGCGGCTCCACCGTCATCCGCCATGGCCCGCTCAGTTTCGACCAGGTCGGACGCACCGCCTATATCAACGAGCAGATGCTCGACCTCTCCGCGCGCGAGCTCGAACTGCTCGAAGTGCTGTTGCTGCGCACCGGCCGTCTGGTCTCGAAGGAACAGCTTGTCGACCATCTGTGCGGCTGGGGCGAAGAAGTGAGCAACAACGCCATCGAGGTGTACATGCATCGGTTGCGCAAGAAAATCGAGCCGAGCGGCGTGCGCATCGCCACCATCCGCGGATTGGGGTATTGTCTGGAGAAGCCAGCTTCCGCGCCTGCCAACGCCGCCTGAGTCCGCGCATGTCGCCGCACCGGGCGACTCGTGCGATCCGATTCATGCGATCCATTACGAACTTGTTACGAAGTTATTGCGAAGTCCATTGCGGGATTCGGCGCGCGAGGGCTGAGCGGGTGCCTGACGACGGCAGGCGCCGAGGCGGGCCGAGCCGCCCGCGGACCGCCCTCCGCCGGCAACGTCATCCCTGAACCCTCGCCGTCCCGGCAATTTCGCTCTCCCAGTCCGCCCGCCCGATGCGTCTGAGCCTTCGCCATCACCGTCGCGCCCCGGTCACTCCGGCCGATCCGGTCCGTCCGGCAGACGGCATTCGCGCGCCCGACGCGGACCCCTTCGACCCCTACGCCGATCCCTTTGCGCGCCAGGGCTTCGGCGCACCGCTCGAGCGCGAGGCCGAGCCGCCGCCGCGCTCGCTGTTCGGCGAGATTCTCGACTGGATGCTCGCGCCCCTGCTGTTGCTCTGGCCGATGAGCATCGCGGTGACGTATCTCGTCGCGAAGTCGATTGCCAACGGCCCGTTCGACCGCGCCCTGGAGACCAATACCTACGTGCTCGCCCAGCAGGTGCACTCGGATCGCGGGCAAGTCACGCTCACGTTGCCCATGCCCGCACGCGATCTGCTGCGCGCGGACGCCACCGACAACGTCGACTTCCAGGTGCTCGGCGCGAAGGGCGAACTCGTCGCCGGGACGGCCGAGCTGCCGCTACCGCATGAAGACGACCGGCCGCAGCCCGGCGTCGTGCAGTTTCGCGACGAGACGGTCGGCGGCAACGACATTCGCGTCGCCTTCACCTACGTCGATCTGCCGCGCATGGATCCCCCCGGCAGCATGGCTCTCGTGCAGGTCGCGGAGACACTCGACAAGCGCAGCCAACTGGCCAACGAGATCATCAAGGGCGTGATCCTGCCGCAGTTCGTGATCCTGCCATTGGCAATCGTGCTCGTCTGGTTCGGGCTCTCGCGCGGCCTCGCGCCGCTGCATGCGCTGCAGGAGCACATTCGCGCGCGGCGGCCCGACGATCTGTCGCCGCTCGAAGCCCGGCAGGCGCCGCCGGAGATCGCCCCGCTCGTCAATTCGTTGAACGATCTGCTCGAGCGACTGGAACAGAACATGAAGCTGCAGCAACGCTTCATCGCGGACGCGGCGCATCAACTCAAGACACCGCTTGCCGGCCTGCGCATGCAGGCGGAGCTCGCGCTGCGCCAGACCTCGCCGGACGAGCTGCGCCGTTCGCTCTCGCAGATCGCCGCGAGCTCCGAGCAGGCCGCACGCCTCGTCAACCAGTTGCTCGCACTGGCTCGCGCCGAGAACAGCGCCAACGACGCCGCCGCCTTTACGCCCGTCAATCTGAGTCTGCTCGCGCGCAGCGCCATGCAGGACTGGTTCCAGGCGGCCTTTGCCAAACGCATCGACCTCGGCTTCGAGGAGCCGCCCTTCCCCGTGCATCTGTCGGGCCAGCCGGTGATGTTGCGCGAGTTGCTCAACAACCTGATCGACAACGCGATCCGCTACACCCCGGCCGGCGGCAAGGTAACGGTGCGGCTGCGCCACGAGGCGTCCGACGGCTTCGTCCATCTGGAGGTGGAAGATACGGGGCCCGGCATTCCGGCCGCGGAGCGCCCGCGCGTGTTCGAGCGCTTCTATCGCATTCTCGGCAGCGACAGCGACGGCAGCGGTCTCGGGCTCGCCATCGTGCGCGAGATCGTGCAGATTCATCGCGGCGAGGTGAGCGTGCTCGATCACGTCGACGCACAGCACCCCGAAGCAACGGGCACGCTCATTCGCGTAACCCTGCCGCTTGCGGAGCCTATCGAAAACCCGCATGCGTGACGAAAGTACGTCAAATACGTTCGAAATCGGGCCAAAGTCGAGGGTAAGTCCCTAGCCGCGTAAGCTTCGAGTCAGTTTCGCGTCAGACGGCGGTAAGGTTGTCCTCCAATAATCAGTTGCAACGGCCCGGGCGTGTCCCAGGGGCGTGCTTACATTACAGGAGACAACCGCATGGCTACTGCAACGACAGCCACCACCCATGCGCCGATGACCGCGGAAGAACGGAAGGTCATCTTCGCGTCGTCGCTGGGCACGGTGTTCGAGTGGTACGACTTTTATCTGGCCGGTTCGTTGGCCGCCTTCATCAGCAAGCATTTCTTCTCCGGCATCAACCCGACGGCGGCCTTCATCTTCACGCTGTTGTCGTTCGCCGCCGGCTTCGCGGTGCGCCCGTTCGGCGCCATCGTGTTCGGCCGCATCGGCGATCTGGTTGGCCGCAAGTACACGTTCCTCGTCACCATCACTCTGATGGGTCTGTCGACGCTGGTGGTCGGCCTGCTGCCGAGCTACGCTTCGTGGGGCATCGCGGCACCGGTGATCTTCATTGCCATGCGTCTGCTGCAGGGCCTGGCGCTGGGCGGCGAGTACGGCGGCGCCGCCACCTACGTTGCAGAGCACGCACCGCACGGCCGCCGCGGCTTCTACACGTCGTGGATCCAGACGACGGCAACGCTCGGCCTGTTCCTCTCGCTGCTCGTGATTCTCGGCACCCGCATGGTGATGGGTGAAGAGGCGTTCGGCGACTGGGGCTGGCGCGTGCCGTTCGTGCTGTCGATCGTGCTGCTGCTGATCTCGCTGTGGATTCGTCTGCAACTGAACGAATCGCCGGCGTTCCAGCGCATGAAGGCGGAGGGCAAGGCATCGAAGGCGCCGCTCACCGAATCTTTCGGTCAGTGGAAGAACCTGAAGATCGTGATCCTGGCGCTGGTCGGTCTGACGGCGGGTCAGGCGGTCGTGTGGTACACGGGCCAGTTCTACGCGCTCTTCTTCATGACGCAGGTGCTCAAGGTCGACGGCAACACCGCGAACATCATGATCGCGCTGGGCCTGCTGATCGGCACGCCGTTCTTCGTGTTCTTCGGCGCACTGTCGGACAAGATCGGCCGCAAGCCGATCATCATGGCCGGCTGCCTGCTCGCGGCGCTGCTGTACTTCCCGATCTTCAAGGCGCTCACGCACTATGCCAACCCGGCACTGGAAGCGGCGACGGCACGCTCGCCGATCACGGTGATTGCCGACCCGAACGAGTGCTCGTTCCAGTTCAACCCGGTCGGTACCTCGAAGTTCACCAGTTCGTGCGACATCGCGAAGAGCTACCTGTCGCGCGCCGGTCTGAACTATCACAACGAAGCGGCGCCGGCGGGCACGATCGCGTCGGTGAAAATCGGCGACAAGGTGATCCAGTCGGTCGACGGCAAGGCTGCCGATGCGAAGGACAAGACCAAGGCGTTCGAGACCGACATGTCGGCCACGCTCAAGGCTGACGGCTATCCGGCGAAGGCCGACCCGGCGCAGATGAACAAGCCGATGGTCGTGATCCTGCTGGCGATTCTGGTGATCTTCGTGACGATGGTGTACGGCCCGATTGCCGCGATGCTCGTGGAGCTGTTCCCGACGCGCATTCGCTATACGTCGATGTCGCTGCCCTATCACATCGGTAACGGCTGGTTCGGCGGCTTCCTGCCGGCGACCGCCTTCGCCATCGTGGCCGCCAAGGGCGACATCTACTCCGGCCTCTGGTACCCGATCGTGATCGCGCTGGTGACCTTCGTGATCGGCATGCTCTTCGTCAAGGAAACCAAGGACGTCGACATCTACGCCAACGACTGACGGGGCACCCCGTCATCCAGGCCGGGATGACGCAATGACGGCAACGCCGGGGCCTTCGGGTTCCGGCGTTGTTTTTTGGCGCGAGCGCGCTGGATGAACGTGGCACGGCATCGCCTGCCCTCTGTCTCGGCCATCCGTCTCGGCCCCGGCGCCGCGCGTCGCCCATGTCCGCGGTTTTCGAATTCTCGCAAAAAACTGTTGACAGTCCATATAGGCCTACCTATAATCTCTCTTCTACGGCGAATTAGCTCAGTCGGTTAGAGCGACGGAATCATAATCCGCAGGTCCGGGGTTCGAGTCCCTGATTCGCCACCAAATGCGAGAACGGCTTCCAGCGATGGAAGCCGTTTTCATTTGTGCGCGTCGCACGAAGCGAAAGCCAGTCCCTCAGGACTGGCTTTTTCATTGGCACGGTCGTGCGAGCCGAGGCCATCCATTGGCCGGCGTCAGTCGAAATCGAACATCTCGAAAAGCGACTTCTTCCTGCGAGGCTGCTCATAGTGACGACGGCGGCCGTCGTGACCATACTGGGGACTGCGGCGATGCGCGCCGTCGCCGTATTCGCGATGGTCGTGCGGATCACGATACTCGCGCGGCAGGCGCTCGTCGCCGGCGCCGCCGCGCGCCGGATGCGCCGGCATCGTGCCGCCGCCGTCCGCGCGCTCGATCAGTTTGTCCAGCTCGCCGCGATCGAGCCACACGCCCCGGCAACTCGGGCAGTAATCGATTTCCACTCCCTGACGCTCCGTCATCAGCAGGTCCGGGGTACCGCACACAGGACACTTCATCGTTTCGCTCCGTCACGTAAAAGACAACGCCTTCAATGTATCGGCGGCAGCTCAACGAAAAAACCTGCATTTCCATTCGCAAAACTTCGAAAAATCCGAATCCTCCCGCCCTCTTAGTCCTCTTCCAGTTCTCTTCCAGTCCTCTTCCGGTCTCTTCCGTCTCATTTCCGCACATGCGCGCAAAAAAAGCGGCGCCAGCTCTCGCCGACACCGCCCGGGGCACCACGTCAGATCCGGCGAATGGTCAGAGTCCCGCCATCGTCCCGTCGCCGTGGGCCTCAGTGCAGGACCTTCGCCCTCGCCGCGTCACGCCGCGCCCTGGCGCGTCGCGTGAGCATGTTCAACCCTTCGACGAACGCCGAGAACGCCATCGCCGCGTAGATGTAACCCTTCGGGATATGCGAGCCAAAGCCTTCCGCGATCAGCGTCATGCCGATCACCAGCAGGAAGCCCAGCGCCAGCATCACCACCGTCGGGTTCGCGGCAATGAAGCGCGACAGCGGGCCGGCCATGAACAACATCGCCGTCACCGCGGCAATCACAGCCACGAACATGATCGGGATGTGCTCCGTCATGCCCACCGCCGTCACGATACTGTCGATCGAGAACACCAGGTCTAGCATGAGGATCTGCAGCACCGCCGCGCGCGCCGAGATCGTCGCGAGCGTGCCGCCCGCGGATGCCTCACCAGGTTCGCCATGCGCGTCGTCCGGCCCCGTCGCGACGTGATGATGCATCTCCTTCGTGGCCTTCCAGACAAGGAACAGCCCGCCCGAGATCAGGATCAGGTCTCGCCACGAAAAACCGTGACCGAACAGCTCGAACAGCGGCGCCGTCAGCTTCGCAATCCACGCCACGGTGCCCAGCAGCGCCAGTCGCATGACCAGCGCCAGCGCAATGCCCATGCGCTGCGTGCGCGCACGCATCGACTCCGGCAATTTGTTGGTGAGGATCGAGATGAAAATCAGGTTGTCGATGCCGAGCACGACCTCCATCACCACCAGCGTGACGAGCGCCGCCCATACCGCCGGGTCGACCGCCAAAGCAAGAAGATAGTCCATATGTGCGCCAGAGTTTCCGTAGGTTATCGGCCCGTCGCCGCCGTCCCCGGCGGCATTCAGAGCCTTCGTTATCCCGCACTCTGCGTAGTGTGCGAGTCAGGACAGCATCATCACGCAACTCACGCTTCGCAAAAACCAGCCATATACTTCACAACAGTTCGGTTTTTTCGAAGTCACCCATCATGTTGAACTACCGACATCTTTACTATTTCTGGGTCGTCGTCAAGGAGGGCGGGTTCGCACGGGCGGCCGAACGTCTGGACATGGCCGTGCAGACGATCAGCGCCCAGGTGCGCGAACTCGAGAAATCGCTGGGGCATCAGTTGCTCAAGCCGGCCGGGCGCGGGGTTGCCATGACCGAGTCGGGTCAGGCGGCGTTCCGGCGGGCCGAGGAGATCTTCCGCCTCGGACAATCGATTCCGGATGAAGTCCGTGAAGCGGCAAGCGGGCGCGTCGCGCGCCTTGCGGTCGGCCTCGCGGACGGCATCTCGAAGCTCGCCGCGCACGCGATTCTCGCGCCGGTTCTCGACACGCCCTCGCTGCGGCTCGTCTGCCACGAAGGCGAGCACGAGCAACTGCTCGCCGAACTCGCCCTCCACAAGCTCGACCTCGTGCTCGCGAGCCAGCCCGCGCCGTACAACCCGACGCTGCGACTGGCCAGTGAGCGCCTGGTGGAGTCTCCCGTGGACTGGTACGGTCCCGCATCGATCGTGCGCCATACGTCGCGCGACCACTTCCCCGCATGCCTGAGCACGCTGCCCGTCCTGCTGCCCACCGGACATTCGGCGCTGCGCGCCCGTCTGGATCTGTGGTTCGAGGCGCAGGGCATCCGCCCGAACGTCGTGGGCGAATTCGAGGACAGCGCGCTCATGGCCGTGTTCGCCACGCGCGGCATGGGCGTGTTTGCGTTGAGCGAGACCGGCGCGGGCGACGTGTCGATGCTGCGCGGCCTGCGCTGGCTCGGCCGGCCCGACGGCGTTCACGAGGAAATCCATGCGATCCGCTCGCGACGCGGCGAGGGCCATCCGCTCGTGCTGCGCATTCTCTCGCAATTCGGCCCGTCGCCCGATTCTGATATAAGAACGGTGAAGGCGCTTTCGGCGCCGCCCTCCTCTGCAAGGAAATCCCATGTCAAGTCGTAGCGACCAGCACAAGGTCTTCCAGCTCATGCTGTTCGTCGTGACGGTGGTGTTCGGATGGATTCTGTTTCCGCTGTTCGGCGCCCTGTTCTGGGGGACGATTCTCGCCGTACTGTTCCAGCCGGTGCAGCGCCGCCTGCTCACCCACATGCGCGGCAGGCGCAATCTGGCCGCGCTCATCACGCTCGCGCTGGTACTGCTGATCGTGATTCTGCCGCTCACGCTCGTCGTCGGCATGCTCACCCAGGAAATCAGCGCGGCGCTCGTGCGCTTTCGCACCGATCTGCCGCAACTCACCATCGCCTTTCAGCAACTGCTCGACCGCCTGCCCGCCAGCGTGCACCGCGTGATGGACCTGGCCGGCGTGCAGGACCTGAACGCCATCCAGCAACGGCTTGGCGACGGCGCGGCCCAAATCGGGCGTTTCGTCGCCGTCAACCTGGTGAGCATCGGCCAGAACACGGCACAGTTGCTCGTGAGCTTCGGCGTGATGCTCTACCTGCTGTTCTTTCTACTGCGCGACGGCGCGATCCTCGGCACGATCGTGCGTCGCGCCATTCCGCTCGACGAGCGCCACAAGAGCCAGTTGATCCGCCAGTTCACGACCGTCGTGCGGGCGACCGTGAAGGGCAACATCGCCGTCGCGGTGGCGCAGGGCGCGCTCGGCGGTTTCATCTTCGCCGTGCTGGGCATTCAGGGGTCGGTGCTCGCCGCCGTGGTGATGGCGTTTCTGTCGCTGCTGCCGGCCGTCGGCGCCGCGTTCGTGTGGGTGCCGGTCGGCGTCTGGCTGCTGCTTTCGGGCTCGATCTGGAAGGGCGTGGTCCTGTTCGCGTTTTGCGGCATCATCGTGAGCCTGGTCGACAACGTGCTGCGGCCGATTCTCGTCGGCAAGGACACCAAGATGCCCGACTGGGTGGTGCTGATCTCCACGCTCGGCGGCATGTCGCTCATCGGGCTCACCGGCTTCGTGATCGGCCCGCTCATCGCCGCCCTGTTCATCGCGAGCTGGAACATCTACACACGCATGGGCGAGGATGACAGCGATCAGGCAGACGCCGGCTGATCATTGGCGGGACGCCGGCCGACGGACGCACCGGCGCCGGGGCGCGGCGCGCCCTACGGCGTGACGAGCTCGCCTTGCCGCCACAGGGCCAGATCGGCGCCGGCCTGCGCCATCACGCTGCCCCAGTCGCCGCGTTGCGGCTGACGATAAAGCGTGACAGACGGATACCAGTCGCTGTCCCGGCGCGAGAGCTGCCAGCGCCAGTCCGGCGTGAAGCCGAGCAGCCCCCAGACCGGCTTGCCGAGCGCCCCGGCCACATGCAGCGCGGCCGTGTCCACGGCAATCACGAGATCCATCTGTGCGATGACGGCCGCCGTCTCTGCGAAGTCGCTGAGTTTCGCGCCGATGTCGCGCACATTGCCGTGCGCCGCGAGCTGCGCGCGCTCCTCCTCCGTCGCGTCGACCTGCAGCGAGTAAAACTGTGCGCCGGTATCGAAGACCGGCGCCCAGTGCTCGAGCGCCACGTCGCGATTCGGCGGGAAAGGCCGTGCGCGCCACACGAAGCCCACGCGCAATTGCCCTTCCGGCCTGGCGCCCAGCATCGAGCGCCAGATCGTCTCGCGCGCCGCGCTCGCGCGCAGATAGGGCGAAGACATGGCAACGTCGCCGCCGATCTCGAGCAGGTGCGGCAGGCTCAACAGCGGCATCTGCCAGTCGAACGACGGCACCGGCATGTGCTCGCCGAGCACGGTCACGCCGCGCGCGAAGCCGCCAAGGAGCGTGACGAGCGGCGCCTGCACCGAGAGCACCACGTTGGCGCCCATCTCGACAAGGCGCGGCACGAAACGCACGAACTGCAGCGTGTCGCCGAAGCCCTGCTCGCTGTAGACGAACACGGTCTTGCCCGCGAGCGGCGCCTTGCCGTCCCACAGCTTCTCGCTGAACCGGCGCTTCTGGCCACCGTCCTGCCAGCGCCACTCATAGTCGTGCCAGCCATGCTCGAAGTCGCCGAGCAGCAGATTGGTCTGTGCGCGGTTGGTGCGCGCACCGGGATGTTCGGGCGCAAGCTTGACCGCCTGACGCAGGCACTGCAGCGCCTCGGCAAATTCGTGCCGCTCACGCAGCGCCACGCCCAGGTTGACCAGCGGATCGGGCTGCTGCGGGGCGATGGCGTTGGCGAGCCGGTAGGCGTCGATCTCTTCGTCATAGCGCCCGAGCGCACCGAGCGCGCGACCGCGATTGAAATGCGCCTGCCACAGCGCGGGCGCTTTCGCCGACGTGCGCTCGAACCAGAGAAGCGCACGCGCGTTGTCGCCCGCCTGGGCCCAGGTAAGGCCGATCGTGTGCATCGTGCCGATGATGTCGGGCGACTGCTGGACGGTCGCCTCGAACAATGCCTCCGCGCGGATCGGACGGCGTGCCTTGAGGCTGGCCATCGCGGCGTCGTAGGTGGCTTGCGCGCCGGCCTGCGGCACGAGTGCGAGCAACCGGTCGAAGGCGTCGGCGGCATCTTCGAACGCGCTCGTGCGCAACGAGACATAGGCGAGCCCTTCGAGGGCGGGCAGAAATTCGGGAGATTGTTTCAGTACTTGACGCAACTCGGCGATCGCTTCGTCGAGCCGGCCGGCGGCACTCAGTTGTCGTGCACGCTCGCAACGCGCGTCCAATGGCGTCGTCATGCGGCGCATTCCTTGCTTGTCTAGGGGGATGAGGGGACGGGCCGGCAAGCCGTTTCTCGGCCGCGGCGTATTGCCGGCGGCCACAGGCGCCGTGGCCCGTGCGAGCGGTGCACACTACATGACCGCACGGCCCGAATCAAGCCGCGCGGATTGGTCCGCGCCGCGCTCGGAAAGTTCATATCTTCACGACAAGACGGCAGGCGGCAAAAACGTCTACGGGTCGCCATTGACGCGATCCGCGATCCGCGTGCCGCCTGCGCCAGCCGTGCGCCCCGCCGGCCGCAAGCCTGGACGCCTGGACGCCGCCGCAACGCAAGCCAGCGGTTCGGTATCACGCAGCGAAACATGGTACTTGCGCAGTGCAGCATAAAAACCACAGTCGGTCACGCAATGCCCGGTTTGCCAGACCGATGCACGCGCTTTAACATCAAACGCCGAGGCAATCTGGTAGCATCCGCTGCCGTCCGTGCGCGCGGGCATCGTCGCTGCCGTGCCGCACACAGACGCTCCAGATCCGTTGTTCGTCCGCCCCCCGCATTCACTCGAGGTACCGATGACGCGCGTAGCCCGTCCGTTCATCCCCGCCACTGCGCGACGCCTGCTGCCCAATCGCTGGGACTTCATTGCCTTCCCGCTCATCATCGGTTTCCTGATGGTCAGCTCCTCGGGCATCCGCCAGACGTGGGCCCCGCTGGCCGACTTGCAGACCGAGGTCATTTCGCTGGACCCGGCCAACCTGCCCGAATACGCCCTGCGCACCACGCTGCGCATGCTCGCGGCAATGGTCGCCTCGCTGCTCTTCACGCTGGTCTACGGCACGCTCGCGGCAAAGAGCCGCCGCGCCGAGAAGCTGCTCGTGCCGATGCTCGACATCCTCCAGTCAGTGCCGGTGCTGGGCTACATCTCGTTTACCGTCACGTTCTTCCTCGCCCTCTTTCCCGGACGCGTGCTCGGCGCCGAATGCGCCGCCATCTTCGCCATCTTCACCAGCCAGGCGTGGAACATGACGTTCTCGTTCTACCAGTCGATGCGCACCCAGCCGCGCGACCTGTCGGAAGTTGCCGTGAATCTGCGTCTTTCGCCGTGGCAGCGTTTCTGGAAGCTCGACGTGCCCTACTCCATGCCCGGCCTCATCTGGAACATGATGATGAGCATGTCGGGCGGCTGGTTCTTCGTGGTGGCGTCCGAGGCGATCACCGTCGGCGACAAGACAGTCACGTTGCCCGGCATCGGCGCCTATCTGGCCACGGCCATCCTGCAGCGCGATCTGCAGGCCGTAGGCTGGGTGATCCTGGCGATGGTCGTCGTCATCGTGATCTACGACCAGTTCCTGTTCCGCCCGATGGTGGCCTGGGCCGACAAGTTCCGCCTGGAAGACACGGTCTCGCAGGCCGCGCCCGAGTCGTGGGTGCTCAACGTGATCCAGCGCACGCGCGCGATCCAGTATCTGCTGCGCCCGTTCGGCAAGCTGCTGCGCACGCTCGCCCGGCTGCGCATGCCGCTGTCGCTGCCCGCGGCGATCCATTCCGAGTCGAAGACCCCGCTCTCGCGCCTGATCGACGGGCTCTGGGCCGCGCTGCTGGTGGTGCTCGGCGTGTCCGCCGCGTGGAAGATCTGTACGTTCGTGCTGGCCGAAGTCGGCTACGCCGAGGTGCTGCGCGTGTTCGGCCTGGGCGTGATCACGCTCGTTCGCGTGGTGGTACTCATTGCGATCGCGTCGGTCATCTGGGTGCCGCTGGGCGTGCTGATCGGCCTGCGCCCGAAGCTCGCCGAGCGCATCCAGCCGCTCGCGCAGTTCCTCGCGGCCTTCCCGGCGAACCTGCTGTTCCCGATCTTCGTGGTGGCCATCGTCCATTTCCGCGCCAACCCGGACATCTGGCTCTCGCCGCTCATCGTGCTGGGCACGCAGTGGTACATCCTGTTCAACGTCATCGCAGGCGCAACGGCCTTCCCGAACGACTTCAAGGAAGCCGCCACGAACTTCCGCATCCGCGGCTGGCAGTGGTGGCGTCAGGTGATGCTGCCGGGCATCTTCCCGTATTACGTGACGGGCGCCATCACGGCCTCCGGCGGCGCGTGGAACGCGTCGATCGTCTCGGAGTACGTGCAATGGGGCGACGACAAGGTCGCCGCGCACGGGCTGGGCGCATATATCGCGCAGACGACCGCCGCCGGCGACTATCCGCGCATTCTGCTGGGCATTGCCGTCATGGCGCTGTTCGTCGTACTGTTCAACCGCTTGCTGTGGCGCCCCATGTACGCCGTCGCCGAAAGCAAGCTTCGCCTGAATTGAAGGGGCCGTGATGCCGAACGATACCCAACCGACCACCGGAAAAGAGATCTTCTCGCTGGCGAATGTCAGCCGCGGCTTCCGCAAGGGCAGCGACGAGCGTCAGGTGCTCGACGGCGTGAACCTGCAACTGCACGAAGGCGAGATCGTCGGCCTGCTGGGCCGCTCTGGCTCGGGCAAGTCGACGCTGCTGCGCATCATCGCCGGCCTGATCCAGCCGAGCACGGGCGACATCCGCTACCTCGGCGAGCCGCTCGAAGGCCCGCCCGAAGGCGTGGCCATGGTGTTCCAGACGTTCGCCCTGTTCCCGTGGCTCACGGTGCTGCAAAACGTGGAAGCCGGCCTCGAGGCGCTCGGCGTGGAGCCGAAGGAGCGCCGCAGGCGTGCGCTGGCCGCCATCGACCTGATCGGTCTGGACGGCTTCGAGAACGCCTACCCGCGCGAGCTCTCGGGCGGCATGCGCCAGCGCGTGGGCTTCGCGCGCGCGCTCGTGGTCAATCCCACGCTGCTGCTCATGGACGAACCGTTCTCGGCGCTGGACGTGCTCACCGCCGAGACGCTGCGCACCGACCTGCTCGATCTGTGGAGCCAGCGCCAGCTGCCGATCAAGTCGATCCTGATCGTCACCCACAACATCGAGGAAGCGGTGTTCATGTGCGACCGCATTCTGGTGCTGTCGTCGAATCCGGGGCGCGTGGTCGCCGAGATCCGGGTGCCGTTTCCGCATCGCCGCAACCGCCTCGACCCGGCCTTCCGCAAGATGGTCGACGAAATCTATGCGCTGATGACCTCGCGCCGCAGCGCGCACACGATGCAGAAGATGCCGCTCGAACTGTCAAGCCCGCTGCACGAGGTGTCGACGAACCTGATGGCCGGTCTGCTCGAGGCGCTCGCCGGGCCGCCGTACAACGGCCGGGCCGACCTGCCCGAGATCGCGCAGACGCTCCTGCTCGAAGTGGACGACCTCTTCCCCGTGGCCGAAATCCTCGACCAACTCGGCTTCGCGGAACTCAAGGAAGGCGACATTCTGCTCACTGCCGCGGGCAAGCGCTTCGTGGACATGAGCACGCAGGAGCGCAAGGTGCTGTTTGCCGAGCATCTGCTGCGCCACGTGCCGCTCGCGGCGAAGATCCGCAGCGTGCTGCAGGAGCGCCGCGGACAGCGCGCCCCGCGCGTGCGCTTCGAGCAGGAACTGGAAGATTCGATGTCGGACGATCTCGCGCAGGAAACGCTCGACACCGCCATCAACTGGGGGCGCTACGCCGAGATCTTCTCGTACAACGACCACACCGAGACGTTCAGCCTCGAGGACATGGAAGGCGGCGGCTGAGCGTCGCCCCGCCGCTCGTCAGAAGGCGTAGCCCACGCCGATCATCCACGTCTGGTTGATCGTCTTCGAATCGGGCTCGTAGGCGCTCGTGCCGGGGCCGACCTGGGTCACGTCGGAGCGGCCGTACTGAAAGCGCGACCATTCGTAGGTGGCGTTCACGTGGAGGTTGCGCGCCACGGCATAGTCCAGACCGAAGCCGGCCGCCACGACCGGCTTGTTGCCCAGCGTGAAGGTGTTCTGCGAGCCGGCCAGCGTCATTGACGAGCCGACCATGGCGCCCGCGCGAATGTCTGCCGTCGCCACGAGCTTCGGCATGATCTCGAGCTGCCCCATCAGCCCGGCGCCCACGACATGGTGGCGATAACGCTCGTAAAAGCCATAGGGATCGCGGCTGCTGTCGCGAATCCAGTCGCGATAGCTGTAGCTCAGGTACGGCACGACCTGCGCATTCCACGTGCCGAGCCGGAACGGAAACGCCCGGCCCGCCCTGAGCGTGACGTCCGTCGTGGTCGAGCGCGTGGTCATGTTGTAGTTGGGCTCAATGACGCGCCCGGCGACATCCTGCAAATAGCCGCCGTAGCTGACGTTCCCGTGCGCCACGCGCACCGAACCGCTGAAGTAGAGATTGGAGAGGCCGAAGAGCTGGCGTTGGGTCGACGCGCCGAGCGCGAATGCGGCCGTGGTGCCTCGTTCCGAATCGCTCTTGCCGGGTCCGATGTCTTCCCAGTAGTGCAGCCGCTGGGCGCCGGCCCCGATCCACACCTGGTTGTTGGCGCGCAGCATGGCTTCCTGCGCATGGGCGCCGGCCGCCAACACGGCGACGCCGGCAAAGGCAGCGCCGGCAATGACGACGCGGGTGATGGCAACGCGGACGCTGGCTGCGCGCTGGCCGCAAGCGATGGTGCGGCGCGTATTGTGCGTCATGGCACGGCCCTCCCCAGGCGTGATCTCGACGACAACTTGGAAGCGGCCATCGGGTGGGCCGCCGTTTTTCGGCATTGTTTCAGCGCGCCGTGCGCCGCGCAAGCGGAGAAATGTGGATGCTTTGCGAACCCCGATCGTCGGGATTCACCCGCGCCGAAGCGTCGCCCCCGCTCGCGGCCTTCCGGCGGCCTCCGGGCGGCCCCTCCGCCGCGCTGGCGCGCCGGGGCAGTGGGCGTCTGTCGCGTTCGAGAGATTCGTCGAAACGTCCGGCGCCTGTTTGCACCGTGTCAAAAAGGCCACACCTATTGGTATAGATACTGATTCGTGGTCGGTTTTGTGCGGTCGCATAATCGATTCAGAACCTGCCCGTCGCGAGTCGAGCGCGCCGGGGGGCGCGGCAACCATGTCCCGGGCAGGTTCTTTCCGCGGCGAAGACCGTGTATCAGACTCGAGAAGACGCAACATGAGCTACTACCATTCGAAAGAAGAAGGGCGGGGACGCGCCATGACCTTCACGGCCGCCCATCGCTGGCGCCGGCGCGCGTTTGCCGTGACCTGCGCAGTGATCGCCGCCCTCGCCTACTACGCGGTCCATCACCCGAAGTAAGCACCCCGGCCCTGGATCGCGCCCGCGGCTCGCTGCGGGCGCAGCGCCAAATGCAACGAGGCGCGCACGACTCGATATCGCACGCGCCTCGTCGGCAACGTCTCGCATTTTTTTCCGCGAATCTCCGCGCTTGCCGCTACCTTCGCCCTGCTTTTCCGTACTTCTGCGCGACGTCGCCCCGACTTCGCCCCGACTTGCGCCTCAGGCCGCGTTTCCCAATGCCGGAGCATGCCAGTCGAGCGGCACGTTGGCGAGCATGTCGTCGACCATCGCATCGAGGCTGAACGCCGGTTGCCAACCCCAGTCGTAGCGGGCGTGGGTGTCGTCGAGCGTATGCGGCCACGTCTCGGCAATGCCCTGCCGGAAGTCAGGCGCGTACTTCACCGTGAAGCCCGGCACGCGGCGCGCGATGGCTTCGGCGAGCGTTTTCGGATCGAAGCTCACGCCGGCCACGTTATACGACGAGCGCACGCGCAGGCGCGACGCGTCCGCGTTCATCAGTTCGAGCGTGGCGCGCACGGCATCGGGCATGTAGATCATGGGCAGCGTGGCGTCTTCCTTCAGGAAGCAGGTATAGCTTTCGCCGCGACGCGCCGCCTGAAAGATGTCGATGGCGTAGTCCGTCGTGCCGCCGCCGGGCGGCGTCTTGTAGCTGATCACGCCAGGATAGCGCAGGCTGCGCACGTCCACGCCGAACTTCGTGAAGTAGTACTCGCACAGCCGCTCGCCGGCCTGCTTGCTGATGCCGTACATCGTAGTCGGGTCCATGATCGCGAGTTGCGGCGTTTCGACGGCCGGCGTATGCGGACCGAACGCGGCGATCGACGATGGCCAGAACACCCGCAGGCCCTTCTCGGGATGACGCGCGTTGTGCTCGCGCGCGAGCTCGAGCACGTTGAGCAGGCCGTTCATGTTGAGCGTCCAGGCCTGCAGCGGGCGCGTCTCGCCGGTGGCCGAGAGCAGCGCTGCGAGGTGGAAGATCTGCGTGATGCCAAATCGCTCGACGAGGGCGGCAAGCCGCGTGGCATCGAGCACGTCGAGCGTCTCGTAATGCACGGCGTGTCGCGACGGCCCCGGGGCGATGTCCGTGGCAATGACGTTCTCGTTGCCGTACCGGGCGGCCAGGGCCTCGACGAGCTCGCTGCCGATCTGTCCGTTGGCGCCGATGATGAGGATCCGTTCCATGTTCAACCTTGTTTGAGAATGCCGAGTTCGTTGCCGGCCTGGGCGAACGCCGCCAGCGCACGGGTGAGATGCTCGCGCGTGTGCGCGGCCGAGAGCTGCACGCGCACGCGCGCCTGCCCCTGCGGCACGACCGGGTAGAAGAAGCCTGTGGCGATCACGCCGAGTTCATACAGGCGCTGCGCGAAACGCTGGGCAAGCGCGGCGTCGAAGAGCATGACCGGCACGATCGGGTGCGTGCCCGGCTTGATCGTGAAGCCGAGCGCCGCCACTTCACGGCGGAAGAAAGCCGTGTTCTCGTGGAGCTGCTCGCGGCGCGCCGAGGAGTGCTCCAGTTCGTCGAATACGGCAAGCGAGGTGCCGACGATCGCCGGCGCGAGGCTGTTCGAGAAGAGGTACGGGCGTGAGCGCTGGCGCAATGTCTCGATCACTTCGCGGCGCCCGGCCGTGAAGCCGCCCATCGCGCCGCCAAGCGCCTTGCCGAGCGTGCCCGTGATGATGTCGATCTTGCCGAGCACGCCGTGGTGCTCGTGCGTGCCGCGCCCCGTCGGCCCCATGAAGCCGGTGGCGTGGCACTCGTCGATCATGATCAGCGCGCCGTATTGCTCGGCCAACGCCACGATGCGATCGAGCTGCGCGATCGTGCCATCCATCGAGAACACGCCGTCCGTGACGATGATGCGGTGGCGCGCGCTGGCGGCCGCCTGCAACTGGCGCTCGAGATCATCCATGTCGTTGTGGGCGTAGCGCAGACGCTGGGCCTTGCAAAGGCGCACGCCGTCGATGATCGACGCGTGGTTCAGGGCGTCCGAGATGATGGCGTCCTGCTCGTCGAACAGCGGTTCGAAGACGCCGCCGTTGGCGTCGAACGCGGCGGCATAGAGAATGGCGTCTTCCGTGCCGAGATAAGCGGCGATGCGGGCTTCGAGCGCCTTGTGCGGGCCCTGCGTGCCGCAGATGAAGCGCACGGACGACAGCCCGAAGCCGAATTCCTCGAGCGCCTTCTGACCCGCTTTGACGAGCGACTCGCTGCCCGAGAGCCCCAGGTAGTTGTTGGCACACAGGTTGATGCGCGTGTGCCCGTCGTCGCACATGACCTCTGGCCCCTGCCGCGACATGAGCACGCGTTCCTGCTTGAAAAGGCCCTGGCGGCGCGTGTCCTCGAGTCGTTCGGTCAGTTGGCGGTAGAAGCCCTCGCGGGCCTGCGAGGCGGGTACGGTCATCGTGCGCATCTCCTGAGTGCGTAGGCCGGCGCCGTTGTGCGGCACCGCCCGGTGAATTGCCGGCGCGAGTGGATGCCGGAAAGTATCGAAAGCGTGGAATGGCTCCAAGACTGCCGCGCGTGCTCTGCTACCATGCAGCCATTCACCTTATCGGAAACTATACTTTATATTGAACTAGTTTCAATATATTGAAAAATTCTAATATCCCGGAATTTATATGGCAAGCCCCACCGTCCCGCCCGCCTTGTCCCCGATCGCGCCGCCGCCCGTGGGCGACATGATCCAGCAGATGCGCAAGGAGCGCGGCATGACGCTCGAGACGCTCTCGCGCGCTTCCGGCGTGTCCAAGTCGATGCTCTCGCAGATCGAGCGCGACAAGGCCAATCCGACCATCGCGGTCGCGTGGCGTCTGGCCAACGCATTGGGCGTGCGGCTCGACCAGTTGCTGGGCGCACCCTCGGGCGACCCCGAACCGGTGCGCGTATTCGGCAAGCACGAGACGCCGACGCTCGCCGGCGCCGAGCACGCCTACACGCTGAAAATCCTCGGTCCGATGGAACTGGCCGGGAAGTACGAGTGGTACGAGCTCACGCTGCAGCCCGGCGCCGCACTGGTCTCCGAGCCGCACGACCCGGGTACGCGCGAGCATTTCACGGTGTTCGACGGGCAGGTCGACATCGAGGTCGACCACTTCGCGCGCCGCGCCAGGCCCGGCGAGACTGCACGCTATCCGGCCGATCGCGCCCACGCGATTCGCAATGCCGGGAAGTCCGTCGCGCGCGGATTGCTGGTCGTGATTCACGGCTGATCGCGGGGCGACTCACGGCCCGGCACGGCGTCGCCGGCGCATTCCCGATCGCCAGTCGCTCAAGTCCCCGCCCGGAATGCCGTTAGCACACGTTCGGTCGGTGCCCATGCGAGGCATCGACGGTCGATCGACAATCGGACCGGACGGGCGCAGGGACACTTCTCGCGCAACGTGCGGCCGCCGTAACGGCACCACCGTGCGGAATCAGTGGGGAAGACGAAGGAATGCAGCGATTGAGTTTGAAAGCGAAGTTGTGGGCCGCAGTCGCATTGATGTGGGCGAGCCTGCTCGCCATGGCGATCTGGGGAGCGTGGGCGCAGCGCGACACCATGCTGGCCGAGCGCCGCGCCGGTCTCACGCACGTGGTCGAGTCCGGCCTGAGTCTGGTGAAGTACTACGCCGGACGCGCCGAACGCGGCGAGATCAGCGTGCCTGAAGCGCAAAAACTCGCCCGCGAGCAGATCGGCGCCATTCGTTATGACGGCGAGAACTATTTCGGTATCTTGAACTCGCAGCGCGTGATCGTCCTCAATTCGGTCAATCCCAAGCTCGAAGGCAAGGACATGAGCCAATTCCGCGACCCCTCGGGCAAGCTCATGTTTTCAGACATCGTCGCGGCCGCACGCACCGACAATCCTTTCGTCACCTACCTCTGGCCCAAGCCCGGCTCGGACAAACCCGTCGAGAAGATCAGCCGCGTGGGCGCATATTCCCCATGGGACTGGTATCTGACGACAGGCGTGTACGTCGACGACATCAACGCCGCGTTCGTCGGTGCGCTGCTTCGCTGGGGCGCAATGCTCGCCGTGATCGGCCTGGCCGTCTCGGGCGTGATGCTGCTCATCATTCGCAACGTCCAGCAAAGCCTGGGCGGCGAGCCCGAATATGCGGCGGACATCGCCACGCGCATTGCCGACGGCGACCTGCTCACGCAGGTGCGCCTGCGTTCCGGCGACAGCGGCAGCCTGCTCTTCGCCATGCAGCGCATGCAGGCCAACCTGCAGCAGATGATCGGACGCATTCGCAGCGGCACCAGCGCCATCACGCTGGCGGCGCGCGAGATCGCCGAGGGCAACACCGACCTGTCGGCACGCACCGAACAGCAGGCGGCGGCCCTCGAAGAGACGGCCTCCTCGATGGAGGAACTCACGTCGACCGTGCGCCAGAACGCCGATAACGCGCGCCAGGCCAGCCAACTGGCGCAAAACGCTTCGGCCATTGCGGTGCGCGGTGGTCAGGTCGTAGACCAGGTCGTCGCCACGATGGAGGGCATCTCGCACAGTTCGAGCAAGGTCGTCGACATCATCGGCGTCATCGACGGTATCGCCTTCCAGACCAACATCCTCGCGCTGAACGCGGCTGTGGAAGCCGCCCGCGCGGGCGAACAGGGACGCGGTTTTGCCGTGGTCGCGGGCGAGGTCCGAACCCTTGCGCAACGCAGCGCCGCGGCGGCCAAGGAGATCAAGGAATTGATCGAGGCGTCGAACGGCCGCGTGCAGGACGGCTCGGTGCTCGTCGCACAGGCCGGTCAGACGATGCATGACGTCGTGCAGGCCGTGCGCCGCGTGACGGACATCATGGGCGAGATCTCGGCGGCCTCCGAGGAGCAGAGTCACGGCATCGAGCAGGTGGGCCGCGCCATCACGCAGATGGACGAGGTGACGCAGCAGAACGCCGCCCTCGTCGAAGAAGCGGCCGCAGCGGCAGCGTCGATGGAAGACCAGGCGCGCTTGCTGGACCAGGCCGTTGCCGCGTTCCGCATGTCGGCCGAGCATGGACAGACAGGCGCGCCGCAGCGGACCGTGGCTTCGGCCGCCGTAGCGCGGCAGCGACTGGCCGCCTGAGAGGAAGAGAAACCACGCGCGCGAGGCGCTGCGGATGCGGCGGCCGGGCGCTGCGGCGCACCGTCAGGCCATCACGCCGTCATACGCGGCCATCCCTGCGCGCGGCCGTCGGCTCAGGCTGCGAGCTCAGGTAGCGAGCTCAGGTAGCGATCTCAGATAGCGATCTCAAGCAGCGAGCTCGCCCGCGAGCCCCGCGTCGATGATCTGACGGGCGACCGCCGGCATGATGCGCAGCGGCGGTGAGCCGGGGCCGAACGTCTGGCTCGCGGCGTAGCCGCCGTCGAGAATCAGCGACAACGCATCGACCAGCGGCGCCGGCGCCTTCAGCCCCGCTGCCGTCGCCAGTGCAGTAAAGCGCTGCACCACTTCCGCCTTGTAGCTCGCCACCGCCTTGCGCGCCGGATGCGTCGGATCGGGAAATTCTGCCGCCACGTTCACGAACGGGCAGCCGCGATAGCCCGGCTTGCTCGCGCGCTCGGCAAGATCCACGAAGATCTGCAGCATCTGCGCGCGCGGGTCGCCCTCGCGCCTGGCGATACTTTCGTCGATGCGCGCGAGGCTCATCGTCTGCATATGCTCGAGGTAGGCGAGAATCAATTCGTCCTTCGACGCGAACTGACGGTACAGGCACATCTTGTTCACGCCGGCGCGCTTGACAACGGCGTCCACGCCGACGGTGCGCACGCCCTCGGCGTGGAACAGCTCCACCGCGGCATTGAGCAGGTACTGCTGCGCGAGCGGCGCCGGCGTGACGTGGCGGGCGGTCTTGCCCCCGCGCGCGGCCGCGCCGCGGCGTCGCACCCCGCCGGTGGCCGGCTCGCCTGCCGACGCTTTCGCGCGCGCCTTGGAAGACCCGGGCGCTTCGGAAGCCTTGATCGACGCCTTCGCATGCGTCGGCGTCATCATGGCCTTCGCGGCTTCGGCCACGCTCGAGGCGTTTGAGACGCTTGAGGCATTTGAGGCATTTGAGGCATTTGAGGCGTTTGCCCCGCTTGCCCCATTTGCCACTCTTGCCGCATTTGTCATTTCCGCCGCCTTCAGCGGCACATCCATCGCCATCGCTTGCGCCGGCGCGCCGGACGTTGTCGACTTGGCCATGCTCTGGTACTCCTGGAATCTGTCGCCGGCAATGCCGGCAATGCCCCTGCCGTCGCCAGGGAATGCTTGACATGTTACCGATCGGTTCATAACATGGCAACCTCATGTTACCGATCTGTCACAACTTGCCACCCCAGTAGACAGCCCGGTCCCCGCAAACGTTCCCGAGGCGGCCTCGAGCGCCGCCCACTGTCAGGATTTCCGCCATGAAGGCTGCTCTCGCAAAGCGCATTAACGGTCGCTTCCACTACGGGTGGATCGTGGTCGGCGTGATTTTCCTCGTTCTACTGGCTTCGGCGGGCATTCGCGCGACGCCGAGCGTGATGATGGTGCCGCTCGAGCATGATTTCGGCTGGAGCCGCGCCACGATCTCACTGGCCATCTCGGTCAACCTGGCGCTCTACGGCCTGACCGGTCCGTTCGCCGCTGCCGCGATGCAGCGCTTCGGCATTCGCCCCACCGTGATGGTGGCGTTGTTGCTCCTCGCCTCCGGCACGGCGCTGTCCTCGCTGATGAGCGCGCCGTGGCAGATGGTGCTGATCTGGGGCGTGATGGTCGGCGGCGGCACCGGCGTTGCCGCGGTCACGCTCGCCGCCACCGTATCCAACCGGTGGTTCCATACGCACCGCGGCCTCGCGATGGGCATTCTCACGGCGAGTTCGGCCACCGGGCAGATGGTGTTCCTGCCCATGATGGCGGCAATCACCGAGCGGTACGGCTGGCGTCCGGTCGTGCTGATCGTGGCGCTCGTCGCCGCCGTCGTGCTGCCGCTCGTGGCGCTTCTCGTGCCGGAGCGCCCGGGCTCGGTCGGCCTGCGCCCCGTCGGCGCCCCGGAGGACGCCCCGGACGTGCCGCTCGGCCAGGGCAACCCGCTCGCGCATGCGCTCTCGGTGCTGCGCATGGCGGCCGGCAAGCGCGACTTCTGGCTGCTCTTCTTCAGCTTCTTCATCTGCGGCGCAAGCACCAACGGATACATCGGCACGCATTTCATCGCCATGTGCGGCGATTACGGCATCTCCGAAGTGAAGGGCGCCGGCATTCTCGCCGCCATGGGCATGCTGGACCTGGTGGGCACCACGCTCTCGGGCTGGCTCTCGGATCGCTACAACAGCCGTGTGCTGCTGTTCTGGTACTACGGACTGCGCGGCCTGTCGTTGATCTACCTGCCCTACGCTTTCGGCTTCGACTTCTTCGGGCTGCCGCTCTTCGCGCTGTTCTATGGCCTCGACTGGATCGCGACCGTGCCACCGACAGTGCGCCTGACGACCGACGTATTCGGCAAGACCCTCGCGCCCATCGTCTTCGGCTGGATCGTGGCCGGACACCAGTTGGGCGCCGCCACCGCAGCGCTCGTCGCCGGTTCGCTGCGCGCCACGCTGGGTAACTACACGATGGCGTCGATGCTCTCGGGCGGCGTGTGCATTCTCGGCGCGTTCATGGTGCTGCGCATCGCGCGCCGGGCCCCGACCAGTGCGGTGCCGGCCAACGCGTGAGCGGGCGGCCGGCGCAAGCGCCGCGCACCACGGCGGTGCGGCTGGCCGTCGTGCGCAGACGATGGCGCCGTCAGCAGATCTTCCGAAATTGCCGTAACCTGTACGGGTTTTGTGCAGCACAGCATTTTCCATTTTCACAGGACCTCAGCAATGACGGACTCGCAACAAACCTCGCTCTCGGCGCTCGATACGGATCTGTTCTCGCCGTACCGGCTTGGCCCGCTCGAACTGAGCAACCGCATCGTGATGGCCCCGCTCACGCGTAGCCGCGCAGGCGCTGGCGACGTTCCGGGCCCGATGGTCGCCGAGTACTACGCACAGCGCGCGTCGGCCGGCCTCATCATCAGCGAAGCCACCAACATCTCGCAGCAGGGCAAGGGCTACGCCTTCACGCCGGGCATCTACACCGACGAACAAGTCGCCGGCTGGAAACAGGTGACAGACGCCCTGCACGCCAAGGGCGGCAAGATCTTCTGCCAACTCTGGCACGTGGGACGCATCTCGCATCCGTCGCTCCAGCCCGGCGGCGCATTGCCGGTCGCCCCGTCCGCGATTCAACCGGCGGGCAAGGCGTTCACCGAGCACGGCTTCGAGCCGCACCCGACGCCGCGCGCGCTGGAGACGTCCGAGATCCCCGGCATCATCGAGCAATATCGTCATGCAGCCCAGTGCGCTAAGCGCGCGGGATTCGACGGCGTGGAAATTCACGCGGCGAACGGCTATCTGCTCGACCAGTTCATGCGCGACAAGACGAACCACCGCACCGATCAGTACGGCGGCAGCATCGAGAATCGCGTGCGTCTGACGCTCGAAGTCACGCAGGCAGTGGTCGACGTGTGGGGCGCCGACCGCGTGGGCATTCGTCTCTCACCGATTAGCCCGGCCAACGATTGCGGCGACAGCCATCCCGAGCCCGTGTTCACTTACGCCGTGGAGCAACTGAACCGTTTCGGGCTGGCATACCTGCACGTGGTCGAAGGTGCGACCGGCGGCCCGCGTGAAGTGGAGAACGGCTTCGACCTGCAGAAGCTGCGCCGCCTCTTCGAAGGCACGTTCATGGCGAACAACGGCTACGACCTGGCGCTGGCGATCAAGGCGCGCAAGGAAAACCTGGCGGATCTGATCGCGTTCGGCAAGCCGTTCGTCGCCAACCCGGATCTGGTCGAACGCCTCAAGCGCGGCGGCCCGTACAACGCGCTCGATCGCGACACGCTCTATGGCGGCGACGCCCGCGGCTACATCGACTATCCCACGCTGGACGAATCGGCGGCGTAAGGACGTCAGCAGCGTAAGCGGATCACAAGCGTAAGGAGATCAGAAGCGGCGCCGAGTCGCCGACACCTCCATGACAAGGGCTCCCGCGGGAGCCCTTGTCGATTGCGCGATGCACTGACGAGCGAAGCCGCGATGGGTCACACAGATGGGCCACGCAAATGGGCCACGCAGATGGGCGGCCGCGCCTTTCTCCTCACGCCGCCCGTTGTGCCTGCCAGCGCACCAGGTCCGCACCGGCCGGGTTCTGATACAGACGCAAGCCGAACTCGGGCAGAATCGCGAGCAGGTGGTCGAAGACGTCGCCCTGCACACGTTCGTATTCCGCCCACACGGTCGTATTCGTGAAGCAATACAGTTCGACCGGAATACCCGTCGCCGACGGCGCCAGCGAACGGACCATGCACGTCATGCCTTCGTGAATGCTCGGATGGGCTTTCAGATACGCCAGCGCATAGGCGCGAAACGTGCCGATGTTCGTCAGACGCCGCGTATTTCCCGGCACGCCCGCGGCCACGCCGAGCGCGGCGTTTGCCTCGGCAATCGCACGTTGCTTCTCGCTCAGGTAGGGCGCGAGCAGATGCAGCTTCGACAGGCGCGCAATCTCGTGCTCGTCGAGAAACCCGATGCTGCCCGCATCGATGCACAGCGTGCGCTTGATACGCCGTCCTCCGGATTGCTGCATGCCGCGCCAATTCCGAAAACTCTCAGAGATCATCCGCCACGTCGGAATCGTGGTGATGGTCTTGTCCCAGTTCTGCACCTTCACCGTGTGCAGCGCGATGTCGACCACGTCCCCGTCGGCCCCGACTTGCGGCATCTCGATCCAGTCGCCCACCCTCAGCATGTCGTTCGACGTCAATTGGACGCTGGCAACAAACGACATGATCGTGTCCTTGAACACCAGCAGCAGCACCGCCGACATCGCGCCCAGTCCCGAGAGCAGCAACCACGGCGAGCGATCGATGATCGTGGCGACGATGGCAATGGCCGCGACCACGTACAGGGCGATCTTGCCCAACTGCACGTATCCCTTGATCGAACGGGTGCGTGCATGCTCGGACTGCGCATAGACCGTCTGCGCCGCGTCGAGGATGCCGACCAGCGCCAGCGTGGCATAGAGCAACGTGGTGGCCAGGGCAACGTTGCCGATCACCAGCACCGCCTTCGGCGGCAGATCCGGCACTAGCCCGATGCCGAACTGGATCACCAGATATGGCAACACATGCGCGGCGCGATGGAACACGCGATGCGCGAGCAAGGCGTCGTCCCAGCGGTTTGCCGTGCGCTGCACGACGATGCGCACCACGCGCACGATCAGAAACTGCGCGATCGTCTGTACCAGCAACGCCGTCAGAACCAGTATGGCCAACGCCCCGGCCAGTCGCGCCCAGGGCGCGCCGTCGAACCACGCCGATATTGCTTCCCACGTCATCCTGCTACTCCTTGCTGCGCGTCGCCCTCGCCATGCGGCGAGCGCGGTGAATGAAAAAAATGACGGCCGCAAAGGGCCGTCATCCTCTGCCGTGCGGGCCGGGGCGCCACCGACGTCCCCCGCCCGGCACGCGAACCGGCCTCGAACTTACACCGGCGCCCCGAACGGCACGCTCGCCACCACGCTGGGAGCCCCCGGATGCGACGGCGCGATGATCGTGCCGCCCGTGCTGCCGCGCGACTTGCCGGAGCTCAGGTAGTCGGCGATGGAGTCCTGCGTCACCTCGCCGAGGTACTGGTTGTCGTCGCCGAGCACCGGCAACGACGCCAGATTGTGCTCATACATCCGCGAGAGCAACACGCGCAGATTGTCGTTCGCCACCGCGCACGCCTTGAAGTCGCGCACCCGCTCGCCGCAGGTGCCCTGTGCGTGACGCGTATCGCGCCGCGCAACGTAGCCGAGCGCGCGGGCGTTCTCGTCCACGACCACCAGCGAACGCGTGTCGAGCTCGTCCATCATGCCGTAAGCCTCGGCGAGCGTGGTCTGCGGTTTGACGGTCGGCAGCGGAGTTGCCGCGTCTTCGGCGCGCACGAGCAGCAGGCGCTTGAGAATTCGGTCGTGTCCCACGAAGCTGGCAACGAATTCGTCGACCGGGCGGGCGAGCAGCGCATCGGGTTGCGCGTACTGCACCAGACGCCCCTGGCGGAAGATGGCGATGCGATCGGCGAGCTTGATCGCCTCGTCGATGTCGTGGCTCACCATGATGACGGTCTTGCCGAGCTGGCGCTGCATCTGCAGGAATTCGTTCTGAATCGACTCGCGATTGATCGGGTCGACCGCGCCGAACGGCTCGTCCATGAGCAGCACCGGCGGGTCGGCCGCCAGCGCGCGGATCACCCCGATACGCTGCTGCTGGCCGCCCGAGAGCTCGCGCGGATAGCGCGACAGGTAGCGCTTCGGATCGAGCGCGACCATGCCCATCAGTTCGGTCGCGCGCTCGCGGCAGCGCTTCTTGTCCCAGCCGAGCAGACGCGGCACGACCGTGATGTTCTCCTCGATCGTCATGTTCGGGAACAGACCGATCTGCTGGATCACGTAGCCGATGTGGCGACGCAGCTCGATTTCGTTGATCTTGCCGGTGTCCTCGCCGTTCAGGAGAATGCGTCCGGAGGTCGGCTTGATGAGCCGGTTGATCATCTTGAGCGTGGTCGTCTTGCCGCAGCCCGACGGACCGAGGAAGACGCAGATTTCGCCCGGCGGCACCTCGAGGCTGACCGAGTTCACGGCGGTCACGGGCGTACCGTCCTTCTGGACGAAGCTTTTGGTGAGATTGTCGAGTGTAATCATACGGTTCGGATTCCTTTCGGTGTCAGCACGCGCTGCAGGCGGTGCAACAGGGTGTCGGCAACGATGGCGAGCAGGCTCACCATCACCGCACCCACGACGAGCTGCCGGGTATCGCTCTGGCTGATCCCCTGGGTGATCAGCACCCCGAGACCGCCCGCCCCGACGATGGCGCCGATGGCCATCACGCCAATATTCATCACGACGGCCGTGCGCACGCCGCCCAGCACCACCGGCACGGCCAGCGGCAATTCCACCAGACGCAGACGCTGCCAGAACGTCATGCCGATGCCGATACCCGCCTCGCGGATGCTCGGATCGATCTGCTGCAACGCGAGGCATGTATTGCGCATGATCGGCAGCAGCGAGTACAGAAACACGGCGGCGACGGCCGGCGCCGGGCCGATGCCCATGCCGTAGATGGACAGCGCGGGAATCATCAGGCCGAACAGCGCGATCGAGGGAATGGTGAGCACGACGGTGGCCAGGCCGAGCACCACGCCCGACAGCCAGCGAAAACGCGTGACCAGCACGCCCAGCGGCACGCCGACCACGATGGCCGCGCCCACCGAGGCGGCAACCAACCAGGCATGCTGGCCCGTCAAGGTCAGCACGCGGTGCCAGTTATGGGTCAGAAATTCAATCATTGCGCGAGCCCTTCCTGTTTGAGGAACTCGCTCGCCACCTGCGACACGCTGCGGTGATCGATATCGACCTGCGCGTTCATGTCGCGCATGTTCTCGTCGTTGATCTTCGCGGCGAGCGCGTTGAGTTCGTCGGCAAGTTTCGGATTGGCGTCGAGCACCTCCCTGCGCACGACGGGCGTGGCGGCATAGGCCGGGAAGAAGCCCTTGTCGTCGGCCAGCACCTTCAGGTCGAAGCCCTTGTTGCGGCCGTCGCTCGTGTAGACGAGGCCGGCGTCGATCTGCTCGTTACGCAGCGCCGTATAGACGAGCCCCGGGTCCATCTGCTTGATGTTGCGGCGCTCGAGATGGAAATCGTAGAGCGCCTCCATCGGCTCGAGGCCGTCGGAGCGGCCGACGAATTCCATGTCGAAGGCGAACTGCATCTTCGGGTTCGCGCGGAATTTGTCGACCAGCTGCGAGACCGTTTCCAGCCCTTCTTCGCGGGCGATCTTGCCCGGCACCGCGAAGGCGTAGGTGTTGTTGAGCGTCGACGGATTGAGCCAGACGAGACCGATCTTGCCGTCGAGTTCCTTCACGCGCTCGTAAGTCTGCTGCGGGTCGAGCTTCTCGGTGACCTTGTTGTAGACGATGAGCGAGGTGCCGGTGTACTCCCAGACGATGTCGAGCTGGTTGCTCTCCATGCCCTGGCGCATGACCACGCTGCCCAGCCCGTTCTTCAGTTCGACGTCGTACCCCTTGCTGCGCAGGTACTGTGCCGTCATCTCCGACAGAATCAACTGCTCGGTGAAGTTCTTGCCGCCGATGGTGAGCGTTGCGGCCTGCGCCGCCGTAGCGCTCGCGGCCATCACGCCAAGCGCCAGGCACGCCGCGCCGAGCCCCCGCATCCAGCGAGCCACGCGGCCGGTGAGCGCACGGGAAATTGAAACTTGCATACGTGTGTATCTCCTTTGTCTCAACGCGTCGCCGCGCCGTGGCGTGCGAACCAGAGGCCGCTCGCGAAGGCGACGAGGCCGTCGAGCACGAGTGCGAGGAGCGCCGTCCCGGCCGCGCCGAGCAGCAACTTCGTCGGATCGTTGAGGTAGATGCCCGGGAAGATCAGCTGTCCCAGGCTGTCCGCGCCGATGAGGAACGCGAGCGGCGCCGTACCGACATTGATCGCCAGCGCGGTGCGAATGCCGCCGATGATCACCGGCATGGCGTTGGGCAGATCGACGCGAAACAGTATCTGCGCCGGCGTCATGCCCATGCCGCGCGCCGATTCGCGCAACGCGGCGGGCACCTGGCGCAAGCCCTCATAGGAATTGCGCACGATGGGCAGCAGCGACGCGAGCCACAACGCCAGAATGGCGGGCCGGTCACCGATGCCGAGCACGGCCATCGACAGCGCCAGCACGGCAAGCGACGGCAGCGTGTTGCCGATGTTGAAAACCTGCACGGCACGCTCGGCGTGCTTCTCGAACATCGGCCGCGAGATCACCACGCCCGCCGGTACGCCGATCGCGATGGCCAGCGCCATCGATATCGCCACGAGCTTCAGGTGCTGTTGGGTGTAATAGATCAGGTCACCCCGGTATTTGGCGAGCGTGTCGACGCCCAGCCAATACACCAGGCCGGTGACTGCGGCGGCGACGCCGAGCAGCCCGAAGCCGGCCAGATAGAGAATGCGATACTGCTTCGCCACGTTCATGCTCCCTTTGAATGGGTTGGCAGCGCTGGCGCGAGGCAATAGCGATCGCCCCGCGTGACAACGCGGTCAAACAAGCATGACAACTGTTAGCTGCCTTGCGAATTGTGAAGTGTTCGCTCCGAAGGTCTGTGATAGACGACGGTGACGAACCAGGCGTCGCGTGATGCGACATGAGAGACGAGCTTTCGACGCCATGAGCGCCTGGGCCTCTCGGTGCACGCTTATTGAAAGCGCGCGAAAGTTTTACTGCACGAACTCATTGCTTGATGGAACGGATCGCCGGCGCAACGAGGAACACCGGCAACGCTTGGATTTCTGTGTTTCTATGGGCCAACCGCAGCGATTGGCTTTTTTTATTCTAGTACAGATAGTGCGTCGATGCCAACCCATAGAGCGCGTTTCGTGAAGAATTCAGGGAAATTACACGCAAATCCGGCACAATTTCCTCCCGTCCGTAGGACAACGAATCAATCGCGTGCGCTGTAATGGCCCGTCATTGCTGGCATAGCGGCCTGCGGCATGCCCTTGTCCCGAAATCCTGCATTTTTGCGTTCCGCATAGCGGTCCTGCGTGCCGCGTCGTTTTATTTTTCCACATGACATCCGTCATTTGTAACGACCGTTTGAAGTGCCCTGCAAGGCGCGTGTCCAGGGGGCCGAACGGATAATTGGAGGCGTCGTTTGGAAACGGGTGCGAAGGCGATAAAACTCGTGTATTCTCCGAGGTTTATCTTAGTTTTCAATCATTTAGCGCAAATTCGGGGAAACACGGCGGCAACGCGAGGCCATGACCTTGCGACCCGTCGTGCGGGTGCGGTGATTGAACGGTGCAAGACGATCGTGCAAGCGCACGAAGGCGTTGATTGGCGAATAACAATTATGAAAAGTACCATCAGCCGTACCGAACAGGGCAACCGCGTTGCCGCGACCACGATATTGGTCGCCTGCGCCGCGTTGACGCTCGCGGGGTTTCTCACACGCGCATTCGAAGGCGCCGTGAACCCGCTGCTGACCTTCTTCCTCGTGTCGGCCGGCGGCATCCTCAATCTTTCCACTGCATGCCTGCTGGGCGTGCAGTACCTCTACAACGGCAAGCGTTATTTCGCCCAGTTCGGCTGTGCGTTTCTGCTGCGCGGCCTGTTCATGTTCACCGAGGGCGTGCTGCTCGCCAACCAGCTCGCCGGCATTGCGGCGCATGTCACGCGCGCGCCGTTCTGGCTGGCGCTGGTGGCCGAAGCCAGTTTTGCAGCATACGTCGTGCTCAGCGTGCGCAGCTACGCCCGCACGCGCAGCGATCCGCACACGCGGCCGGGCTATCGGGAGGCGGCGCGCTATGGCGCGACCGTCCTGTTCATCTGGGTGGGGGTATCGCTCTCGCTCATCGCGCTCGTCGGTGCGGGGCGCACGCTGGTCACACCGCATCTCGCCGGAGGCCTCGACGCCGAGACGCTTGCGCTCGGCGCGCTCTTCGTCGCTTACGTGGCGCTCTGGTGGCGCGTCGCGGCGGTAACGCGCCTGTCACACAAGCTCTTCCTGCTGGTGTGGGTCGTGGTGACCATCTCGCTGTGCCAGCTGCTGCTCTCGCTTACGGCACCAAGCGAAGCGTCCTATCAATGGTACGCCGCGCGCCTGCTCGCGCTGGCCTCGCCGGGCGTGGCAACGCTCGCACTCGTCTGGGAGATCACCCGCCAATACCAGTCGCTCGCGCTGACGAACACGGATCTGGTGGAGAAGGTCTTCATCGATCCGCTCACCCACATCTACAACCGTCGCTATTTCGACAACCGGATTCGTCTGGTGGCCGAGCGCGTGCAGCAGCGCTCGATTCCGCTCTCGGTGCTGCTCATCGACATCGACTATTTCAAGCAGGTGAACGACCGCTACGGGCATCCGTTCGGCGACGCCGTCCTGCAGCGCATCGCCAACACGATTCAGCACTGCATCCGTTTGCCGAGCGACTTTGCCGTGCGGCTCGGCGGCGAGGAATTCGCCGTGGTACTGCCCGAAATCGATCAGCATGCGGCGCTGCGCGTGGCCGATCGCATCCGTGAATCGGTCAAGCGCGCGAGCACCGACCTGCTACCGGCCAAGGCGCGCGACGACGGCGAGTCGATCACGATCAGCGTGGGAATTGCCTCCTGGCAGCCGGGCGAGCCGCTGATCATCAGCTCGATGCTCGAGCGCGCCGACCAGGCGCTCTATCAGGCCAAGCACAAGGGGCGCGATCAGAGTGTGCTGGGCGGCGGACAAATGGCCGCGTGAGGCCGGATCGTGGCAGGCCGGACGAAACGGCGGCCGCCGCGGGCGGCCTCACCCGCCGCGCGACGCGTTGGGCGGCCCCTTGAGCTCGATGGTGTTGCCGTCCGGATCGTTGAGATAGCACGACGGCCCTTCACCATGCGCGCCATAGCGCTGCACGACTTCACCGAGCGTCACCCCATGCGAGGCGAGCCCGCGCCGGATGGCCTCGTCATCGAATGGCTCGACGCGCAAGCAGAAGTGGTCCATGTTGCGAGCCTCCGCACCCGGCGCGGCCCCGCCCCGGCGGCCGATCGTGCCGTCCACGTCGACCAGATCGATCAGCGAATCGCCCGCCCGCAGCTGCACGAGCCCGAGATCGGCCTGCGCTTTCTCCAGCGTGCACCCAAGCACATCGACATAGAAGTGCTGGAGCCGGGCCACGTCGTTGGTGCGCAGCACGACATGGTCGAGAGCGACGAACGGGATTTTCATCATGCGCTCAACGCGTAGCGCCGCCGCTTCTCGACCTTGGTCTCGTGGGTCATTTCGCTGCGGCCGTCTTCGAATACGGTCTCGAGCCGCACCGTGAATCCCCACAGGCGCGCAACGTGCTTGAGCACTTCCTCGAAGCTGTCGTCGAGCGGCTTGCGATCGCTTTGCACATGACGCAGCGTAAGCGATCGGTCGCCATGCAGGTCGACGTGCGCGACCTGGATGTTCGGCTCGAGCTGGCTCAGGTTGTACTGCTGCGCGAGCATCTCGCGGATCTCGCGGTATCCCGAGTCGTTGTGAATCGCGGTGACGCGCAGGCGGCTGTCGCGGTCGTCGTCGAGCACCGAGAACAGTTTCAGGTCGCGGATGACCTTCGGCGAGAGGAACTGCTGGATGAAGCTCTCGTCCTTGAAGTTGCGCATGGCGAAGTCGAGCGTCTTGAGCCAGTCGCTGCCGGCGATGTCGGGCGCCCAGCGACGGTCCTCGTCGGTCGGCGACTCGCACATGCGGCGAATGTCCTGGAACATCGCGAAACCGAGTGCGTACGGATTCAGGCCGCTGTAGTACGGACTGTCGAACGACGGCTGATAGACCACGTTCGTGTGCGCGTGAAGAAACTCCATCATGAAAGCGTCGTTGACGAGCTTCTCCTTGTAGAGCTGCTGGAGAATCGTGTAGTGCCAGAACGTGGCCCAGCCCTCGTTCATCACCTTCGTCTGGCGCTGCGGATAGAAGTACTGCGCGAGCTTGCGCACGATGCGCACGATTTCGCGCTGCCACGGGGCGAGCTTCGGGGCGTTCTTCTCGAAGAAGTACAGCAGATTCTCCTGCGGCTCGCTCGGGAACGGCGGCTCCTCCGATTCGGTAGGGTCGAGCCCGTCGTCCTCGTCGTCATCGTGCAGCACGTGGTTGGGCAGCGTGCGCCAAAGGTCGTTGATCTGCATCTGCAGATAGTTCTCGCGCTCCTTCTGGCGCGCCTGCTCCTGTGCGAGTGACAGGCGCTTGGGCCGCTTGTAGCGATCCACGCCGTAGTTCATGAGCGCATGGCACGAATCGAGCAACAGTTCCACGGCCTGCTCGCCGTAGCGCTGCTCGCACTCGGTGATGTAATTGCGCGCGAAAAGCAGGTAATCGACGATGGCGTCGGCGCTCGTCCACGTGCGGAACAGGTAATTTCCCTTGAAGAACGAGTTATGGCCGTAGCTGGCGTGCGCGATGGTCAGCGCCTGCATCGTCATGCTGTTCTCCTCCATCAGGTACGCGATGCAGGGGTTCGAGTTGATGACGATCTCGTAGGCGAGCCCCATTTGCCCGCGCTTGTAGCCGCGCTCGGAAGACAGGAAGTGCTTGCCGTAGGACCAGTGGTGATAGCCGATGGGCAGGCCCACGGTGGCGTAGGCGTCGAGCATCTGCTCGGCAGTGATGATCTCGATCTGGTTCGGGTACGTGTCGAGCCGGAAGTCCGACGCGATGCGCGCGATCTCCTGCTCGTAGCGCTGAATCAGTTCGAACGTCCATTCCGATCCGGTGGATATGTACGCCATGATGCGTCCTCGTTGCGGTGCGGGCTCCGGGGCGGCGCCGGGCGGCGATCAGGCCGCCTTCTTCTTGAACAGATCGTGCAGCACCGGGTAGATTTCGGCCGCTTCCATGATGCGTTGCATCGCGAAATTCGGGTACTGCTGCTTGACCGACAGGTATTCGTTCCACAGATTCTGCGGCTCGGCGCTGGCGACTTCGACATACGCGAAGTACTGGACCGCCGGCATGATCGTCTGGAGCAGCAGATCGCGGCAGATCGGCGAATCGCCGTCCCAGTTGTCGCCATCGGAGACCTGCGCGCCGTAGATGTTCCAGTCGCTCGGCGAGTAGCGATCCGCGATGATCTCCGTCATCAGCTTGAGCGCGCTCGACACGACGGTGCCGCCGGACTCGCGCGCGTAGAAGAAGTCGTCTTCGTTGACCTCCTTGGCGGTCGTATGGTGACGGATGAGCACGAGATCGATGCGCTCGTAGTTATGCCGCAGGAACAGGTACAGCAGCATGAAGAAGCGCTTGGCGAGATCCTTGCGGCTCTGGTCCATCGACCCGGATACGTCCATCAGGCAGAACATGACGGCCTGCGCCTGCGGGCGCGGCTGCATGATCCGGTTCGAATAGCGCAAATCGAGCTTCTCGATGTAGGGAATTGCCTCCACGCGAGTGCGCAGGTGCGTGATCTCGTGCGCGAGCGCCAGCGCGCGCGGCGAGGTGTCGCCCTCGCGCGAGACCACCTCGGCGTACTCGGCCTCCAGCTCGCGCAACTGCTTTCGATAGGGTGCCGTGAGCGCGATGCGCCGCCCCAGCGAGCTGCGCATCGTGCGAATGACGTTCAGGTTCGACGGCGTACCGTCGATGGAATACCCCGCGCGGACCTTGCGGAACTCCGGAATCTGGGCGAGCCGGCGTTTCGCGAGGTCCGGCAGGGCCATGTCCTCGAAGAAAAACTTCAGGAATTCCTCGCGCGAGAGGTTGAAGACGAAATCGTCCTCGCCCTCGCCCGAATCGCTGGCGCGGCTGCCGCCGCCACCCGCGCCCGATGGCGGACGCTCGAAGTTGTCGCCCACCACGAACTCGCGATTGCCGGGATGCACCATCTCCCGACGCCCGCCAGGCCCGTGGTGGAACAACGGCTCCGAGATGTCCTTGACCGGGATCGAGACCTGTCCGCTGCCATCGATGTCGGTGATCTTGCGCCCGCCCACCGCCTTCGCGACCGCACGACGAATCTGCTCGCGGTAGCGTTTGATGAACCGTTGCTGATTGATGGCGCTTTTGTTCTTGCCGTTTTGCCGTCTGTCGATGATTGCTGACATAGTGGCCCCGATGGATTACGAGGATTTGCGCACGCGCAGATACCATTCCACGAGCAGGCGGACCTGCTTCGGGGTATAGCCTTTTTCCACCATCCGGTTGACGAAGTTGGCGTGCTTTTCCTGATCCTCCTTGGAAGACTTCGCGTTGAAGGAGATCACCGGCAGGAGATCTTCCGTGGTCGAGAACATGCGCTTTTCGATGACGGCCCGCAGCTTCTCGTAGCTCGTCCAGAGCGGATTCTTGCCCGCGTTGTTGGCGCGCGCGCGCAGGACGAAGTTCACGATCTCGTTGCGGAAATCCTTCGGGTTCGTGATGCCGGCCGGCTTCTCGACCTTCTCCAGCTCGTCGTTGAGCGCCGTGCGATCGAGAATCTCGCCGGTGTTAGGATCGCGATACTCCTGATCCTGAATCCAGAGATCCGCGAAATTCACATAGCGATCGAAAATGTTCTGGCCGTACTCGGAATACGACTCCAGGTACGCAGTCTGAATTTCCTTGCCGATGAACTCCACGAACGGCGCGGTCAGATACTCCTTAATATAGGCCAGATAGCGCTTCTCGACTTCGCTCGGATACTGCTCGCGCTCGATCTGCTGCTCGAGCACGTAGAGCAGATGCACCGGGTTGGCCGCCACTTCGGTGTTGTCGAAGTTGAAGACCTTCGAGAGCACCTTGAACGCGAAGCGCGTGGACATGCCCGTCATCCCTTCGTCCACCCCGGCGTAGTCGCGGTATTCCTGATACGACTTCGCCTTCGGGTCGATGTCCTTGAGGTTCTCACCGTCGTAGACGCGGACCTTGGAGAAGATGTTGGAATTCTCCGGCTCCTTCAGACGCGTGAGCACGGCGAACTGGGCCAGCATCTTGAGCACGTTCGGCGCGCGCGGCGCGTTGGCGAGCGAGCTGTTCTTCACGAGCTTCTCGTAGATCTTCACCTCGTCGGTCACGCGCAGGCAGTACGGCACCTTCACGATGTAGATGCGATCGAGAAAAGCCTCGTTGTTGCGGTTGCCCTTGAAGCTCTGCCACTCCGCCTCGTTCGAGTGCGCGAGCACGATGCCGTCGAAGGGAATCGCACCGAACCCCTCCGTTCCCTTGTAGTTGCCCTCCTGCGTGGCGGTGAGCAGCGGGTGCAGCACCTTGATGGGCGCCTTGAACATCTCGACGAATTCGAGCAGGCCGCGGTTGGCCAGGCACAGGCCGCCGGAATACGAATAGGCGTCCGGGTCGTCCTGCGGATACTCCTCGAGCTTGCGGATGTCGACCTTGCCCACGAGCGACGAGATGTCCTGGTTGTTCTCGTCACCCGGCTCGGTCTTGGCGATCGCGATCTGCTGGAGCACCGACGGGCGCACCTTCACCACGCGAAATTTTGTGATGTCGCCGTTGAACTCGTTCAAACGCTTGGTGGCCCACGGCGACGGAATCGTGTTCAGATACCGCACCGGAATGCCGAAGTCCTCTTCCAGAATCTTGCCGTCTTCCTCGGGCGAGAACAGCCCCAGAGGCGATTCGTGCACCGGCGATCCCTTCAGGCAATAGATGGGCACGTCCTCCATCAGCGCCTTGAGCTTCTCGGCCAGCGACGACTTGCCGCCCCCCGGGGGCCCGAGCAGATAGAGGATCTGCTTGCGTTCCTCGAGACCCTGCGCGGCGTGCTTGAAGAACGACACGATCTGCTCGATCGTGTCTTCCATGCCGTAGAAGTCGCGAAACGCCGGGTAGATCTTGATGATCTTGTTCGAGAACAGCCGCGAGAGTCGCGGGTCGTGGTGCGTGTCGATGAGCTCGGGCTCACCGATGGCGCGCAACATCCGTTCGGCCGCCGTGGCATAGGCCGTGGGATCCTTCTTACAGATCTCCAGGTATTCCTGGATGCTGTACTCCTCCTCCTTGCGTGCTTCGAAACGTGTCGTGTAGTGGCTGAAAATATCCATATGCCTCACCCCCGCTTCATCGGAAAACACCGCGACGCGATGCCCGCTCTGTTGCCTAAGACTCGGATGACTGCGCAATGGTTTCGACCTGGCTCACTGCATGCCGGAGCGACTGTCGCGAAACCCTTCGCACTGTCCCCTCCCTCACATGAACGACTCAAAATCGGTTTAGGTTGACTTTAAACTTGTCGCTGGAAATTGCAACCGTTTACTCATCATATGCACAAAACAAAAAAACTGTCGCTAGATATTTTCCGCAGCGCTAAGCAATCGCGATAACCCGCATCGCACAAGGGTTTCCGCGTCATCTACGCACTGCGCATGTTGCGCGAATCATGCCAAAATTCGAGCGATTTTCGACGCCATCTCGCACGCACTGCGCATTCGGGTTTGCCTGCATTTCGAATCGCCTCCGTCGCAACGTGAATTCATTACGGAATCCTATCTATCAGCCAGAATTCAGCGGAAAGATTCAGTGCACGATGTGCCGGGTTTTCGTGAAAAAAGTGGGTGGCCCGACGACGTCGACGCAATGCGAAGACGTGGGCGCGAGAGAATTGCTTTCCTGAGCGAGCGTCGCGAGTGCGCGGGTCGCGATGGTCGGGCGAACGTCGTGCCGCGAAGGCAGAATCCGCGAGCGGAAAGTCGGGGGCCGGATGATCGAACGGGAAAACCTCCTCGGCGGTAACGGCATGTTGCCGCACGGTCCGCCCGATGCGCGGGATGCTCCCCGCGTCACCTTGCGCCGCACCATGCCACCGTCTCATCGATGCCTTGCATATTGCCGATCTCTGGAATGAAGCGAACAGCGTGCCAGTCGACCGAGCGTGAACCCATGTTACGCCGGTTCGCAAAAATATGCTGCCCCGATATGTAACGTCTTGTGTAGCCGCCCGTGATCGCCCGCCGCAGCGGGCTTCGGCACGCCAGCATGGCCGCCGCGGCGCGCCGCCCTGCTGCCGGCGGCGCGTCGGCCCGATCCGCCCTCGCACTGCCGGCGCGCCGCTTTCGAGTGCTTGGTCCCTGACATTCGCCCCGACATTCGCCCCGACATTCGCCCCGAGGTTCGCGCCGAGGTTCGCGCCAAGGTTCGCGTCGGCATTCCCCCCATATATCTGCTCCGCATGCGCGCTCGATATATTCGCCCCGATGTTGGCGCCAATAGTCGGCTCCAATACGCCGCCGCGATATTTCGTGCAATAATGCAACTTTGTTGCATTTATTATCCAGTTGCAATCCGCTCGGCTTGCCTGCGCATCGTCCCGCTCATGATCCGCTTTTCCGTTTGGCTCTACCGTCTCGCCGGCTGGGAGCGCACCGCCCTGACGCTGCTGGTGCTCGCCCCGCTGTGGGCGCTCGTCTACTGGGCGCTGCAAGGGGTAGGCTCGTGATCGGCTGTCGCGACCTGTCGGTGCGCTACGGGCCGAACGTGGCGCTCGAAGCGGTGAGCGTCACGTTCGCACCGGGCGTGCTGAGCGCCGTGGTCGGGCCGAACGGCGGGGGCAAGACCACCCTGCTGCGCGCGCTCGCCGGGTTGCAGAAAGCGTCGAGCGGCGAAGTCGTCAGCGACGCGGCGGTGGCGTATCTGTCGCAGCGTCCCGAGACCGATCACCGCTTCCCCATGTGCGTCGAGGAGTATGTCCTGACCGGCACCTGGCGCCGCACCGGCGACGCGCGCCGTCTCAGCCGCGAGGAATTCGGGCGAGCCCACGAGGCGCTCGCCCGCGTCGGGCTGGCCGACAAGCGCGCCCAGGCGCTCGAAGCCCTGTCCGGCGGGCAATGGCAGCGGGCGCGCTTCGCCCGGCTGATCGTCGAGGACACGCCCGTCGTTTTGCTGGACGAACCGCTCACCGGCATCGACGTCCCGTCTGCGGAACTGTTGCTGGCCTTGCTGGATCAATGGCGCAGCGAGGGCCGCACGGTGGTGACCGTGCTCCACGACCTGCCGCTGGTGATGGACCGCTTCGAATACGTGGCCGTGATCGCCGGCCGGCTGATGGCCGCCGGCGCACCGGCCGACTGCCTCTATGGCGGCCGCGGTGCGCGGGAGGGCCGCACGCCGAACGGCGGCGACCATGGCGGCCTGTGGGGTGCGGGCGGCTACACGGCGTTCGCGCCGCGGCCAGCGACGGCGCAGCGCGCATCACCCGCTCCGGGAGGCCGGCGGTGAGTCAGGTGCTGAGTCTGCTCATCGGTCCGTTCGCGGAATTCGACTTCATGCGCCACGCGCTCGTCGGCAGTCTCGCGCTGTCGCTCGGCTGCACGCCCGTGGGCGTGTTCCTGCTGCTGCGGCGCATGAGCCTGATGGGTGACTCGCTCTCGCACGCGGTGCTGCCCGGTGCGGCCATCGGCTACCTGATCGGCGGCCTGTCGCTGCCGTGGATGGCGGGCGGGGGCATGGCGGCGGGGCTGCTCGTCGCGCTGCTCGCGGGCGTCTCGAGCCGCCGCACGCGTCTGGACGAAGGTGCCTCGTTCGCCGGCTTCTATCTGCTGGCACTCGCGGGCGGCGTGGTGATCGTCTCCAAGTGGGGCAACAGCGTCGACCTGATGCATTTGTTGTTCGGCTCGGTGCTGGCGGTGGACGATCCGTCGCTGCTGCTCGTCGCCGCGATCGCCTCCGTGACGCTGTTGTGGTTCGGATGGCATTATCGCGGTCTCGTGCTCGATAGCGCCGACCCGGCGTTCCTCGGTCAAGGCCGGGGCGGGAGCGTGCTGCGCTACCACCTCGGCTTCACGGTGCTCACGGTGATGAACCTGGTCGCGGGTTTCCAGGCGATGGGCACGCTCATGGCCGTAGGGCTCATGATGCTGCCGGCCGCCACGGCACGGCTGCTTGCCCGCACGCTGCCCGGCATGCTGCTCGTCGCGTGGGTCGTGGCAAGCGCGTCGAGCGTGATCGGCCTGTTGATTTCGTATTACCTGGCCTGTCCTTCGGGACCGGCCATCGTTTTGACGGCGGGCATCGCCTATCTGGGCGCGCTGCTTGCCTCGTCGGGCCGGTCCGGCACGTCCGGCGCCCCGGCGCTTTGAGAGAGGAAAACATGTTCGGATTGGAAAAATCGGGCCGCGGGTCGTGGCTGGCAACGCTTCTCGCCGCGGGGTTCGCCCTCGCGCTGGCGTTCGCCGCCCCGGCGCGTGCGCAGGACACACGTCTGCCCGTCGGCGCGAGCTTCAGCATCCTCTCCGACATCGTGAAAGTGGTCGGCGGCGACCGCGTCGACGTCACCACGCTCGTGGGCCCGGACCAGGACACGCACGTCTACGAGCCGACGCCCGCGGACGTGGCCCGGATCTCCGGCACGAAGCTGTTCTTCGTAAACGGCCTGGGCTTCGAAGGCTGGCTGCCGCGCCTGATCAAGTCGAGCCACTACGCCGGCACGCTCGTCACCGTGACCCGGGGCCTCAAGCCGCGCACGATGCTCGACGAGGGTCGCACGGTGGCCGACCCGCACATGTTCCAGGACCCGGAGCGCGTGAAGACGATGGTGGACAACATCGCCGCCGCCCTGTCGCAGGCCGACCCGGCCGGGCGCGCGTACTACGCCGAGCGGGCGAAGAACTACCGCGGCGCGCTCGACGATCTCATCACCTGGGCCAACAAGCAGCTCGCGCCGATTGCGCCGGCGCGCCGCGTGGTGCTGACCTCGCACGACGCGTTCGGCTACCTCGGCCAGCGTTTCGGCATCAGGTTCGTGGCGCCCGAAGGCGTATCGACCGAAAGCGAGGCGAGCGCCAGGGACGTCGCCAACCTGATCCGCGTGATCCGCCGCACCGGCATCCGCGCGGTGTTCATGGAGAACATCTCGAATCCCCGTCTGATCCAGCGCATTGCCCACGACGCCAAGGTCACGGTCGACGGCAAGCTCTACTCCGACGCCCTGTCGCAGAACCCCGAAGCGTCGACATATCTCCAGTTGTTCCAGCACAACATTCGCGCCATCGCCGCGGCAATGAAGGACAACCGCTAGGCGTGCCGCGCCTGGACGGTGCACGCGGTATAATGCGTGCACCACACACCGGCCCCGCCAGGAGGTCCGGACAGGCCGGCCACGCCGGCTTTTGCGTTTGGGCCGCCGCTTTTCTCCCGCGGCCCCACGAAACTGAACCCCTGAAACATCCAGAACGGACGCCCCCAGGTCAACCACTGCGAACGGCGCACACTCAATGGCAAAGAAGATTTACATCAAGACGTTCGGCTGTCAGATGAACGAGTACGACTCCGACAAGATGGCGGACGTGCTCGGCGCGGCGGAAGGCCTCGAAAAGACGGACACCCCCGAAGACGCCGACGTCATTCTGTTCAACACCTGCTCGGTGCGCGAAAAAGCGCAGGAGAAGGTATTCTCGGACCTGGGCCGCATGCGCGCCCTCAAGGAAATCAAGCCGGAGCTGGTGATCGGCGTCGGCGGCTGCGTGGCGAGCCAGGAAGGCGCCGCGATCGTGCAGCGCGCGCCCTACGTGGACGTGGTGTTCGGCCCGCAAACGCTGCATCGCCTGCCGCAGATGCTCGAGGCGCGCCGCGCGACGGGTCGCGCGCAGGTCGACATCTCGTTCCCGGAGATCGAGAAGTTCGACCATCTGCCGCCGGCCAAGGTGGAAGGCCCGACCGCGTTCGTGTCGATCATGGAAGGCTGCTCGAAATACTGCAGCTACTGCGTGGTGCCGTACACGCGCGGCGACGAGGTCTCTCGCCCGTTCGAGGACGTGCTCACCGAAATCGCCGGTCTCGCCGAGCAGGGCGTGCGCGAAGTCACGCTGCTGGGCCAGAACGTGAATGCCTATCGCGGCCTGATGGCCGACGGTGAAATCGCCGACTTCGCGCTGCTCATCGAATACGTGGCCGAAGTGCCTGGCATCGAGCGCATTCGTTACACGACGAGCCATCCGAAGGAATTCACGCAACGCCTGATCGACACCTACGCCAAGGTGCCCAAGCTCGTGAGCCACCTGCATCTGCCCGTGCAGCACGGCGCCGATCGCGTGCTCTCGGCCATGAAGCGCGGCTATACGGTGCTGGAGTACAAGTCCATCATCCGTCGCCTGCGCCAGGTGCGTCCCGACATGTCGATGTCGTCGGACTTCATCGTCGGCTTCCCCGGCGAGACCGAGGAAGACTTCGACAAACTCATGGCGATGATCCACGAGATCGGCTACGACACGAGCTTCTCGTTCATCTACAGCCCGCGCCCAGGCACGCCGGCGGCCAACCTGCCGGATGACACGCCGCGCGAAGTGAAGCTGCGGCGCCTGCAACACCTGCAGGCCGTGATCGAAGAGAACGCCGCGCGCATCAGCCAGCGCATGGTCGGCTCGCGCCAGCGGATTCTGGTCGAAGGCGTTTCGCGCAAGGATCCGAACGAGCTGCAGGGCCGCACGGAGAACAACCGCGTGGTCAACTTCCCGGTCCCCGAGGCGCAGCGCGCCGCGCTGATCGGTCAGATGACCGACGTGGTGATCACGTTCGCCTACCCGCACTCGCTGCGCGGCGAACTGGCCACCACGCACTGAACGAAGCCGCGAACATGAACGGGCGCGATGCCAGCGGACCGGCGTACCGCCGCTGCGCACCCGCCGCCCGACGACTCGCTCGACTGACCTGAACAGGCATCCGGCCGGACCATCTTGAAAGCACCCACCCAGGAATTCACCGCCCCGCGCGACGACAACCGCCGTCTGGCCAACCTCTGTGGCCCGCTCGACGAAAACCTGCGCCAGATCGAACAGGCGCTCGACGTCTCGATCTCGCGGCGCGGCCATCGCTTCTCCATTCGCGGCAAGAGCGCCGTAGTCGCCACACAGGCCCTCGAGAGCTTCTACAACCGCGCCAGCGAGCCGCTGTCGGTCGACGACATCCAGCTCGGCCTCGTGGAGACCCGGCAAGGGCACGTCCCGAGCGTGCGCCATGGCGACGACAACCCGTTCGCCACGGGCGAGTCGGAAGACGGCTCGCCGGTGCTGCACACGCGGCGCAGCGACCTGCACGGCCGCACGCCGGCGCAGCGCGAGTATCTCAAGCAGATCCTCTCGCACGATGTGACCTTCGGCATCGGCCCGGCCGGCACCGGCAAGACGTATCTCGCCGTGGCGTGCGCCGTGGACGCGCTCGAGCGCGACGCCGTCAAGCGCATCGTGCTCACGCGCCCGGCCGTGGAAGCGGGCGAGCGTCTGGGCTTCCTGCCGGGCGATCTCGCCCAGAAGGTCGACCCGTACCTGCGCCCGCTCTACGACGCGCTCTACGATCTGCTCGGCTTCGACAAGACGCAGAAGTACTTCGAGAAGCAGATGATCGAGATCGCGCCGCTCGCGTACATGCGCGGGCGCACGCTCAACCACGCGTTCATCATCCTGGACGAGGCGCAGAACACCACGCCCGAGCAGATGAAGATGTTCCTCACGCGCATTGGCTTCGGCAGCAAGGCCGTCGTCACCGGCGATACCACGCAGGTGGACCTGCCTCGCGGCCAGAAGAGCGGGCTGATGGAGGCGCAACTCATCCTGAAGAACGTGCGCGGCATCGCCATGACGCGCTTTACCAGCGTGGACGTGGTGCGCCACCCGCTCGTCGCGCGCATCGTCGAGGCCTACGACGCGCACGCCCAGCACACCGAAGCCGGCCTGGACCTGCCCGCATCGACCGAGCAGGAACTGCGCACCGCGCGCGCGCCGCGAGGCAAGGCATGAGCGCCGCGGCGCCGCGCCACGCGCTCACGCTGACGAGCCAGTTCGTGGCCGGCGCGGACTTCGCCGCGCACAAGGCGCTGCTCACGCGCGCGCGCCTGCGCCGCTGGGTGCAGGCAGCGCTGCTGGCCGACGCGGAACTCACGCTGCGCTTCGTCGACGCCGAGGAAGGCCAGGAACTCAATCGCGGCTATCGCGGCAAGGATTACGCCACGAACGTACTCACGTTCGCATACGCGCAGCACGAGAGCGATCCGGTGAGCGGCGACATCGTGCTGTGCTGCCCGGTCGTCGAGCGCGAGGCGAACGAACAAGGCATCGCGCTCGAAGCGCACTACGCGCATCTGATCGTACACGGCGTGCTCCACGCGCAAGGCTACGACCACGAGGACGACGACGAGGCGCAGGAGATGGAGGGGCTCGAGACGGAGATTCTCGCCGGGCTCGGCTATGCCGATCCCTACGCGTCGGAGAAGCCCGCGGCGGCCGCGCCCGCAGGCGCCGTTCCCGCGAAAACCGCCAAACCGGCAGCAAAGGCGCCCGCCCGCGCGCGCCGGGCCTGACCCGACACCGCCAGAACCGCATGGACCGCAATCCCGAGCGCCCGACCGCCCCCGAGCCCGCACCGGCCAGCGCATCGTGGGGGCCGGGGTGTACGCAATATCCGCCGGACATCGGCCTGGGCCGCCATCTGAGCCCCGAAGAACTCGCCTCGTCGCTCGACGCCGCCCTCACCGGCTGGGACGGCCGGCAGGATCTGTGGATCTTCGCGTATGGCTCGCTCATCTGGAATCCCGGTCTGCCCATCGAGGAAAGCCTGCACGGCCGCGTGTACGGCTATCATCGCGGCCTGTACCTGTGGTCGCGCGTCAACCGGGGCACACCGGAGCGCCCGGGACTGGTGCTCGCGCTCGACCGCGGCGGCTCGTGCGCCGGCGTAGCGATGCGGCTCGCGGCGGCCGGGGCCCGCGAGCGGCTCGAGACGCTCTGGTATCGCGAGATGGCCATGGGTTCGTACCGTCCCGCGTGGCTCAATTGCGCGCTCACCGACGGCCGCACCGTGTCGGCGTTGGCTTTCGTGATGCGCCGCGACGTGCAGAGTTACGCGGGCCGGCTGCCCGACGACATCATCCGCCAGGTGTTCGAGCAGGCGCAGGGACGCTACGGCACCACCCACGACTACGTGGCGCGTACGGTCAAGGCGCTGCGCGAGGCCGGCATGCCCGATCCGGCGCTCGAAGCCGTGCTGCACCGCTGCGGTGCGCGCCGCAATACGCCGTAATTCCGTGCGCCGCGCGGCCGGGCCGCTGCCCCGGCAATGCGACCGGCTGTCGCAGCACCGCCGCGCATTTGTTGTATCCTTGAGCTTCCTGTAACAGCTCGGCGTCCGCCCAACTTGGACGCGCCGTCATGAACGACCCTTATCCCAGTCGACCCGGTCCAAAGAAAACCGACAAACCTCGCTCTCTGCTCGAACGCCTCACCGATCTGATTTCCCCGGAGCCGGAGTCGCGTGCAGAGTTGCTCGAAATTCTGCAAGACGCTCACGCCCGCAACCTGATGGACGCCGATTCCCTGGCGATGATCGAGGGCGTATTCCAGGTGGCCGATCTGTGCGCGCGCGACATCATGGTGCCGCGCGCGCAGATGGACGCCGTCAACATCGAACAGACGCCCGAAGAGTTCATGCCGTTCGTGCTGGAGCAAGCGCACTCGCGCTATCCGGTCTATGAAGGCAACCGCGACAACATCATCGGCATCCTGCTCGCGAAGGACCTACTGCGTTACTACGCCAATCACGATTTCGACGTGCGCGACATGCTGCGCCCGGCAGTGTTCATTCCGGAGTCGAAGCGCCTGAACGTGCTGCTGCACGACTTTCGCGTCAACCGCAATCACATCGCCATCGTCGTGGATGAATATGGCGGCGTGGCCGGCCTCATCACCATCGAGGACGTGCTCGAACAGATCGTCGGCGACATCGAGGACGAGTACGACTTCGACGAGGAAGAAGACAACATCATCGCCGCACCGGACGGCACGTATCGCATCCGCGCGCTCACCGAGATCGAGCAGTTCAACGAGGCGTTCGGCACCCAGTTCGTCGACCCCGAGAACGACACGATCGGCGGTATGATCACGCACCAGTTCGGTCGTGTGCCCCGTCGCGGCGAACGTTTGCGCATCGGCAATCTCGTGTTCGAGGTGCTGCGCGCCGACGGCCGCCAGATCCACATGCTGCTGCTGCGGCGCGTGGAGCCGGCGCCGGCCGTTCAGCCCGAGTAATTCTCCATCGATCCATGCAGGAAATGACCGTCCACGCGCCCGAGCGGCGCTCGTGGCCGGCCTGGCGTGCGCGTGCGCTCGCCGGTCTGGCCGGTATCGCCCAAACGCTCGCCTTCGCGCCACGCGACGCGTGGTGGCTGCAACTGCTCGCCGCCGCCGCGCTGTTCGCGCTCGTCGAGCGCACCGCCTCGCGTCGTGACGCATTGTGGCTCGGGGGCAGCTTCGGCGTGGCGTCGTTCGTCTCGGGCATCTGGTGGCTCTACATCAGCATGCACACGTATGGCGGCATGCCCGGCGCGATGGCCGGCGCGGCAGTCGTCCTGTTCTCGGTCTATCTCGCGATCTACCCGGCGCTCGCGGCGTTCTTCACCCGCTGGGTGGGGGCGACCGGCCCCTGGCGCGCGCTCGCCTTCGCCGGCGCCTGGACGCTTGCCGAATGGCTGCGCGGCACTGTCTTCACCGGCTTCCCGTGGCTCTCGCCCGGCTACGCCCACGTCGACGGCCCGCTTACCGGCTTCGCGCCGCTCGTGGGCGTCTACGGCATCGGTGGGCTCGCCGCGCTCGCGGCGGCATGGCTCGCGCGCGGCGTGCTGCCCGCGCACGCCGGCGCGCGCCCGGCCCGGCGCCTCGCGGCCGTGCTCGGCGTGCTGATATTGCTGGGCGCCGGCGCGGGACTGGCGCGGCACGCGTGGACGAGCCCGTCGGGCACGCCGCTCACCGTGCGTCTGCTGCAAGGCAACGTGGCGCAGGACATGAAATTCGAGCGCGCCGGCATCGAGCACGCCATGGCGATGTATCGCGACATGATCGTCGCGGCGCCGGCCGATCTGATCATCACGCCGGAGACGGCCTTCCCCGTGCTGCTGCAGGGCATCCCGCCCGAAGTGGCCGGCCCCGTGCGCGAGTTTGCCGATCGCACCGGCTCTCACGTGGTGCTGGGCGCCGTGGGCGCCACGCTCACCGAGCGGGGACCGACCGACCTGACCAACAGCCTGTTCGGCGTGACGCCGCGCGACCAGACGCTCTATCGTTACGACAAGCATCATCTCGTGCCCTTCGGCGAGTTCATTCCCTGGGGCTTTCGCTGGTTCGTCGAAATGATGCACATCCCGCTGGGCGACTTCCGGCGCGGCACCGCCACGCCGTCCGGCTTCCCTGTGCGGGGGCAGCGCGTGGCGCTCGACATCTGCTACGAGGACTTGTTCGGCGAAGAGATCGCACGCTCGCTGCGCGAGGTTGCCGAGCCCGCCACCGTACTGGCCAACGCGACCAACCTGGCCTGGTTTGGCGATACCATCGCGCTCGACCAGCATTTGCAGATCGCGCGCATGCGCACGCTCGAGACGGGTCGCCCGATGCTGCGCGCGACCAATACGGGCGCGACCGCCATCATCGACGCCCACGGGCGCGTGCAGGGCCGTCTGCCGACGATGACCACCGGCGCGCTCACCGGCAGCGTGCAGCCGTACAGCGGCCTCACTCCCTACGTGCGTTTCGGCAATGGACCCGCGCTGGGCCTTGCCATCGTCGCCCTGGGCCTGGGTCTGGCGATGACGCGCCGCAAGCGCTGACGCGATGCCGGCGGACGTGAAAATCCCCCTGTTGCCGCTCGCACTGGGCGGCAACCCCCCATTCGGGTCGAATTCCCGCTAAAATTCAACGTTTTAGTCCGCTGGCCGCGCTCGCGGCCGGGCCAGCAGACTGCGCAAAATCCGCATTTTTTCCTGTTCGTCCGCGCGAATTCATCATGCTTACCTTTCAACAAGTCATCCTGACGTTGCAGGATTACTGGGACAAGCAAGGCTGTGCGTTGCTCCAGCCTTACGACATGGAGGTCGGCGCCGGCACCTCGCACACTGCCACGTTCCTGCGCGCGATCGGCCCGGAGCCGTGGCGCGCCGCCTATGTGCAGCCGTCGCGCCGTCCCAAGGATGGCCGTTACGGTGAGAATCCGAACCGCATGCAGCACTACTACCAGTACCAGGTGGTGCTCAAGCCGGCGCCGGAGAACATTCTCGACCTGTATCTGGGTTCGCTGCGCGCGCTCGGCCTGGATCTGACCGAGAACGACGTGCGCTTCGTCGAGGACGACTGGGAAAACCCCACGCTGGGTGCCTGGGGCCTGGGCTGGGAAGTCTGGCTCAACGGCATGGAAGTGACCCAGTTCACTTACTTCCAGCAGGTCGGCGGCCTCGACTGCAAGCCGGTGCTGGGCGAAATCACCTACGGCATCGAGCGTCTGGCCATGTATCTGCAACAGGTCGAGAACGTGTACGACCTCGTGTGGACCGAGTGGGAGGAGCAGACGGCCAACGGCCCCGTCAAGCGCCGCCTGACCTATGGCGACGTGTTCCACCAGAACGAAGTCGAGCAGTCGACCTACAACTTCGAGCATTCGAATCAGGCGATGCTGTTCGGCTTCTTCGACAACTACGAGAGCGAAGCGAAGCGCCTCATCGAGGCCGAACTGGCGCTGCCCGCCTACGAAATGATCCTCAAGGCCGCGCACACGTTCAACCTGCTCGACGCGCGCGGCGCCATCTCGGTGACCGAACGCGCGGCCTACATCGGCCGCATCCGGGCGCTCTCGCGTCTGGTCGCCCAGGCCTACTACGCCTCGCGCGAGAAGCTCGGCTTCCCGATGCTCAACGCCCCCGCCGCCCAACACCAAACGCAAGCCGCATGATGAGCACCGCACAACGCACCCTGCTGGTCGAACTGCTGACCGAAGAATTGCCGCCGAAGGCGCTGGCGCGTCTGGGTGACGCGTTTGCCGACGGCATCGCCAACGGCCTGCGCGCGCGCGGGCTCGTCACGGGCGAGAGCGTCGTGACGCCCTACGCCACGCCGCGCCGCCTCGCCGTCTCGATCTCGAACGTGCTCGAGCGCGCGCCCGACGCCACCATCCGCGCGAAGGTGCTGCCCGTGTCCGTGGCGCTGGACGCCAACGGCAACCCCACGCCGCCGCTGGCCAAGAAACTCGCCGCCATGGGTTTCGCGGACCTGCCGCTCGCGAGCCTGGAGCGCGCGATGGACGGCAAGGCCGAAGCGTTCTTCCACACCTACACCGCCGCGGGCGCCCGGTTGGCCGACGCACTGCAGGCCGCGCTCGATGAAACGCTCGGCAAGCTGCCGATCCCGAAGGTGATGAGCTATCAGCGCCCGGACGGCGAGACGGTGCAGTTCGTGCGTCCGGTGCACGGCCTCATCGCCCTGCACGGCGAGACGATCGTGCCGGCCACGGCCATCGGCCTTACGTCGAGCAACAGGACGCAAGGTCACCGCTTCCTCTCCAGGGGTGAGGTCGTCGTCGCCAATGCCGATGCCTACGCGGCGACGCTGGAGAGCGAGGGCAAGGTGCTCGCCAGCTTCACGGGCCGCCGCGACGCCATCCGCGAGCAATTGCTCGCGACGGCCGGCAGCGACCACGTGGTCATGCCGGACGCGCTGCTCGACGAAGTCACCGCGCTCGTCGAATGGCCCGCGATCTACGCCTGCTACTTCGAGAAGGAATTCCTCGCCGTGCCGCAGGAATGTCTGATTCTCACGATGCAGACGAACCAGAAGTATTTCGCCCTGACGGACAAGCCGCTCGCCGAGGGCGGCCGTCTGACGAATCGCTTCCTGATCGTCTCGAACATCGCCACCGCGCATCCCGAGCAGATCATCACGGGCAACGAGCGCGTGGTGCGCCCGCGTCTGGCCGATGCGAAGTTCTTCTTCGAGCAGGACAAGAAGAAGACGCTTGCCGAGCGCGTGCCGCAGTTGGCCAACGTCGTGTATCACAACAAGCTGGGCTCGCAGCTGGCGCGCACCGAGCGCCTCGTCAAGCTCGCCGGTGCGATCGCGCAGATGCTCGGGGGCAATCTCACACTCGCCGAACTCGGCGACGAGACAGCGCAGGCGGACGATCGCGACCGCCCGCTGACCGAGCTCGCCCAACGCGGCGCGCTGCTCGCGAAAGCCGATCTGTTGACCGACATGGTCGGCGAGTTCCCCGAACTGCAAGGCACGATGGGCACGTACTACGCCCGTCACGACAACGAGCCGTCCGCCGTCGCACTCGCCTGCTCGGCGCACTATCAACCGCGCTTTGCGGGCGACGCGCTGCCCGCCGGCTATACCGGCACGGTCGTGGCGCTGGCCGACAAGCTCGAGACGCTGGTGGGCATCTGGGGCATCGGCCTGCAACCGACCGGCGAGAAGGATCCGTTCGCGCTGCGCCGCCATGCGCTCGGCGTCGTGCGCATGCTCGTGGAAAAGCGCCTGCCGCTCATGCTCCGGGACTTGCTGAAAGCGGCCTACGCGCAGTTCGCTTCCGGTGTGGCCGAGTCGGGCTATCTGGCAGACGTGGAAGCCTTCGTGCTCGATCGCCTGCGCGGCTATCTGCGCGAGCGCGGCTACGCGGCGAACGACATCGAGGCCGTGCTTGCGCACCCGCATGCGATGGACGCGAGCCTGGGCGACCTGCTCGACCGGCTGGAGGCCGTGCGCGCGTTCTCGGCGCTGCCTCAGGCCGAAGCCCTCGCGGCGGCCAACAAGCGCATCGGCAACATCCTCAAGAAGACGGCGCATCCGGCCGAGGGCAAGGTACACGAATCGGCGCTCGTGGAGCCGGCCGAAATCGCGCTCCATGCCGCGCTGCAGAAAGTCACGCCCGAGCTCACGCGCCACTCGCAGGCGCACGAGTACACGCAGGCCCTGTCGGCGCTGGCCCAGTTGCGCGACGCCGTCGATGCGTTCTTCAACGACGTGATGGTGATGGCCGAGGACGAGACGCTTCGCAACAACCGCCTCGCGCTGCTGTGGCAACTGCACGTGCAGATGAACCAGGTGGCCGACCTGTCGAAGCTCGCCGCATAATCTCTTCGCATCACTTCGCCTCCGACGCTCGCACATGGATTCGCGCAAAGACCGCACCCTCGGCCCCGCCGCTCGCAAACTGGTGATTCTCGACCGGGACGGCGTGATCAACGCCGACTCCGACCAGTTCATCAAGTCGACCGACGAATGGGTGCCGCTGCCCGGCAGCCTCGAGGCCATCGGCCGGCTGAACCAGGCCGGATACCGGGTGGTGGTCGCGACGAACCAGTCGGGCGTTGGCCGCGGGCTGTTCGACATGGCGACGCTGGGCGCGATGCACGCGAAGATGTCGAAGCTGGTCGCCGCCGCCGGCGGGCGCATCGACGCGGTATTCTTCTGTCCGCACACGTCGGCCGACGCCTGCGATTGCCGCAAGCCTAAGCCGGGGCTGTTCCAGGAAATCGCGCGACGCTACGAGATCGACCTGACCGGCGTGCCGGCCGTGGGCGATTCGCTGCGCGATCTGCAGGCCGCTGCCGCCGTGGGCGCGCAGCCCCACCTCGTGCTCACCGGCAAGGGCCGAAAGACGCTGGCGGCCGGCGATCTGCCCGAGGGCACGCGCGTTCACGACAACCTGGCGGCGTTCGTGACCGACTTGCTCGCCCAGGCAGAAACCAAAGGCGCATGAACGGCGGCCGCCGCATCACGCAAGACGGCCATCGAATGGCATAGGACAATCGCTCAGGCGACTCATACCGACACACCCCACCGATGCTGCGACTCCGCTCGATTCTGTTCTTCATCTTCCTGATCGTCTGGACGGTCCCCTATGCGATCGCGTGCATCGTCTCGTTCCCGTTCCTGTCGCGCGTGCGACGCTACTGGTTCGCGGTGGGCTGGTGCCGGGTGGTGCTGCGCGTGGCCGAGGCGCTGTGCGGCATCCGCTACCGCGTGATCGGCCGCGAGAACCTGCCGGACACGCCGGCGATCATCCTGTCGAAGCACCAGTCGGCGTGGGAGACTATCGCGTTGCCCGCCCTCATGCCGCGCCCGCTGTGCTACGTCTTCAAGCGCGAACTGCTCTATGTGCCGTTCTTCGGCTGGGCGCTGGGCCTGCTGAGCATGATCCACATCGATCGCAGCAAGGGCACGGATGCGTTCCAATCGGTCGTCCAGCAAGGCCGGCTGCGGCTCGCCGAGGGCGCATGGATCATCATGTTCCCCGAAGGCACGCGCACGAAGACCGGTTCGCGCAACAAGTACAAATCCGGCGGCGCGCGTCTGGCCGCGACCACCGGCACGCCCGTCGTGCCCGTGGCGCATAATGCAGGACGCGTCTGGCCGCGCAATTCGTTCATGAAATATCCGGGGGAAGTGATCGTGTCGATCGGCCCGGTGATCCAGACCGAAGGCCGCACGGCCGAAGCCGTCAACGCCGAGGTGGCCGAATGGATCGAGCGCGAAATGGTGCGCATCGACCCGGCGGCCTATACGTCGAAACCGAGGACGCACGCCGCCGATGCGACCGACACCTCCGACGCGACACCACGAACCTGATCCGCATTCCGAGACCGTCTCATGTCGAAAGACCAGCCCGCTACCCGCGACACCCGATCCCGGCATGAGACGCCTGCTCCCCAGATGGAGCTCGATCTGTTCGGCAGCCCGGGCGCGGAAGCGAACGGCGTCGCCACCGACGTCACACTCTCCCCTCTCGCCCCGCCAGCGCCCCTCGCGCGGCCGGCGCCCATCACGCCGGCCGTACCCAGCGGCGCGGCCGCATTGAGCCCTTCCGCGTCCGACACCAACACGCTGCAGGCGCCGCCCGGCCCGCGCCGCACGCCCGCCAACGGCGAGCGCGTGATCATGCTCGACGGGCACGCGCTCTACTACCGCTTCAAGCGCTCGTCGCGCCGCACCATCGGCTTCATCATCGACGAGTCGGGCCTCGCGGTGACGGCGCCGCGCTGGGTCACGCTGGCCGACGTCGAAGCGGCCATCGTCGAGAAGAAGCGGTGGATCTTCAACAAGATCGCCGAATTTCGCGAACGTGCCGCGCGGCGCGTGATCCCGCGCGTGAGCTGGACCGACGGCGCCACGCTGCCCTACCTCGGCCACACGCTGACCGTGCGGCTGGGCGGGCGCGCCGGCGCAGCGCAATACGACATCCACACGCATACGCTGTGGCTCGACCTGCCGCCGCAGGCCGCCGCCGAACAAATGCGCGACCGCGTGCAGGGCTGGCTGCAACAGGAAGCCCGCAAGCTCTTCACGACGCGCCTGGAGGTCTACGGCGAGCGGCTTGGCGTGCGCTACAGCGCGCTGGGCCTGTCGTCGGCCGCCACGCGCTGGGGCAGTTGCAGCGCCGATGGGCGCATCCGGCTGAACTGGCGTCTGATTCACTTCCCGCTGGGCGTGATCGACTACGTGGTCGCGCACGAGCTGGCGCATCTGAAGGAGATGAATCACGGCCCGCGCTTCTGGCAAGCCGTGGCGTCGATCTTCCCGGAGTTCGAGGCCGCCCGCGACACGCTCAAGTCGCACGCCCCCGAATGGCTGCCGGAATTCTGAGCGTGCACTGCCGCCCTGGAGCCCGCGCAAGCCTCACCGCGTAGATTGTTTCAACGCCACGTGAACTGGGCTCATTCCCACGGGCGCGGGTACAATCGAGGCTTCGTTGTCCCCACACCGTGAAAACATCATGCGAATGCTCCACACCATGCTGCGCGTTGGCGACCTGCAGCGCTCGATCGACTTCTATACGCGCGTGCTCGGCATGCAACTGCTGCGCCAGAGCGAGAACGCCGAATACAAATACACGCTGGCTTTCGTCGGTTACGGCCCCGAATCGGAGAATACCGTGCTCGAGTTGACGTACAACTGGGGCGTGGACAAGTACGAGATCGGCACCGCCTTCGGTCATCTGGCCGTGGAAGTCGACGACGCGTACAAGGCATGCGACGCCATCCGCGCCGCGGGCGGCAAGGTCACGCGCGAAGCCGGTCCGGTCAAGGGCGGCACCACGGTCATCGCCTTCGTCGAAGATCCGGACGGCTACAAGATCGAGCTGATCCAGAAGCACTCGACGAAGGGCGGCCTGTAAGTCGACATCGACTGCGCTACGTCCGCGAGCCACCCTTGGGTGGCTCGTTTGCATTGGGACGGCAGGTTTTGCCGACGCCCCAATTACTCGATCGCGCGTTGCGCCAGCCAGGGATGAGGTTTGTCGATGGGCAGATAATGCCCGTCGTCGACGCCCACCTCCTGCGCGATGAGACGATTGAGCTTTTCGTTCATCGACATGACGATGTCCCGGTGTGCCGTCAGATCGCGCGCCAGATTGTTCATCTCATGGGGATCGGCCTGAAGATCGAACAATTCGAGATCGTTCATCGCGGTCAACTCGTCGAGCGTGCGTGGCACGTGGTGATGGCGCAGCGAAAAATAGCGGGCGAACTTGTAGCGCCCGTCGTTGATCGCGCGAATCGCGGAGCGCTTGTTCAGATCGATGTGCAGCGCCGCCGTGCGCTTCGCCTTCTCCTGCGCCGACAAGCCCCGCGCGCGCTGGATCGCCTGCACCTGGCCGATGTAGTCCGCATCGGCGTACAGCATCATGCTGTAGCAGTAAAGGCTCGACTCGCGCACCGCATGCACGGAAGCGCGATCCGGCGCCGCCAGTAGCGGCGACGCATCCTTGCCCTTGCGCTCGCCCAGGATCTGGCGACGCAGCCCTTCGGGCGCCCCCGTCAGACCGAGCAATGTCGGCGCCAGATCGAGGTGGCACGTCATCGCGGAACATGTCTTCCCGCCCGGGTACGCGGGGTGACGGATAACGAATGGCACATGCATCTGTTCGCGATACACCGACGATCCTTTGCCATGCATCTGATGATGCCCGCCAAGCTCGCCGTGATCGGCCGTGAAGACGACGATGGTCCGCCCGGCGATACCGAGTGCGTCCAGTTCGCTAAGCAATCGCGCGACATGGGTGTCGCAATCGCGAATGCAATTGAAGTAGTAATCCTGGAGTTTGCGCCAGCGACGGTCTTCGTCCGGAAACTGACCGACGAGCGCCGCGCGCGCCCGTTGGTATTCCAGATGCGCCGGGGGCCTACCCGGCTCGGAAAACGATTGGTGACGGCTCGCAGGAAGGGGGACATCCGGCCATGTGGCCCGATACAACGCATGTTGTGGCGGCTGCGCCGGCGCCATGCCCACACCGCCGTCATTGTCCTGTCCGGTCCATTGCACCGGCGCGCCGGGCTGATCCGTGTCGAGGAACATCACGTCGTGCGGATTGACGAGATTCACCGCAAGAAACCACGGCTTGCCCGCACTCCGGAGTTGCTCGGCGGTGCTGCGCAACCAGTTGACGCTCTCGCCCGTCGTCACGGCGTCGTACAGGTAACCGCCTTGCGACAGGCCGATCACGTCGCCCACGCCGTGATAGTCCCGAAAACCGTATTGCTCCATGATGCGATGAAGTTCCGGCCTCGGCTGGAGCCCGAGATCCTCCGGATGCGCCACCGCATCGATCTTGTCGTTGAGGTGCCACTTGCCCTTGTAGGCGGCGTAGTAGCCCGCGGCGTGCATCATCGAGCCAAGCGTGCCCAGCTTCGGGTCGAGACTCAGACCCTGTGTGAAGGGCAGCCCGAGATTGTCGAACATGCCCGTCTGCGGCATATGCAAGCCGGTGTACATCACCGAGCGCGACGAAGTACACACGTTCGTATTGTTCTCGTGATGCAGGAACGTGACGCCCTCACGCATGAGACGCTCTCTGCCCGGCACCGGAAACGGATAGCCGCCATCGAAGTGGCGCTCCTGATCCGTCACGATCAGGAGGATGTTGTAGCCAGCGGGAAGTTGGGCCGGGATGGGGGCAGCCGGGGTCGAATCGAATGCGGAAGCGGGGGCAGAAGCGGAATTGCGGCCGGAGGGCGGATTGTCGCCACTCGGGGCCGCATGGGCGACGGTGCCCGTCAATGCTCCCGATGCAGCTGCGACGCCGGTCGCCAGCAAGAAGCGCCGTCGTTCGGCGCTCGCGGGATCTCGCGGGTTGTCGGGCGTTTCGTCATCTCTGGCGTCCACCATTGCATCCTCCCAATCGACCGGCGTTTATCGGAATGCATCACATACTTGGCAGTGTCAGAACTCTACCATCGCGAAATCTTCCTTGCCGACATCGCATAGCGGGCAGCGCCAGTCGGTCGGAACATCTTCCCAGCGCGTGCCCGGCGCAATGCCGTCTTCAGGATAGCCGGTGGCTTCGTCGTAGATCCACCCGCAAATGACGCAGACCCATTGACGCGACGCCGCTGCGGCCTGGGCACCTGCGGCATCGGACGCCGCCGCTTCGCCGGCCTCGTTCCCCTCAACATACTTCGTCCGCGCTTGCGCGTCCGATCCTTGCACGGCGCCCGGATCGAGCAATGTGAAGATCATCGGCGACTCGGTGCCCGGGGTGTCGGCCGCGGAGCGGGCCAGATGCGATTGCAGGGATTCGAGAAGCGCCTGCGCTTCGTCGCGGGTCAGGTCGATCCAGAACGGATCGCCCGCGCCGTCATTGAGCCGCGACGGGGAAAATTGCAATTCGACGGCAGAGCCTTTCTTGTACATACGCGTTGATGCTGGTGATGATGGGCACGATCGAAGGGCGACCGCCCCCTCGCGGAGCATTGTATCGGCGCACGATCGCGGAATAAATCAGCGATTCGGGGAGAGATTGTGCCGTATTACGGAACAATGGCAACAATGAACGCACGCTGGCAGCGCCATTACCCGCACTGACTGCACCAGTATGATGCGTACGGTGTCAGGATCGGTGACAATGGCCGACACTGCGCAGCGCGTGCGCGATACGTCGCTATCCGAATCAATCTCATGAAAACCTCCCCGCGTCCGGTCGACGCCACTGCACTGGCCATCATGTTGGGCTTGTGCATGATCTGGGGCGGCCAGCAGGTCGCCGTCAAACTGGCGGTGCCCGTCGTGCCTGCCGTCTTGCAAGCGGGCCTTCGCTCTGTCGTTGCCACCGTGCTCGTCGGCGCCTGGATGCTATGGCGGCGGCAGCGCCTGATCAGCGGCGACGGCACCCTCGGTGCCGGTCTGCTCGCCGGCGCGCTGTTCTCGCTGGAATTCCTGTGCATCTTCGTCGGCCTCACGCACACGACCGCATCGCGCATGGCCGTCTTTCTGTATTCGGCCCCCTGTTTCACCGCCATCGGCCTGCACTGGACCGTGCCCAGCGAGCGGCTGCGTCCCATGCAATGGCTTGGCATGGCGCTCGCATTTTGCGGCATCGTGGTGGCATTCTCGGACGGCAGCAATACGGACCTGGCGAAGACGTGGCCCGGTGACCTGCTGGGCATCCTCGCCGGCGCATTGTGGGGGATGACGACCGTTGTCGTACGCGCCTCGCGTCTGGCCACGGCCGCCGCGTCGAAGACACTGCTCTACCAGCTTGCGGTCTCGGCGGTCCTGTTGTGCGCGCTGGCGCTCGCGACGGGGAACGTGCAGATCGGGCCGATGACACCCACGGTCTGGATCAGCCTCGTCTACCAGTCCATTGGTGTGGCGTTCGCCAGCTATCTGATCTGGTTCTGGCTGCTCACCCGTTACAGCGCCGCGCGTCTGGCCTCGTTCTCGTTTCTGAGTCCGCTTTTCGGCGTGACGTTCGGCGTGCTGATTCTCGGCGAATCGGTCGGCTGGCGCTTCGGTTGCGCCGTCGTGCTGGTATTCGTGGGTATCAGCCTTGTGAACCGGCGCCGCTGATTGCGCGCGACAGATTCACGTATTCGTCGACCGGCACGTCTTCGGCGCGACGCGTGAGGTCGAAGCCGAGCGCGTCGAAATCGATCCGGTCGCGATAGCTGTGCAGCGTATTGCGCAGCATCTTGCGACGTTGGGAAAACGCCTGCGCCACGACCGCTTCGAACACATCCAGATCCACCTCGGGCAAATCGGCCACGGCGCGCGGAATCATGCGCACCACGGCCGAGTCGACCTTCGGCGGCGGATTGAAGGCGTCGGGCGGCACGTCCAGCACCTTGTCCATCCAGTAGCGGTACTGCAACATGACGGACAGGCGGCTGTAGTTGCTCGAACCGGCCGGCGCCACCATGCGCTCGACCACTTCGTTCTGCAGCATGAAGTGCTGGTCGCGCACGAGCGTCGCGTAGCGCATCAGATGGAACAGCAGCGGGCTGGAGATGTTGTAGGGCAGGTTGCCGACGATGCGCAGCGGGGCTTCGTCGCGGCGCGCATCGGGGACCAGCGAGCCGAAATCGAAGTCGAGGGCGTCGCCCGCGTGCACGCTCACGCGCTCGCCGAACCTGCGCGTGAGACGCGCGACCAGATCGCGGTCGAGCTCGACCACGTGCAGGTGCGAAATCCACTCGGTGAGCGGCGTCGTCAGCGCCCCCAGACCCGGGCCGATTTCGACCATCAGGTCGTCGGCGCGCGGCGAGATGGCGCTCACGATCGCGTCGATCACGCCCATGTCGACGAGAAAATTCTGGCCGAAACGTTTGCGGGCCACGTGGCCCTGTTGGACGCCCGTGCGCTTCGTTGCACTACTCATGTGAAATTCCTCAGGAACGCGGTGCGCGCGTGGTCGCAGTCGCGGCGTCGGCGATCGATTGCGCATGGGTGGCGGCGTTGGCGGCCATGGCCGCGGCGGTGCGCAGCGCCTCGAGCAGGCTGCCGCTCTCGGCCTTGCCCGTGCCGGCGAGGTCGAGCGCCGTGCCATGGTCGACCGACGTGCGGATGATCGGCAGACCGAGCGTGATGTTCACGCCCGCGCCGAAGCTCGCATATTTGAGCACCGGCAAACCCTGGTCGTGATACATCGCGAGTACGGCGTCGGCGCCTTCGAGATGCCGCGGCTGGAACAGCGTATCGGCCGGATAGGGCCCGCGCGCGTCGATGCCCGCCGCACAGGCGTCTTGCAGCGCCGGCGTGATGACGTCGATCTCCTCGCGGCCGAGATAGCCCGACTCGCCCGCATGCGGGTTCAGCCCGGTCACCAGAATGCGCGGACGCGTCACGCCGAAGTGGCGCATCAGGTCGTGATTCAGGATGACGAGCGTCTCGAGCAGCTCGTCACGGCGAATCGCGCCGGGCACGTGCGCGAGCGGCAGGTGCGTGGTGGCGAGCGCCACGCGCAGACCGCCGCCGGCGAGCATCATCACGACACGCGGCGTGCCGGTGCGCTCGGCGAGATATTCGGTGTGCCCGGTAAAGGCCACGCCGCAGTCGTTGATCGTGCTCTTTTGCAACGGCGCCGTGACGATCGCGTCGTATGTCCCGGCGAGTGCGCCGTCGATGGCGTCGTCGAGCAGGGCGAGCACGTAGCGTCCGTTGGCGGCTTGGAGCTGCCCGGGCTGCGCCGGGACCGCCAGCGAATGGTGCACGACGCGTACCCGGCCGTCAGCCAGCAAATCGCGCCATGCGTCGCCGAGGCCGACCGCTTGCGCGCGCGCGGCGAGCAGCGTGGCGTCGCCGAGCACGGCGAACCGGCAACGGGCGAGGGCGTTGGCGGCGAGCTCCGGCGGCGACGCCAGACATTTCGCGAGCGCCTGCACTGTAAGCTCCGGCCCAACGCCCGCCGGTTCACCCGTGGTGATGGCGAGGACGAAGGGCCGGTCGGAAGTCATGCCTGAAAAGATAAACGGATGGCGAAACGTCTCACGCGGCGCTTACTGCTGCGCGGTGTTAAGACGATAGTCGACATAAGCGCTGTCGCGCAGTTGCTGCAACCAGTCGCGATACTGCTGCTCCGCCTTGCGGCCGCGCAGTTCCTGCATCGCGAGATTGCGTTCCTGATCGCCCGAGACCTGCGACTCGCGATGGCCCAGCACCTGAATCAGGTGATAGCCATACTCCGAGCGCACCGGATCGCTGATCTGGCCGTCCTTGAGCTCGGACATCGCACGCTCGAACGCCGGCACGGTCTCGCCCGGCGAAATCCAGCCGAGGTCCCCGCCCTGTGCGGCCGAGCCGTCCACCGAATTCTTCCTGGCCAGATCGGCGAAGTCGGCCTTGCCGGCCTCGATCTGCGCCTTGAAGTCGGCGAGCTTCTGACGCGCCTGCGCTTCCGAGACGCCGTCTCCCACGCGAATCAGGATGTGACGGGCGTGGATCTGCGGCACGGTCATGCCCTGATCGCCGCCCTGCTTGCGCGTCTCGACGAGTTTGATGACATGAAAGCCGTTGTTGCTGCGCAGCACCTGCGGCACGAGCGTGCCCGGTTGGAGCTTCTGGACCTGGTTCAGATAGAGGTCGGGAATACGCTCGGGGATGCGGTAGCCCATGTCGCCACCGTTGGCGGCGTCGGCAGCATCCGAATATTGCTTGGCCAGCGCCGCAAAGTCGCCGCCCGCCTTCGCCTTTTCCAGCGCCTCGCTGGCCTTCTTCTGGGCGGCGTCGATCTGCTCCGGCGTGGCGCCGTCGGGCAACTTCACGAGAATTTCGCTGATGCGGTATTCGGTCTCCGACGGCGTTGCCGTAGCACCGCGCTGCGCGGCGAGGAACGTATTGATTTCCGACTCGCTCACCTGAATCTGGCTGTCGACTTCGCGGTCGCGCAGACGCGCCAGAATGATCTGTTCACGCACTTCCTTGCGGAATGCATCCCAGGGCACGCCGGCCTGCTGCAAACGCGCCTTGTATTGATCGACGCTCAGGCGGTTGTCGGCGGCGATGCGCTGCAGCGCCTGCTCGACGTCGGCATCCTTCACGACGATACCGTCTTCCTTCGCGCGCTGGAGCTGCACCTGCGTGACGATCATCTGTTCGAGCACCTGGCGTTGCAGCATGTCGGCGTCCGGGATTGGGCGCTTGGCAAGCGTGAGCTGGTGCTTGGCCTCCTCGATGCGTGCGTCGAGCTCCTTGCGGGTGATCACGCTGTCGTTGACCACGGCGACGATGGAATCGATCGAACGCGTGGACGACGCGGGCGCCCCGGCCGCCCGGGCGCTCACCGGCGCCGGCTGAGCTACCGCCACCCCGGCGGCAAGACACAGGCCCGCCAGCAGCGAGGCACGCTTCACAAACATGTCATTCATAGTTGCTGAATCGAGAAGGAATCTGGTTCGTCGGCGGTGGCTGGTAGCCCGGCACGCCTACCTTGAAGGCTTCCGTGGCGCTGTTGCCCGACTTGGTCAAGCCCTTGAGCTCCAACTGCGCGAAGACGCGCGACGTCGTCGTGGTGGCGTTGGTCGCGTAGCGCTGGAGCCCGATCCGGAAGGCCCAGCAGTCGGCATCATACTCGAAACCCGCCAGGGCATCGATGAACGTCTTGTCGGTGATGCTGTAGTTCAGGCGGCCAACGACCCCGAGGCGAGGTGTGATCGGCCATTGGCCCGAAAGTTCGATCTGGTTGATCGGGCTGGTCGTAAGCGAGGTCTGGCCCACGACCGCCGGCGGATTGCGCAGATAGCGGTAATACAGATTGAACACGCGACGCTCGCCCGGGCGCCACGTCACGCCGACGTCCGAGCGCTTGAACTGGGAGGTGTCCGGACTGTACTGCACCGCCGTGCTGAACGTGATGTTGCTGTAGAGCAATGCGGAGCCGCCGACCAGGAAGTCCGACACGCCGGGGTTTTCCGGCGTGCCGCCCGGCATCGTCACGCGCGACTGCTGAATGTTGTAGCGCTGCGCGTACCAGATGCGCGCGCGCTCGATCCCCGACTCGGCATCGATCAGGCGTGAAGTCAGCGCCATCGTGACGCGGTTGGCGTCCTGAATGCGGTCCACGCCGATGAACGAGTTCTCGCTGAAGATTTCGGCGAGGTTGAAGTCGGAGACCGCGCTGTCGAAAATCGGAATCGAACTCTGATCGCGATACGGCGTGTAGACGTAGAACAGGCGCGGTTCCAGCGTTTGCTTCATGGCCGACCCGAACAGGTTGACCGGCCGCTCGAACGTCAGGCCGGTATCGAGACTGACCGTCGGCACGGTACGCGTGATCGACGACTGCATGGTCGATCCGTTCGGATAGTCGACGTTGTACGACGCCGCATTGAAGATCACCTTCGGCACGACGAAGTAGCCCGGCGTCAGAATCGGGTAGCTCAACGTCGGCTGCGCATACAGACGCTCGCCATTGGGCTGGCCAGTCCATGAAGCAATCTGGAAGCGGTTGTACCGGATCGGCATGGTGAAGTCGAAGCCGTGGAAGTCCGACTTGCTGTAGGTCGCGGCCAGTTCCGGCACCGATTCGTATTGGGGCGTGCTCGGCGCGAGCGTCTGATACTTCAGCACGCGGGCGAGGAAGGACCAGTTGCCGTATGCCCACGTCAGGCCGGCTTCGCGGTTGTACACGCGCTGCACGCCGGTCTGGAAGTTGGTGCCGGCGCCAAAATCGTCCGGATAGGTGTCATCCGACACCTTGGTGAAGTTGACGTAGGCGTTCACGCCATAGCCGAGCGACTGGCTGTGCTGCCAGGTGAACGTGTAGCGGGCCTCCCCCGTCACGCGGTCCTTCGGCAGGTATTCGATGTGAAACAGCCCGGCGTAAGTCGGCTCGAGGTACCGGAAATCGCCGTTGAGCATGACGCCGCGCTTGGTCATGACGCGCGGCGTGAGCGTCAGATCACGGTTGGGCGCGATGTTGAAGTAGTACGGCGTCGCCAGCTCGAAGCCGGTGCGGCTCGACTGCGTGAACGTGGGCGCCAGAAAGCCGGAGCGGCGCTCGTTCGACGTCGGAAACGACAGGTAGGGGCTCGCGAAAATCGGCACGCCCTGGAAGAACAGAATGCCGTTATAGGCCGTGCCTTCCTGCTGTTCCTGGTCGAATTCGAACTCCGACGCCTTGATGTACCACGCCGGCGTCTTGCCGTCCTCGGTGCAGGCGCAGGCCGAATAGGTGCCGCGCTGCAGCGTCACGAGGTTGTTCGCCTCGATGTCGCCGCGCTCCGACTTGCCGCCGCCGCCCGACACGAGCCTGTAGGTCGGCGTCAGCATGTAGCCGTCGCCGGCGCCTGTATACATATGGGCCTCGGGCCCGATGAACAGATTGCCGGCCTGCGACAGGCGGGCATTGCCATGCGCCACGACTTCGTCCGTGTCCTGATCGTAGGTCAGGCGATCGCCCTTCACGAACGAGCGGTACTTGCGCGCCTCCGCATCGCCGTCGACCGTCGCGTCGACATTGGTCCGGCCAGTGAGATGCATGCCGCGCACGTACATCGGCACGTCTTCTCCCGCACCGAGCGGGTTGTCGACGAGCGCGGGGACCGTGCGCAGCACGAGGCCGTCGCTCTTGGCAATATCGGGCGGCGGGGCTTCCTGCGCGCCGGCGATCGAGCACCACACTCCGGGCACGGAGAGCAGCAACGCCAGCGGCTTGCGCCGCGCGCGCACCAGGCGCCGCAGCGATGAAACATCATTCGTATGGACTCGTTTATGCGGCATGTACGCAAACAGCGAGACAATCGAGGCGCCGCTTGCGGGCAGCCAATCCCGCGTGTCCGCACGGCATTGCCGGGACATTCGGGACGGTCGATCGAGGTCGAGAAACGGGGCGTCGAGAAAACATGATCGGGTATTATATGGCAAGACGTTTACGGCCCTCATCATGACCGCACACCCCTCCGCTCGCGCGAGCGTTTCCGGCGCTTCCCACTCGCTCTCCGGCACCACCGATCCCCGTCTTCAGGCCCTCGGCAACTGGCTAGCCGGCGTGGCCGAACCGTTCTCGCTCGACCTTGCGCAGTGGGCGCCGGCCTCGAGCGACGCGAGCTTCCGGCGCTACTTCCGCATCGGCAGCCGCGACCCGGCACATCCGACCCTGATCGTGATGGACGCCCCGCCGCCCCAGGAAGATTGCCGTCCGTTCGTCCACGTCGCGCAATTGCTTGACGAAGCAGGCCTGCAAGCCCCCAGGGTGCTGGCCGAGGATCTCGCACAAGGCTTTTTGCTGCTCACCGACCTCGGTAACCGCACTTATCTCGACGTGCTCAATGACGACAACGCCCGCACGCTGATGCGCGAGGCCATCGACGCGCTGGTCGTCTGGCAGAAGAGTTCCCGCCCGGACGTGCTGCCGCCCTACGACGCGGCGCTGCTCAGGCGCGAGCTCGACCTGTTCCCGGACTGGTACGTGGGCAAGCACCTGAAGACCGAACTCACGGCGCAGCAGCGCGCCACGCTCGAGCGCATCAACCAGTTGCTGATCGACAACGCGCTGGCGCAGCCGAAGGTGTTCGTACACCGCGACTACATGCCGCGCAACCTCATGCCGGGTCTGCCCGGCGCGCCGGGACCGGGCATTCTGGACTTTCAGGACGCCGTCTACGGGCCGCTCACCTACGACGCCATCTCGCTCGTGCGCGACGCGTTCCTGAGCTGGGACGAAGAGCGCGAGCTCGACTGGCTCGTGTACTACTGGGAACGCGCGCGCAAGGCCGGTCTGCCGGTCGACGCGGACTTCGGCGAGTTCTATCGCCAGGCCGAATGGATGGGGCTGCAGCGCCACCTGAAGGTGCTGGGCATCTTCGCGCGCATCAACTACCGCGACGGCAAGCCGCGCTACCTGGCCGACACGCCGCGCTTCTTGCGCTACGCGCGCAAGGTCGCCGACCGCTACACGCCGCTGCGCCCTCTCGCGCAGTTGCTCGACACGCTGACCGGCGAGCAGGCCAGTGTCGGCTATACGTTCTGAGGCGCGCCGCATGAGCGCCATGAAGGCGATGATCTTCGCGGCCGGACGCGGCGAGCGCATGCGTCCGCTCACGGACCTCACCCCCAAGCCGCTGCTGCCCGTCGCCGGCAAGCCTATCGTGGTCTGGCAGATCGAAGCGCTCGCGCGCGCCGGCTTCACGGATATCGTCATCAATCACGCCTGGCTCGGTGCTCAGATCGAAGCCGCGCTCGGCGACGGCGCCGCCTTTGGCGTGCGGCTCGCCTACTCGGCCGAAGGCGAGGCGCTCGAGACCGCGGGCGGCATCGTCCAGGCGCGCCCGCTGCTCGAAGGGGCGGGCAACGTCTTCCTCGCCGTCTCGGGCGACATCTTCACGGCATTCGACTACGGCGCGCTGCGCGCACACGCCGAGCGCCTGGCCGCGCAGCCGTCGCCCGGCATGCATCTGGTGATGGTGCCGAACCCGCCGTTTCATCCGGCGGGCGACTTCGCGCTCGACGCCGCGGGGCGACTGCACCTGCCCGACGCGGCGCCGGCGGGCAGCACGGCACTCACGTTCGGCAACATCGCGCTGTACGACCTGCGTCTGTTCGACGGCATTGCCGCGGGCACGCGCATGGCGCTCACGCCGGTCTATCGCCGCGCGATCGCCGAGGGGCGCGCGAGCGGCGAGCGTTTCGACGGCGCCTGGGAGAACGTTGGCACACCGGCGCAACTCGAGGCGCTGAACGCCGCCGTCCTGGCAAGCGGGCGCAGCCGCGCATCAGGGCGCGCCCGGCAGTAAAATCGCTTCAATGCACTCGAAATCGACCGAATCGACAGAAATGGAGCCCGCGATGTCCGAATCCCCGTACCGCGCCCGCCGAGAGCGGGTCATCGAACAGATGCGCAAGGCCGGCGGTGGCGTGGCCATCGTCCCGACGGCGCCGGAAGTGCCGCGCAACCGGGACAGCGACTATCCGTATCGCCACGACAGCTATTTCTATTACCTGTCCGGGTTCACGGAGCCCGAAGCGGTCGTCGTGCTCGACAGCCGCACGGGCCACTCGATCCTGTTCTGCCGCGCGAAGAGCGAGGAGCGCGAAATCTGGGACGGCTATCGCTTCGGCCCGGACGCCGCGCGTGAGGCGTTCGGCTTCGACGCTGCCTATCCCATCGACGAGATCGATACGCGCATGCCGCAACTGCTCGCCGACGCTCCGGCGCTGTACTACGCGCTCGGGGCATCGGCCCAGCAGGACCGTCAGGTGCGCCACTGGCTCAATGCCGTTCGCGCGCAGAGCCGCTCGGGCGTGTCGGCCCCGTCGGCCGCGCACGACGTTCGCAGGATCCTCGACGAGATGCGTCTCGTGAAGGATCAAAGCGAGCTCGACATCATGGCGCGCGCCGGCAAGATTTCGGCCGACGCCCACATACGTGCGATGAAGGCGTCGCGCCCGGGCCTGCGCGAATACCATCTCGAAGCGGAACTGCTGTACGAGTTCCGTCGCAACGGTTCGCAGTTTCCCGCCTACGGTTCGATCGTCGCCACCGGCGCTAACGCGACGGTGCTGCACTACCGCGCGGGCGATGCGCAGCTGCGCGACGGCGACCTGTGTCTGATCGATGCGGCCTGCGAGCTCGACGGGTACGCGTCGGACATCACCCGCACCTTCCCGGTCAACGGCAGGTTCACACCGGCGCAGCGCGAACTCTACGACATCGTGCTCGCCTCGCAGCAGGCCGCCATCGAGGCGACGCGCGCGGGCGTGCCGTTCGACGCGCCGCACGAAGCCGCGGTGCGCGTGCTGGCGCAGGGCATGCTCGACACGGGGCTGCTCAAGCGCGACGCCGTCGGCACGCTCGACGACGTGATTGCCGCCAAGGCTTACAGCCGCTTCTACATGCACCGCACCGGCCACTGGATCGGCATGGACGTGCACGACGCCGGCGAGTACCGCGAAGACGGCCCGAACGGCGAGCGTCCGTGGCGCACGCTGGCCGCGAACATGGTCACGACGATCGAGCCGGGCATTTACGTGCGCCCCGCGCCGGACATCGACGAACGCTACTGGAACATCGGCATTCGTATCGAGGACGACGCGGTCGTCACCGCGGCGGGCTGCACGTTGCTCACGCGCGGCGTGCCGGTGGATGCCGACGAAATCGAAGCATTGATGCGCGGATGATCGGCACGCAGCCCCCCGACGCTTCCATTGCGCCTCGCGTCGACGAGGCCGGCGCGGCCCCCGCCGCGCCGCTCGCGCCCGGCCGCCGTTTCGATCTGGCGATCATCGGCGCGGGGCCGGTCGGCACGACCCTGGCGCTGCTGCTCGCGCAGCGCGCGCCGCAATTGCGCGTCGCGCTGGTGGACGCGCGCGGCCCGCAAACGGGATACGACGACCCGCGCACGCTGGCGCTCTCGCACGGCAGCCGCGAGATCCTGGCGCGTGCCGGCGCATGGCCGCAGGCGAACGGGCTCGAGAGCACGCCGATCCGCCACATTCACGTCTCGCAGGCGCGCCGCTTCGGCAGCACGGAGATCGACGTCGCCGAGCACGGGGTCCCGGCGCTCGGTTACGTCGTGCGCTACGGCGCGCTCATGCGCGCGCTGGATGCCGCAATGGCCCGGGTCACGACCCGTTTCGAGCACACGCCTTCGGCGCCGGCATCGGTCCCGGACTCCCCTGCCGGCCTGCATCATTTCCGCCCGTATCGCGCCATCGCCCTTCGTCAGGATGCGCATGGCGTCACGCTCACGCTCGGCACGTCCTCGGACGATCACGCCCAGACGCTGCAAGCTGCACTGGCCATCAATGCCGAGGGCGGCCTCTTCGAGAGTCAGGCGACCCGGCCGCGCGCACGCGACTACGGTCAGACGGCGCTCGTGGCATTCGTCACCTGCGAGCGCCCGCGCCCCGGCTGGGCGTGGGAACGCTTCACGCCCGAGGGTCCGCTCGCGCTTTTGCCGCAGGAGCACGGTTACGCGCTGGTCTGGTGCTGCACGCACGCGCAAGCCAGGCGCCGTCGCGAGCTCGGCGACGTTGCACTCCTCGACGAGTTGCACGCCGCCTTCGGCGATCGCATGGGACGCTTCACATCGATCAGCGCCCGCGCGAGCTTCCCGCTCGGCCTGAACGCCCTCGGCAACATCGTGGACGGCCGCGTCTGCGCCATCGGCAACGCCGCGCAGACGCTTCACCCCGTGGCAGGGCAGGGCCTCAACCTGGGCCTGCGCGACGCGTTCGATTTGGCCGACACGCTCGTGCGGCACGCACGGGCGATGGCACCATCTGCCGCGCGCACCGCGATCGATGCGATCGCACCCACGCGCGCCGCGGGCGTTCCCGGCCCTGCCGCCCTCGCCGCCTTTGCCCGCCGGCGCCGCGCCGATCGCGGCCTCACGATCCGCATCACGGACCTCCTGCCCCGCGTTTTCGGCATCGACGCCACACCCGTCGCGCTCCTGCGCGGCGTGGCGCTGGCCGGCCTGGACCTCGTGCCGCCGCTCAAGACCGCCTTCGCCCGGCAAATGATGTTCGGCCAGCGCGGCTGAGCTGCACTGAATTCCACTGAGTTCCGAAGTCCCGGTTACGACGCCGTGCTGTCACGGCCTCGCGGTTTTTCCGGGCGCCTCGGATTCCCCAGGTCCCCTCGCCCGCCCCGCAAGCACTCTCCGAAGCCGCTCCCCGCCTCCCGCACCATCGCTCCGTTTCCCCCTCTCGCTCCCGAGCGTTTTTGCTCATTTTTTAGGCGACGGGGGCAGGTTTTCGCAGTAAAATACAAACTTTTTCCCGGCTTTTCCCTTCATCGTGCGTATTGGCCCTCACGAACTTCGCAACAACCTGTTCGTCGCTCCCATGGCGGGCGTGACGGATCGGCCGTTCCGCCAGTTGTGCAAACGACTCGGCGCGGGCTATGCCGTCTCGGAGATGGTGGCGTCGAACGCGCAACTCTGGAAAAGCGAGAAGACGATGCGCCGTGCGAACCACGCCGGCGAGGTCGCCCCGATCGCCGTGCAGATTGCCGGCGCCGATCCGGTCATGATGGCCGAGGCCGCCCGCTACAACGTCGAGCGCGGCGCTCAGATCATCGACATCAACATGGGCTGCCCGGCCAAGAAGGTCTGCAACGTCGCCGCGGGCTCCGCCCTGCTGCAGAACGAACCCCTCGTCGCCCGCATCGTGTCGGCCGTGGTGGGCGCCGTGGGCGACGTGGTGCCCGTCACGCTCAAGATCCGCACCGGCTGGGACCGCGAACACAGGAACGCGTTGACGGTCGCGCGCATTGCCGAAGACTGCGGCATCAGCATGCTCACCGTGCACGGCCGCACGCGCGCCGACCTGTATCACGGCGACGCCGAGTACGAGACCATCGCCGCCGTCAAGGCTGCCGTCCGGATTCCGGTGGTGGCCAACGGCGACATCACGTCGGCGCACAAGGCGAAGCACGTGCTGGACGTGACCGGCGCTGACGCGATCATGATCGGGCGCGCCGCGCAGGGCCGGCCCTGGCTGTTTCGCGACATCGAGTTGTTTCTCGCCACGGGCGAGATCGCGCTGCCGCCGCGCGTCGACGAGATCCAGCAGATCATGAACGAACACCTGGAGGACCATTACGAGTTCTACGGGGAGTACACGGGTGTGCGCACCGCGCGCAAGCATATCGCATGGTATTCGCGCGGCCTGCCGGGGGCAGCCGCGTTCCGCCAGCGCATGAATACGCTCGACACCACGCAGGAACAGTTGGCCGCGGTCAACGAGTTTTTCGAACAGCAGAAGGCGCACTCGGACCGCCTCTGCTATGAACAAGAATCGCCGAGGGAGCTATTAGCCGCATGAGCAAAACAAACATAGAACAATGCGTGCGCGACAGTCTGGATTCGTATTTCCGCGATCTGGACGGCGCACGGCCACACGATGTCTACGACATGGTCGTTTCGGTCGTTGAAAAACCGCTGCTCGAGTTCGTGCTCGGCAAGGCCGACGGCAACCAGTCGCTCGCCGCTGAATATCTGGGGATCAACCGCAATACGCTGCGCAAGAAGTTGCAGCAGCACGGTCTGCTCTAGCCGTTGCGCGAGAACGGGCGGCCCGCGCAATCCGCGCGCCGTCGCCCGTCAGCCCCGTCGCGGGGCGCGCCGCAGTCGGGATCTCGTCACCATGGCGTCTTCCGGATCACGCCCGCCCCTTCGCCCAACCGCTCCGTTTTTGCCGTTTCACTACCGTCCGTCATGATTAAGCAAGCTCTCATTTCCGTCTCCGACAAGACCGGCATCGTCGACTTCGCGAAGTCGCTCGCTGCGCAGGGCGTGTCGATCCTCTCCACCGGCGGCACCGCCAAGCTGCTGGCCGACGCCGGCCTGAAGGTGACCGAAGTGGCCGATTACACCGGCTTTCCGGAAATGCTCGACGGGCGCGTGAAGACGCTGCATCCGAAAGTGCACGGCGGCATCCTTGCCCGCCGCGACCTGCCCGAGCACATGGCCGCGCTCGACAAGCACGGCATCCCGACCATCGACCTGCTGGTCGTGAACCTCTATCCGTTCGTGCAGACGATCGCCCGGGACGACTGCTCGCTGGAAGACGCCATCGAGAACATCGACATCGGCGGCCCCACGATGCTGCGCTCGGCCGCGAAGAACCATCGCGACGTGACGGTCATCGTCGATCCGGCCGACTACGCCGTCGTGCTCGAAGAGATGAAGGCGAACAACAACACGGTCGGCTACGCCACGAACTTCCGCCTCGCCACGAAGGTGTTCGCGCACACCGCGCAGTACGACGGCGCGATCACGAACTACCTCACGAGCCTGGGCGAATCGCTGCGTCACGACGAGCGCGCGACCTACCCGGCCACGCTGAACCTCGCCTACACGAAGGTGCAGGACATGCGTTACGGCGAAAACCCGCACCAGAGCGCCGCGTTCTATCGCGACATCACCGCGCCGGCCGGCTCGCTCGCGAACTATCGTCAGCTCCAGGGCAAGGAACTGTCGTACAACAACATTGCCGATGCCGACGCTGCCTGGGAGTGCGTGAAGACGTTCGATGCGCCGGCCTGCGTGATCATCAAGCACGCGAACCCGTGCGGCGTGGCCGTGGCCGCCTCGCCGGCCGAAGCCTACGCGAAGGCGTTCCAGACGGATCCGACGTCGGCCTTCGGCGGCATCATCGCGTTCAACCGCGAAGTCGACGAAGCCGCGGCACAAGCCGTTGCCAAGCAATTCGTGGAGGTGCTGCTCGCCCCGTCGTTCACGGATGGCGCCAAGCAGGTGTTCGCCGCCAAGCAGAACGTGCGTCTGCTCGAAGTGCCGCTGGGCGACGGCGTGAACCAGTACGACTTCAAGCGCGTGGGCGGCGGCCTGCTCGTCCAGTCGCCGGATGCGAAGAACGTGGCGCCGCATGAGCTGCGCGTGGTGACCAAGCGCCATCCGACGCCGAAGGAAATGGAAGATCTGCTGTTCGCGTGGCGCGTGGCGAAGTACGTGAAGTCGAACGCCATCGTGTTCTGCGCCGGCGGCATGACGCTGGGCGTGGGCGCCGGCCAGATGAGCCGCGTCGACTCGGCCCGCATCGCCAGCATCAAGGCGCAGAACGCCGGCCTGTCGCTGAATGGCTCCGCCGTCGCGTCGGACGCCTTCTTCCCGTTCCGTGACGGTCTCGACGTGGTGGTCGACGCCGGCGCGACCTGCGTGATTCACCCGGGCGGCTCGATGCGCGACGACGAAGTCATTGCCGCCGCCGACGAGCGCAACGTCGCCATGCTGATGACCGGCACGCGTCACTTCCGCCACTGAGCGCCACTGAGCGCTGGCAAGGCGGCGCCGGACGCGCCGCCTTCGCCGTGACAACCTTAGCGACGCGTCAGCGTCGTGAGGAAAACGTCTGCCGCGTCGGTCCCGGCCCGCAATTCGCACGACACCGGCACGCCCTGGGGATCGATACGCAGCCCGTGGCCGGCCGGCACCATCACGCGATGGCCGTCGCCGAACTGCACGTCCACCTCGCCATCCGCGCAGTAGAGAAACGCGACGGCCTCGGCTTGCGCCGGCAAGGCCCAGGACAACGGTTGCCCCTCGAGGCGGTGCTGCGTCAGCGTGTGCTGCCAACGGTCGCGCCGCGTCATGACGTTGAAGTCGTCGATGGGCACGCCGTCGACGTCCAGGGCCGGCGTGCTGCTTACCGCAAGCTCGCCGCCGAAGGCGTAGGGCGGCGTGTGCGTGCCGAGCGTGACGCCCGGGCGCCCTTCCACTTCGAGCGCAAGCGTACCGCCGCGAATGATCGCAAGCGAACGGTCGATGCCCGGGAATTCGGAGAACGGCCCGGGCGCCGCCACGGTCGCCGTGCTGATACGCCAATCGAAGCCGTCCTCGCCCGCGCGGCGCGCGACCGCCAGCTCCGTGGTCACGCCCTGGCCGTTCTTCCATGGCATCTTCAGAAAATCGGCCGGGCCGAGCAGTCGATGCTTCATGACGCCTGCTTACTTGCGAACTTCGCCGTGTCCGAACACGACGTACTTCATGCTCGTCAGCCCCTCGAGGCCGACCGGGCCGCGTGCGTGCAGCTTGTCGTTCGAAATGCCGATCTCGGCGCCCAGACCGAACTCGAAGCCGTCCGCAAAGCGCGTGCTCGCGTTGATCATCACGCTGGCCGAATCCACTTCGCGCAGGAATCGCATCGCCGCGCTGTAGTCCTCGCTGACGATCGCATCGGTGTGGTGCGACCCGTAGCGGTTGATGTGTTCGATGGCAGCGGCCAGACCGTCGACGATCTTGATCGCCAGCACGGGCGCCAGATATTCGGTCGACCAGTCCTCTTCGGTCGCCGCTGCGACGCCGGTCACGCCAGCCTCGGCCAGCGCCGCCACCGTGCGCTCGCAGCCGCGCAACTCCACCTGCTTGCCCTGGAGCATGCGCGCAATGGCTGGCAGCTGGTCGATGGCCTGCCGATCGACGAGCAGCGTCTCCATCGTGTTGCACGTGCCGTAGCGGTGGGTCTTGGCGTTTTCGCAGATCGCCAGCGCCTTCGCGGGATCGGCACGGCCGTCGACGTAGACGTGGCAGATACCGTCGAGGTGCTTGATCATCGGCACGCGGGCGTCCTGCATCAAGCGTGCGATCAGGCTCTTGCCGCCGCGCGGCACGATCACGTCGACATACTCGGTCATCGTGATGAGTTCGCCGACCGCCGCGCGATCCGGCGTGTTCACGACCTGCACGGCGTCGCCCGGCAGCCCGCTGGCGGCCAGGGCTTCGGCAATGAGCGCGGCCAGCGCCGTGTTGCTTTCGATCGCCTCCGAGCCGCCGCGCAGAATGGTCGCGTTGCCGGATTTCAGGCACAACGCCGCGGCGTCGATGGTCACGTTCGGACGCGATTCGTAAATGATGCCGATCACGCCCAGCGGCACCCGCATCTGGCCGACCTGAATACCGCTCGGCTGCACGCGCACGTTGCTGATCTCGCCGATGGGGTCGGACAGCCCCGCGATCTGGCGCAGACCCTCGACCATCGTGCGCAACGCCTTGTCGGATAGGGTCAGGCGGTCAATGAAGGCCGCATCCTGACCGTTGGTGCGAGCACGCTCGAGGTCGCGGCGATTCACTTCCTGCAACTTCGCGCCGTCGCGCTCGATCGCGTCGGCGATGGCCAACAGGGCCCGGTTCTTGGCTGCGGTGTCGGCACGCGCCATCGCGCGCGAGGCGTCACGGGCGCGCTGGCCCAGTGACTGCATGTAGGCTTTGATATCCATATCGTCGGTGTGGCCGTCTCTTTTGCCGGCGAATCGCTCGGTACTCGCGCGGCGTGCTGTTGGCTGTCGATGGCGGCGCCTTCCGCGGTTCCTGGAAAGACGCTGCACGAAGTCTCGCCGGTCATGCGCCAGATTGTCCGTCAATTGCGGTAGCTTTGCTGGCGCCGCTCCCGCACCTCGGGAGGTGTCGAGCCGGCATTGGCGGGGTCGGGCGCGTTCTACGCGTGCACTGGGTGAGCTGCACGTGCGGAGCGCGCCATCGGCGGTCGCTCGCCTACGAGCAGTAGCGCGAGCTGCAGCATGCCGTCCCACGGGTCGCCAGGCAGCCCATCGGCGCGCAGTCCCTTGACCTGCCGGTCCAGCCGCGCGGCGAGTTGCAACGCCTGTGCGAGCCGCGTCGGCGTGACGCGGTTCGCGGCCTGCTCCATCAGGCGCTCGCGCGGCCCCCACACGCGGTATTCGCGCAGAAGCATTGGCAGCGGCTTGCCGGCAGCCATCCCGCGCGTGATCTTGGCCAGTGTGCGGACCTCTTCGGTCAACGCCCACAGGACGAGCGGGGCGGCTTCGCCCTCGCCGCGCAAGCCGTCGAGCATGCGCACGAGACGCGGGGCGTCGCCGGCCAGCACCGCTTCGCTGAGCTTGAAGACGTCGTAACGCGCCACGTTGAGCACAGCGTCCTGCACCTGGTCGAACGTGAGAACACCCTCCGGATACAACAGGCCGAGCTTCTGGATTTCCTGGTGCGCGGCGAGCAGGTTGCCTTCCACGCGCTCGGCAATGAACTGCAACACGCGGCGTCCCGGCTCGCCCGCTTCGACGCGCTGTCCTTGCGCCGCGAGACGTTGCGCGATCCAGTCAGGCAGGCGGTTGCGATCGACCGGATCGACCTTGACGGTCACGCCCGCCCGATCGAGCGCGGCGAACCAATCGGATTTGGTCGCCGTGGCGTCGAGGCGCGGCAGGGTGATGATGGTGAGCACGTCGCCGCAGGCCGCCTCGGCATGCGCCTTGAGCGCCGCCCCGCCGTCCTTGCCCGGCTTGCCGCCCGGAATGCGCAGCTCGATGAGCTTGCGGTCACCGAACAGCGACATCGACTGCCCTGCGTTGGCAAGCGTACCCCAGTCGAAACTGCGCTCGACGCTGAGCACGTCGCGCTCGGTAAAACCGCCCGCGCGCGCCGCCGCACGCACGCGATCGACCGCCTCCTGCACGAGCAGGCTCTCATCGCCGTAGATCGTGTAGATCGGCGAGAGGGTCTTGGCGAGGTGCGCGTCAAGCGCGTCGGGACGCAGTTGCATGAGCGTGCTTACAGGTCCGGCTTCTTCTCCGGCATGGCCTTCACAGCCTCCATGCGGCGAATGATCTGGTCGACGGCGTCCTTCTGCATGTCGCGGCTGAGCAGCGCGGCTTCCGCATCGCGTGCACTCGACTCGTTGTCGCTGTACGGCAGGTTGCGGGTGAGACGGATGGTGCTCAAGGGAATGATCGGCGTGCCGTCGGGCGTGACGAGTTGGAACGTATAAGTGTTGCGCATCTCGTACTCGCGCGCCTGTCCATTCGCATCGAGGCTCACCGCCGTGCGCGAAGACGAGGCATTCACGATCTCGAGACGCGCGTCCGCGTCCTTCGGCTCGGTGACCACGATCGTCCCCTTGCTGCCATAGCGGATATAACGCGAGATGTCGGTGGCCATCTGGCCGCCGCCCGAGATGTACAGCCGCTTGAACGCATACTCGCTGGCGCCTCGCAACTGGAAGCCGCAGGCGGACAGCGCCAGGGCGCAGCCCAACAGCGCAACCCAGCCGAAGATCCTGCGCGCCATGCCGACGCCTCGTTGCCCGGATGTCATTTGCACGTGATGTGCCCTCTTCCAAACGTTACCCATTCATCGGCCGCCGACGGACGGCGCCGCTTCAGACCACCACGTTCACCAGACGGCCCGGCACGACGATGACCTTCTTCACCGGTTTGCCCTCGCCGAACTTCGCCGTCATTTCGTGCGCGAGCGCCGCCTGCTCGATAGCCTCGCGCGAGGCGTCCTTCGCCACGCGGACCGCGCCGCGCACTTTGCCGGCCACCTGCAGCACGAGTTCGATCTCGTCCTGCACGAGGGCGGCCTCGTCGACCTGCGGCCATGCGGCGTCGAGCAGGTCGCCCATCTGCGAGGCGTAGCCGAGCTCCACCCACAGCGCGTGCGTGATGTGCGGCACGACCGGGTACAGCACGCGCAGCAGAATGCCGTAGCACTCGCGCAGCGCGCCGGCCCCGGCCGCGCCCTTGTCGCCCTCGATGGCGTTGAGCATCTTCATCGCCGCCGAGACCACCGTGTTGTACTGCACGCGCTGGTAATCGTAATTGGCCTGTTTGAGCACACTGTGAATCTCGCGGCGCAGCGCCTGGGCCGCCGGGCTTGCCGCGTCGATGGCGGCGTGCGCCTGACGCAGCAACGCCGCATGCGACTGACCGAAGCCCCACAGACGGCGCAGGAAGCGGCTCGCCCCTTCCACGCCCGCGCCCGACCACTCGAGCTGTTGCTCGGGCGGGGCGGCGAACATCACGAACAGGCGGGCGGTATCGGCGCCGTACTGATCGATCAGCGACTGCGGATCCACGCCGTTGTTCTTCGACTTCGACATCTTCTCGATGCCGCCGAGCGCGACGCGCGCGCCGTCGGCCTTCGCAGTGGCGGCGACCGGGCGGCCCTTGTCGTCGAACTGCACCTGCACATCGAGCGGGTTGAACCAGGTCTTCTTGCCCGAGGCATCCTCACGGAAATACGTCTCGTTGAGCACCATGCCCTGCGTGAGCAGGTTCTGCGCCGGCTCCTTGAAGCTCACCAGGCCCAGGTCACGCATGACCTTCGTCCAGAACCGCGAGTACAGCAGGTGCAGGATCGCGTGTTCGATGCCGCCGATGTATTGGTCCATCGGCATCCAGTAGTCGGTGCGCTCGTCGACCATCTTGTCGGCGTCCGGACAGGCATAGCGCGAGAAGTACCACGACGAATCCACGAACGTGTCCATCGTGTCCGTCTCACGGCGCGCCGGCTTGCCGCACTTCGGGCAGTCGCACTTGAGGAACGCCTCCGACTTCGCGAGCGGGTTGCCGGTGCCGTCCGGCACGAGATCTTCGGGCAGCACCACCGGCAGGTCCTTCTCCGGCACAGGCACGGCGCCGCAAGATTCGCAGTGGATGATCGGGATGGGGGTGCCCCAGTAGCGCTGGCGCGAAATGCCCCAGTCGCGAAGGCGGAACGTGACTTGCTTGTCACCGACGCCCTGCGCCTTGAGGTCGGCCGCAATGGCATCGACGGCGGCCGAGAAGTTCAGCCCGTCGTACTTGCCGCTATTGATCAGCGTGCCCGCTTCCTTGTCGCCATACCACGCCTGCCAGGCGTCGGTGGAATACGTCTCGCCCGGCACGGCCACGACCTGCCGGATCGGCAGGCCGTACTTGCGGGCGAACGCAAAGTCACGCTCGTCGTGGGCCGGCACGCCCATCACGGCGCCTTCGCCGTATCCCATCAGCACGTAGTTGCCGATCCACACCTCGACCTTGTCGCCGGTGAGTGGATGCGTGACGAAAAAGCCCGTGGGCATGCCCTTCTTTTCCATCGTGGCGATGTCGGCCTCGGCCACGCCCCCTTGCTTGCATTCGGCGATGAAGGCCTGCAGATCCGGGCGGTCGGCCGCAAGCCGCGTGGCGAGCGGATGCTCGGCAGCGATCGCACAGAAGGTCACGCCCATGATCGTGTCGGCACGCGTGGTGAACACGCGCAGCAGCCTCTGCTCGCCATCCAGTTCGTATGGGAAGCCGAAGTTCACGCCGAAGCTCTTGCCGATCCAGTTCTGCTGCATCACCTTGACGCGCTCGGGCCAGCCGAGTTCGTCCAGGTCGCCGAGCAGTTCGTCGGCGTAATCGGTAATGCGCATGTAGTACATCGGGATTTCGCGCTTTTCGACCAATGCGCCCGAACGCCAGCCGCGACCGTCGATCACCTGCTCGTTCGCGAGCACGGTCTGATCGACCGGATCCCAGTTCACCGTGCCCGTCTTCAGATAGACGACGCCCTTTTCCAGCATCTTCAGGAACAGCCACTGGTTCCAGCGGTAGTACTCCGGCTTACAGGTGGCGACTTCGCGCGACCAATCGATCGCCAGGCCCATGGCCTGCATCTGCTTCTTCATGTACTCGATGTTGTCGTAAGTCCACTTGGCCGGCGGCACGCCGTTGGCCATGGCGGCGTTCTCCGCCGGCATGCCGAATGCGTCCCAGCCCATCGGCATGAGCACGTTGTAGCCGCGCATGCGCATCTGGCGGTACATCACGTCATTGATGGTGTAATTGCGCACGTGCCCCATATGCAGCTTGCCCGACGGATACGGCAGCATCGAGACGCAATAGAATTTCTGTTTGTCCGCGCGCTCGGTGGTCTTGTAGGCGTCGATCGCCTGCCAGTGTGACTGGGCGGAGGCTTCGACGTCGGCGGGAACGTATTTTTCTTGCATGATGGGTCGGCGAATAGGATTCGGCTCGGTTTCGGCCCCGACGCGTGCGGCAAAACGTGCGCCACGCGTGGAGTTTCGGGGCAGATCCGGGGAAAACGATGATTATAACGCCGCCGGGAGCGGATTCGGCGTGGCGGCAGCGGGATTTGACCTTGCGTCTGACGAGGCGCGATCGGCGCCGAACCGTGGGCATCGACGGCGGCCGTGCACGCCGCCAGAAGACAGCGGTTGCGGGTGCCGAGGCGCTGCACTGGCGCGGCCTGCGGCACCTCGGGCGATCAGCGCAGGCCCAGCACGTCCTGCATGTCGAACAGACCGGTCTTGTGGTGCGCGAGGAAACGCGCCGCGCGCAGCGAGCCTTGCGCGTAAGACAGACGGCTCGACGACTTGTGGGTGATTTCGATGCGCTCGCCGATGCCGGCGAACAGCACCGTGTGGTCGCCGACGATATCGCCGCCGCGCACGGTCGCGAAGCCGATCGTCGACGGGTCGCGCTCGCCAGTCACGCCCTCGCGGCCGTACACGGCACATTCCTTCAGATCGCGGCCCAGGGCTTCGGCCACCACTTCGCCCATGCGCAGGGCGGTGCCCGACGGCGCATCGACCTTGTGACGGTGATGGGCCTCGATGATTTCGATGTCGTAGCCGGTATTCAGAATCTTCGCGGCGACCTCGAGCAGTTTGAAGGTGGCGTTCACCCCCACGCTCATGTTCGGCGCGAACACGATCGCCACACGTTCGGCGCCCTTGGTCAGACGCGCCTTGTCATCGTCCGACAGTCCGGTCGTGCCGATGATCATCTTCACGCCGTGCTTTTCGGCGGCGGCCAGGTGGGCGAGCGTGCCCTCCGGGCGAGTGAAGTCGATCAGGTATTCGGCGTTGGCGAGGGCGGCGTCCAGATCCGCGGTGATTTTCACGCCGGTGTCACGGCCGAGGAAGGCCCCCGCATCGACGCCAAGCGCCGGACTGCCTTCACGGTCGAGCGCGCCGACCAGTTCGGCGTCATCGGCGGCCAGCACGGTTTCGATCAGCATCCGGCCCATGCGGCCGGAGGCGCCTGCAATCGCGATCTTCATCATGGTGAGTCTTTGGTCGTCTTCCAACGGCTTACTTCGGCATCGAGAACAGACCGCCGCCCGAAGTCACGCGCGGCGACGGGACGATCCCGGTGCCGGTGGCCGTGGCGGTGGACGGGGCGCCGCTGCCGGAGGAACCGCCGCTGGCAGCCGGCGAAGCCGCCTGTGCTTGCGAGGCGGCCTGGGTGCTCGGCGTGCTCGGGGCGCTCGAAGCGGCGCCGGCGTTCGCGGCTGCTGCATCCGTGGAAACCGTCGCGACGCCCGTATTGGCCGGCACGGCGGCCGTAGGCGCCGCCGCTGCGGCGTCGGGCGACGGTGCGGCAGCCTCGGCGGCCGCCGCACTGGCGGTCGAAGGCGCCGGGGCTTCGGTCTTCACGGCTTTGCCCTTCTGGCCGTCGATTTCCTGGACCAACTGGTATTCCGTCGGCAGGTTTTCGCCGCCCTCCCAGCGGACCAGCGAGTCCCCATCGAAATAGACCTTCAGATGGCGCTCCTGCACCACCGACGCATTGCCGCGCTTGAAGTAGAAGACGTAGTCCCAGCGATTGGCGTGGAACAGGTCCGTGAGCAGCGGCGTGCCGAGCAGCTGACGCACCTGGTCACGCGTCATGCCGGCCTGGAGCTGGTCGTAAGCTTCCTTCGAGACGAAGTTACCCTGCACGATGTTGATGCGGTACGGCGTGACCACGCCGATCACCTTGTCGGTCACGCTGTCGTAAGTGGAGCAACCGGCCAGCGCCAGCAGGGCTGCGGCCGCGTAGACGGGAAGCGGAAGGGAGAGATAACGACGCAAATCTGACTCGCTTTCAAAAAAATCGAACTTGATCCGGCACGCCCGGCGCGCCGCCACATCGCCCCTGTTGACGGCAGAAACCGTCCCGTTTGCCCCGGTTTGCGCCCGGGCAAGGCAAAAAGGCATTATTATTGGGGCTGTATTGTACTCTAGGGACGTAGAGCGATGCCGAATCCCGCCGATTTGAAAAATATCGGACTGAAAGCCACGCTTCCGCGCCTCAAGATTCTGGAGATTTTCCAGAACAGCGAGGTGCGCCATCTGACTGCTGAAGATGTTTACCGGCATCTGCTCGATGAAAAGCTCGATATCGGTCTGGCCACGGTCTACCGTGTGTTGACCCAGTTCGAGCAGGCCGGGCTATTGTCGCGCAGCAACTTTGAATCCGGCAAGGCCGTTTTCGAACTGAACGAAGGCCATCATCACGACCATCTGGTCTGCCTGGACTGCGGCCGCGTCGAGGAGTTCTTCGATGCCGAGATCGAGCGCCGTCAGAAGCTGATCGCCAAGGAACGCGGCTTCGCGCTCCAGGAACACTCGCTTGCGATGTACGGCAGTTGCACCAAGGATCCGTGCCCGCATCGGCAGAAAAATTAAAAAACGTTTTTGCGTAATGCCTCCTGTTCGGGGGGCATTACGGACAATTCCCGCCCTGCTGACAACTTCCGGAACTCGAAGCGCCCTCTCTCGTCTACAATGCTGTCCGCAAACCGGGTATGTTAGCGGGGGACGGCCGTCCTCGGCACGATTGTATTGAGGTTCAACCCCTCCTATGACTAGCGAAAAATCGCCTGACGCCGTACAGATGGATGCCGACGAAGTATCGTTGGCCGATATCCTCGCGTTTCTTCAAAGGAATCTGAAGATCATCATCTCGCTTGCCGTGCTCGGCGCGGTGCTTGGCGTAGCCATCACCTTCGCGCTGCAGAAACAGTGGGAAGGCAAAGTAACGTTGCAGGTCGGGCGCGCGGCGGGTTCACCGGTTGTGGGCCCTGACGGGCCGCTAATCGAATCGCTGCAACAGACGGTCGGCCGGATCCAGTTGAACGCTTTCCGGGATAAGGTCGCGGCCGAGGTGCTGCCCCCGTTGCGTGGCAATGTGGATGAATTACGCAAGAGCGTTGTGTGGAAGGCGCTCAAGGCCCGCACGGTCCAGGGAACGGCTTACTTCGAAATCACGGCGCGAGGAACGTCGCCGGAACAGACGGAACAGGCACTGAACGCGGCATCGCATCTCATCCAGGTCGAACATGCCGCGATTCTCGAGCGCGCCCGCGCGCTCCCCAAGCAGCAACTCAGTGTCATCGACGCCGCCATCGAAGCCAATACCCAGGCGCAGCAAGCGCTCAGCAAGGCATTGGCGAATTCCAAGAACTCGGACTCGGTGATGGCGTTGAGCGCACTGCAAAGCAGCCGGACGGAGCGCGCCTCCCTGAACGAAAGCCGCTTCCGCGCAGCCCAGATGCTGGCACCGGATCAGTCATACAACACGCGGATCATCAGCGACGTTCAGGTCGAGCAGAGGCCGGCCTTCCCGCGCAAGTCGTTCTTTGGCGCCGGCGGGCTGATTCTCGGCGCCCTCCTGGGTGTTCTCATCGGGTTTATTCGCCACACGCGTTCGGCGAACGCTCGACGCTAACCGGCAACGCTACGTTCATCGCGGAAGACCAAACAAAAAGCCGCTGTCTCACGACAGCGGCTTTTTCGTTCCTGCGGCCTGGCGTCCGCCGTGGTGCTTACTTGGCCGACATCAGCGCGACGGTCGTGTCGAGCATGCGGTTCGAGAAGCCCCACTCGTTGTCATACCACGAGCTCACCTTCACCAGACGCCCCGACACCTTGGTCAGCGTGCCGTCGAAATTCGACGATGCCGGGTTGTGGTTGAAGTCGACCGACACCAGCGGCGCCGTGTTGTACGTCGCGATCGCCTTGAGCGGGCCCTCGGCAGCTTCCTTCAGGATCGCGTTGACTTCGTCCACCGTCGTGTCGCGCTTGGCGACGAACGACAGATCGACGATCGACACGTTGATCGTCGGAACGCGAATGGCGTAGCCGTCGAGCTTGCCGTTCAGTTCCGGCAGCACCAGACCGACCGCCGAAGCCGCGCCCGTCTTGGTCGGAATCATGCTCATCGTGGCCGAACGGGCGCGACGCAGATCTTCGTGATAGACGTCCGTCAGCACCTGGTCGTTCGTGTAGGCGTGAACAGTCGTCATCAGACCCGTTTCCAGGCCGATCTTCTCGTGCAGCGGCTTGACCAGCGGTGCCAGGCAGTTCGTGGTGCACGAGGCGTTCGAGATGACCGTGTCGGTCGACTTGAGCACGCCTTCGTTCACGCCGAACACGACCGTGGCGTCCACGTCCTTGCCGCCCGGCGCCGAGATGATCACCTTCTTGGCGCCGCCCTTCAGGTGAGCGCTGGCCTTTTCCTTCGACGTGAAGAAGCCCGTGCACTCGAGCACGACGTCCACGCCCAGTTCGCCCCACGGCAGTTCAGCCGGGTTGCGGTTGGCCAGCACGCGAATCTTGTCGCCGTTGACGATCATGTAATCGCCGTCGACCGACACCGTGCCCGGGAACTTGCCGTGCGCCGTGTCGTATTGCGTCAGGTGAGCGTTCGTCTGCGCATTGCCGAGGTCGTTGATGGCGACGATTTCGATGTCGTGCTTCTTGCCACCTTCGTAGTGGGCACGCAGAACGTTGCGGCCGATACGGCCATAGCCGTTGATAGCGACGCGAATGGTCATGGGGGTTTCTCCGTAAGGTCTAACGAAATCAGCCAAGCACGGACTTGACCGTCGCGACCACGTGGTCGACGGTGAAGCCGAAGTGTTTGAACAGCACGCCGGCCGGAGCCGACTCGCCGAAGGTATCGATGCCGACCACGCCGCCCTCCAGGCCGACGTACTTGTGCCAGAATGCCGTCACACCGGCCTCGATCGCAACTCGCGGCACGCCGCGCGGCAGCACGCTCTCGCGATAGGCCTTGTCCTGGCGATCGAACACGTTGGTCGACGGCATGGACACGACACGCGCCGCAATGCCCTCGGCTGCGAGCGCCTGCGCGCCCTTGAGGGCCAGATCGATTTCGGAGCCGGTCGCAATCAGCACGATCTGCGGATTCGCAACGTCGCGCAGCACGTAACCACCGCGGCGAATGTCGGCGATCTGCGCCTCGTCGCGCGAGACGAACGGCAGGTTCTGACGGCTCAACACGAGGCTCGACGGACCGTCGTGACGCTCGAGCGCCGCAACCCAGGCCGCCGCCGTCTCCGTCGTATCGCACGGACGCCACACATCCATCTGCGGGATCAGACGCAGGCTCGACACATGCTCGATCGACTGGTGCGTCGGACCGTCTTCGCCCAGGCCGATCGAGTCGTGCGTGAATACGAAGATGGAGCGCAGCTTCATCAGCGCCGCCATGCGCAGTGCGTTACGGCTGTAGTCGGAGAACGTCAGGAACGTGCCGCCGAACGGGATGTAGCCGCCATGCAGCGCGATGCCGTTCATGACGGCGCTCATGCCGAACTCGCGCACGCCGTAGTTGATGTGGTTGCCGAACTGCACGCCCTCGGCGTTCACGCGCACCGCCTTGCTGGCCTTCCAGTTCGTGAGGTTCGAGCCGGTCAGGTCGGCCGAACCGCCGAGGAACTCGGGCAGCACGGCAGCAAGACCCTCGATGGCCAGTTGCGACGCCTTGCGCGTGGCCACCGTCTCGGCCTTCTCGTGGGTCTTGGCAATCAGCGCCGCCGCCGCCGTTTTGAAGTTGCCGGGCAGCTCGCCCTTCATGCGGCGCTCGAACTCGGCCGCTTCGGCCGGGAACTGGCTGCGGTACGCGGCGAAACGCTCGTTCCACGCGGCCTCAGCCTGCTGGCCCGCTGCCTTCGCATCCCACGCGGCATACGCCTCGGCCGGCACCTCGAACGGCGGCAGGTTCCAGCCCAGCGCGGCGCGCGTCGCGGCAATTTCCTCGGCGCCGAGCGGCGCGCCGTGCACGTCGTGGCCGCCCTGCTTGTTCGGCGCCCCCTTGCCGATCAGCGTCTTGCAGCAGATCAGCGTCGGGCGGTCGGACGTCTTGGCCTTCGCGATCGCCGCGTCGACGGCGTCGACGTCATGGCCGTCAACGCCGCGGATCACGTTCCATCCGTAGGCTTCGAAGCGCTTCGGCGTGTCGTCGGCGAACCAGTGCTCCACGTCACCGTCGATCGAGATGCCGTTGTCGTCGTACAGCGCGATGAGCTTGTTCAGACGCAGCGTGCCCGCGAGCGAGCAGGCCTCGTGCGAGATGCCTTCCATCAGGCAGCCATCGCCGAGAAACACATACGTGTAGTGATCGACGATGTCGTTGCCGGGACGGTTGAATTCCTTGGCAAGCAATGCTTCGGCGAGCGCGAAGCCCACGGCGTTGGTGATGCCCTGGCCCAACGGGCCCGTGGTCGTCTCGACGCCCGGCGTGATACCCACTTCGGGGTGCCCCGGCGTCTTGCTGTGCAATTGGCGGAAGTGCTTGAGTTCTTCGATCGGCAGATCGTAGCCCGTCAGATGCAGCAGCGAGTAGATGAGCATCGAGCCGTGACCGTTCGAGAGCACGAAGCGATCACGATCGTACCAGTGCGGATTGACGGGGTTGTGCTTGAGGTGACGGCCCCAGAGCGCGACCGCGATATCGGCCATGCCCATCGGCGCACCAGGGTGGCCGGAGTTGGCCTGTTGGACCGCGTCCATGGAGAGGACGCGAATGGCGGAGGCCATCAGCGCAGCCGTTGCAGGAGAGGAGTTCGTCATGGTGACCAGCCGGAAGAGCGGGCGTGCCCCGTTGCCGCGAGCTGCCGCGCGAAATTCAAATGCAGGAAAAGACCAAGATTTTACCAGATGCGGCACTCGCCCGTGTCGATTGCGCCGAACTTCCCCAACCGGCGAGAACGTGGAATCATGCGAAGAAGTGGCTCGTTCGCCACAAATTAGAGGAAGTTGCCTTGCCGATGCCGACCAAACGCGACGTCACTCCCGAAGATTGCGGCACCTCCCCATCGGGCGGGGTGCAGCCTTTGAGCGCCCCGCTCGGACCTTGGGCCAGCTATGCGTTCGCCGGACGCACGGTCTTCGCCACGACGACGCCTCATCAGCGCATCGAAGTCGTCGATCTCCCGGCGCTCGGCCCGCTCGGGCGCGCCTATCGGCTCGACGGCCGCTTCATGGCGTCGCTCGCCGACGCCCACATCTGCCACGAACTCATGGTGCATCCGCTGCTGCTCGCACACGGCGCGGTGCAACGCGTGCTGATCCTGGGCGGCGGCGACGGCGGCTCGGCCCGCGAGGCGCTGCGTCACCCCGGCGTGCGCGAAGTCGTGGTCGCCGAGCTCGATGCGCAAGTCCCCGCCACGATCCTGCAATACCTGCCGGCCATGGCCGACGGGGCGTTCGACGATCCGCGCACCACGCTCGTGATCGGCGACGCGCGCGATCTGGTCGACGCAGCGCTTTGCCGCAAAGAGCGCTTCGACGCCGTCGTCTTCGACCTCACGGAGGCCGACGGCAACGCCGCCGCGCTGCACGAGGCGCCGTTCTTCGCCAGGATTCGCCAACTGCTCGGGCCGGGTGGTGGCGTTGCGCTGCAACTGGGCTCGCCTTGGTTCCAGCGCGATCAGGTGCGGCGCGTACTCGGCGCGCTTCGCGGCGTGTTTCGGCATGTCCGCCCGGCCACCGCCTACGTGCCGCTCTACGGCACGCAATGGGCGCTGGCATACGCGAGCGACGCCTTCGACGTGCGCACTGCCCTCCACGCCGCCCCCCACACCGCCCCGTCCGCGCCCGGGCCGGTCGCGCGTGAGTCACACCATCTACGCTACTTACGCCACTACGCCCCTCACCGGCATGCCGCGCTGTTCGACATCGCGCCCGAACTGGCCAACATTCTCGGCGAAGCGCGCACGGGGAATGCGCCGGAGACCACACGATGAGGCACGATGACACGTGGCGGATGAAGCGTTCACGCGTTCCTTGTATATTGAGGACAAGTCATGACCGTCGGCCTGCGAACGTCCGCCCGCCGCAGGACGTTGAGAGCCGCCCGACCGGCTCGCCGGGCTGACGGACCCACCGGAGCCGAGCCATGTCCGATCCCCGCCCCTCCCATGTGCCGTGGTTGACACCGTACCTGACCGTGCGCGACGCCAAAGCGGCGGCAGCGTTCTACGAACAGGCCTTCGGCTTCACCGTCCACGACATGGTGGACGACGACGGTGCCGTCATGCACGTCGAAATGTACTATCAAGGCCAGTTGATCCTCATGTTTGCTCCCGAGGGAGCGTTCGGCAGTACGGCACGCTCGCCGCGCTCCTCCGGCGTGGAAGCCCCCCAGAGCTTTTACGTCTACACGGAGGATGTCGACGCGCTCTACGCGCGCGCGACGGCAGCCGGTGCAAAAGGCGTCATGCCGCCAAGCGATCAATTCTGGGGAGACCGGTTCTGTCAGTTGGAAGACATTGACGGCTATCGCTGGGGCTTTGCACGCCCGACGACCTCGCGGTAGCGGACCGACGCCCGCGCGCTTTCGAACGCCCGCGAGCGCGTGAGCGGCGCATCTCGTGCGGCGCGCTGCGGTATGCTTCTGTTCCCGGCACCGACCCCGGTTACTGTTTTCGCTCAGCGTTCCCAAGCTTCCATGCCACGTTTTTTCATCGACGCGCCGCTGCACGCGGGCGCGCTGCTCGATCTTCCCGAAGCCGTCGTCCGGCACATACAGGTCCTGCGCCTGAAAGCGGGCGACACGCTCACGCTCTTCAACGGCGCGGGCGGCGAATTTCCCGCCGTGCTCGTGAGCCTGGACAAACGCCACGCCGCGGCGCAGCTTGGCGAGCATGATCCGCGCGAGGCGGAAACGCCTTATCGGATCACGCTGGCGCAGGCAATCGCAGGCGGCGACAAGATGGACTGGCTCATCGAGAAGGCGATCGAACTGGGTGTCGCCGACATTCAACCGCTTGCCACGGAGCGGTCGGTCATCCGGCTCGAAGGCGAGAGAGCGGCGAAACGCGTGGCCCATTGGCAGGCGTTGGCACAGGCCGCGTGCGAACAATGCGGCCGAAATCGTGTCCCGCGCATCCTGCCGATCCGCCCCATCGCCACCTGGTTGCGCGACCAGGATGCGATTACGAGTTACGCATGGCGTGTGCTATTGTCACCTAGAGCAGACGGCGGCTTCGATACGCTGCCGCCGCAAGCGCCGTCGCAGCCGGGCGTTCTGCTCTTCGGCCCGGAGGGCGGGCTGGCGCCTCAGGAAGAGGCCTTCGCTCGGGAGGCCGGGTTTACGGCCATCCGTCTGGGCGAGCGTATCTTGCGGACGGAAACGGCCGGCATGGCGGTACTCGCTGCATTGGCCGCGCGCTGGGGTGGTTGGTAAGCACGGATGATTCAAGAAAACGGCTTCACAAGCCTAAAGGAGTAATCGTCATGGGTATCCTCGATTCCATTCTCGGCGGCGCCGTCGGCAACCCGGCAGGCGAGAACAGCGGCGGTGGCAATACGAAAATGTTGCTGCTGATGGGCTTGCTGGCGATGATCGCCAGCCGTTCGGGCAGCCCTCAGGGGCAGGACGGCGAAGGTGGCGGACTGCTCGGCTCGTTGGGCGGCGCACTCGGCGCAATGCTGGGTGGCGGCGCGGCTGGCGGTGGCGCCGGCGGCCTCGGCAGCCTTCTGGGCGGCTTGCTCGGCGGCGCGCAGACCCCGCAGGCGGGTGCGGGCGCGCCGGCGACCTCGCCCGGCGACTTGATCGGCGCCCTCGGTGGTCTTGGCGGCCTGACGCAAGTGCTGGAGAGCGGGGGCTTGGGAGACGCGGTCCGCTCCTGGGTCGGTACGGGCGCGAATCAGGCGGTCTCGGCCGATCAGGTGGCGCAGGCGCTGGGCCCGGGCGGCCAATTGCAGCAACTGGCGAACACGGCCGGCGTCAGTCAGGAAGAGGCTGCGCAGCAGTTGTCGTCGCTCCTGCCGGAAGTCGTCAACCACCTCACACCGAATGGTGACATGCCGCAGGGACAGTTCGATCTCGCGAGCCTCGCTCAGCACTTCCTCGGCGGACGGCCCAGCGCATAAGTCCGTCCACCCCGGCCCTGAAACGGAAAAAGGTCCGCTTGGCGGACCTTTTTCTTGGTAACGGAATGCCGAGCCGAGCCCCGCAGCGGATAAGTCGAAGTGGACGGACTGAAGTGGACGACTGAAGGGGCGCGCACCCAAGTGAGCGCGGCGAATGCGCCGAATGCCACCAATGCGACCAATGCGGCGTCCGCCGCCTTCTCCCGCCAAACACTGTCAAACTACGTCGATCAAAGGCGAAAGGGCGCCGGGTGTCGCGCGCCCATACCTCGCCTTACGCGAATGAATAAAAGACGCGGAACGAGACGCGGCGCTCAGCCCAGAATTCCGCAGCGTCGCGAAACACATCCAACAGTGTCTCGCGGCCATCCTTGTCGAACTTCGTCACCACGGGCAATCCCTCGAGCACCACGACGAAGCCCGGCTGAGGGCCGCAGTGACTGACCAGATCGGTCAGGCAGTCGTGCAATGCATCGTAGTTCTTCCCGAAATGCTTGGGGAAGAGGAACGATGTCGCGATCGTCTCCAGCACCTCGGCCTTGCTCTGCGCCTGCGAACAATTGGCGTACAGGAAATGCTGCCCGAGTCGCTCGGCCTCTGCGGCCAACTCCGGCACGCGGAATGCGCGGATCGACTGCACGATATTCGGCCTGACGGTCTTGAAAAGACTCATATCTCCCTCTTCCGATAGGGCATGGCGGCGGCCAGCCCGCGCTACAGCATGCAGGCCCAGCACCTGCTTGAACAAGTTGCCCTCGCCCGCACCGAATGGATCTGCCATAAGATCTTTCCCGCGTTCCTGTGCGAAAACCGGCTCACTCATACTGCTGTCATTCCCTTATGCGTCTAAAGCTGTTGTAGTGATCTTGGGTGTAGTAACACGGATCGACCACGCGTTGATCGCCGCCACAGACGATGCGCCTGGCGCCCCTGTTGCGGGCACCGGGAGTCGGCACCGTGTATTCATGGTAATAGCCGCGCGGCATTTTGGGCAGGCGCTTTTCGTAGTTCCCGAACACGATGCCATCCTTGGCATACGGGAACGGCCCGCCCTGGGCAATCAGCGTCAGCGTCCGCTGCGCTTCGCGGGGCAATTCGGCAACGGCAACCGTTGCCGTTGAATCTGCGACGAACGGCGCGGTTTCGCGCGCCATGACATTGCCCGCCAGAATGACACCGCTCGCCGCCGTCAGTGCCACGATGCCCCGGTGAAGCCAACGTGCCATGGTCATAGCTAGCCTGCCTGCCCGGCGATCTTGCGCTGCGGGCCCGTTCTGGTGGGTGAAGCCGTAAGGTTATCGCTATTGCTCGAGAGAATCAATGTCGGCTTACATTTTGCAACCAAACCACTCGGCAAATCCCAAGAAACACAAGGTTTTTATCAAAAGTAAGCACCCACATTGGCATATACGACGCCAAAATGCGCGTGGCCGGAACGACAAAACGCCGCCCATGCCAGGCGGCGTTTTGTCGTAACGCGCGGCCGCAATGTTTTGCCGCGGTGTCATGCCATGAACGGGCACAGAATGGCGGCGAACCGCCGCTGGAGGCTACCCGCTCAGACGAGCCCTTGTTGCGCTGCCGCATCGGCCACCACGAGCGCCGCCATGTTGATGATCCGGCGCACCGTGGCCGACTCGGTCAGGATATGCACGGGCTTGGCCGCGCCGAGCAGGATGGGGCCAATCGCAACGTTGTTGCCTGCCGCCGTCTTGAGCAGGTTGTAGGCGATATTCGCGGCATCGATGTTCGGCATTACCAGCAGGTTGGCCGCACCAGTGAGCGTCGAATCCGGCATGATGCGCGCGCGCAGTTCCGGATCGAGCGCGCAGTCGCCGTGCATTTCACCGTCGACCTCCAGTTCGGGCGCACGCTCCTGCAGAATCGCCAGCGTTTCACGCATCTTGCGTGCGCAATTCGCATCGCTCGTGCCGAAATTCGAGTGCGAGAGCAGCGCCACCTTCGGCTGAATGCCGAAACGGCGAATTTCCTCGGCTGCCATCAAGGTGATCTCGGCCAGATCTTCCGCGCTGGGATCCTGGTTGATGTGCGTATCGACGAGGAATATCTGGCGGTTCGGCAGGATCAGTGCGTTCATCGCACCATAGACGTGGCCGCCCGGGCGCTTGCCGATCACGCGATCGATGAAGTGCAGGTGGCGCCCCGGCGTGGAGACCGTGCCGCATATCAGGCCGTCCGCCTCGCCCTTGCGCACCAGCATCGCGGCGATCAGCGTCGTGCGGCGGCGCATTTCCACGCGCGCATACGACGCCGTCACGCCCTTGCGATTGGTCAATTGGTGATACGTCTCCCAGTAATCACGGTAGCGCTCGTCGTGTTCGGGGTTGACGATGGTGAAGTCGACGCCCGGCGTGAGGCGCAGGCCGTACTGCTGAATGCGGTGTTCGATGACGGCGGGGCGGCCGACCAGAATCGGCGTGGCAACGCGCTCGTCCACCAGCACTTGCACCGCGCGCAGCACGCGCTCCTCCTCACCCTCGGCAAACGCAATGCGTTTCTTGTCGGCGGGCACGCTGCGTGCGACCGAGAACAGCGGCTTCATCAGGCTGCCACTGTGATACACGAACTGCTGCAGCGACTGCGAGTAGGCGTCGACGTCCGCAAGTGGACGCGTGGCCACGCCGGCGGCCATCGCGGCTTCGGCCACCGCCGTCGCGACCTTGACCAGCAGACGCGGATCGAACGGCTTGGGAATCAGGTATTCCGGGCCGAACGACAGATTCTTGATGCCATACGCCGATGCAACGATGTCGCTCTGTTCCTGACGCGCCAACTCCGCCAGTGCATTGACGGCGGCGATTTCCATCGAGCGCGTGATGGTCGTGGCGCCGACGTCAATCGCGCCACGGAAAATGAACGGAAAGCACAGGACGTTGTTGACCTGATTCGGATAGTCGGTGCGGCCGGTCGCCATCACGCAATCGGGACGGACTTCCTTCGCCAGTTCCGGCGTGATTTCCGGATTCGGATTGGCCAGCGCGAAAATCAGCGGCTTGTCGGCCATGGCCTTGACCATTTCGGGCTTGAGCACGCCGGCCGCCGACAGACCAAGGAAGATGTCGGCGCCGCCGATCACTTCGGCCAGGCCGCGTGCTTCAGTCTTTTGCGCGAAGCGGATTTTCTCCGGGTCCATCAATTCGGTGCGGCCTTCGTACACTACGCCGGCGAGGTCCGTCACCCAGATGTTCTCGATGGGCAGCCCCATGTCCACCAGCAGGTCCAGACAGGCGAGCGCTGCCGCGCCGGCGCCGGACGCCACCAGCTTCACCGAGCGCAGATCCTTGCCCACGACCTTCAGACCGTTGATGAGCGCTGCGGCGACCACGATGGCCGTGCCGTGCTGATCGTCATGGAAGACCGGAATCTTCATGCGCTCGCGCAGCTTGCGCTCGACGATGAAGCACTCGGGCGCCTTGATGTCTTCAAGGTTGATCGCGCCGAAGGTCGGCTCGAGCGCCGCGATGATGTCGACCAGTTTCTCCGGGTCTTTCTCGTCGATCTCGATATCGAACACGTCGATATTGGCGAATTTCTTGAAGAGCACGCCCTTGCCTTCCATCACCGGCTTCGAGGCGAGCGGACCGATGTCGCCGAGGCCCAGCACCGCCGTGCCGTTCGAAATCACGCCCACCAGATTGCCGCGCGCCGTGTAGCGCGACGCGTTGAGCGGATCGACGACGATCTCCTCGCATGCGGCCGCGACGCCCGGCGAATACGCCAACGCCAGATCGCGCTGGTTGAGCAACTGCTTCGTCGGCGCGATGGCGATTTTGCCTGGCGTGGGGAATTCGTGATATTCGAGCGCAGCTTCGCGCAGTTTCGGATCGATCGGCGTGGGCATGTAGGAAAGCTCTTGGCGAACAGAATTGTCAAAATTTCAGTGCGAATTGTAGCCCCATTTATTCACGCCATTTATGCAAAAAACGGATAAGGGCTGCACCCGCTGCGTGCCGATAGTCGCCAAAAAGCCTCGCAAATTCAACGCTGCAACGCACCATCGAGCCATTTTTCGGACGGGTGGCCGTCCACGACTCAGGTGTTGTCCGAGCGCCCGCTAATCCGTCGTCCGATTTCGCCGTGCGCCGCGGCGTCTCGCTTGGGCAAAGCGCTGCCGGCTCTTAGAATAGGGCTTCACGCTGCACGACACTGCAGCCCTTTCATCCCATGCCGGCGGCGGCCCCAACGTTGCACCAGTTTCGTGCATCGATGCGCCCGGGCCGGCGACCGAGCCGTCGCTCATGATCATGTCTTGCGTGCCGCCTTCTGCGTCTCCTTCCGCGTCTCCTTCCGCGTCGTCTTCGCCGCTCTCCGAGTTCTCGTTGATCGATCGCTTCTTCGCCCATGCCACGCAGCCGGGCGAGCACGTGGCGCTCGGCATCGGCGACGACTGTGCGCTGTTGCGGCCGAGCGCCGGCGAGCAGCTCGCAATTTCCACCGACATGCTCGTGGAAGGACGGCATTTCTTTCCCGATGCCGACCCGCGTGCGCTGGGCCACAAGACGCTTGCCGTCAATCTGTCGGATCTGGCGGCAATGGGCGCAAAGCCGATCGGGTTCACGCTGGCGCTGGCGCTGCCCGAGAGTGATCCGGCGTGGCTCGCTCCATTCGCCGAAGGACTGGCAGCGTTGGCCGATCGCCACGCGTGCCCGCTCGTTGGCGGCGACACCACGCGCGGCCCGCGCAACCTTTGCGTGACGGTCTTCGGCAGCGTGCCCGCCGAGCATGCGCTGCGGCGCGACGCGGCGCGGCCCGGCGACGACATCTGGGTTTCCGGCGATCTCGGCGATGCGCGGCTCGCACTCGGCGCGATGCGAGGCGAATGGTCACTCGCGCACGACGATCTTGCACGGGCGCGACGCGCGATGGACCTTCCGGAGCCGCAAGTCACGCTGGGCCTTGCGCTGCGCGGCGTAGCGCGCGCCGCGCTCGACATCTCGGATGGATTGCTGGGCGATCTCGGACACATCCTGGCGCGCTCCGACGTGAGCGCGCGAGTGAATGTCGACGCCCTGCCGCGCTCGGCGTTGCTCGCGAAGCAAGCGCCGGCGATCCAGCGACTTTGCACGCTGGCGGGAGGCGACGACTACCAACTGTGCTTCTGCGCGGACAGCGGGCAACGCGCCCGTATCGAGGCGATCGGCGATGAACTCGGCCTGCGCATCACGCGTATCGGTACAATATCGGTTCCCGACGCCCGCCAGCAGAGACTGCAACTTCATGACAATACCGGCGCGAGCGTCGCTGCCGACTTCAAAAGTTTCGACCATTTCCAATGAGCACTGATCAACCGGCCGCCGTCAATCCAGGCAGCGGCCCGCGCCGGCCGACCTCGCGATTCCTGCTGTCGCACCCCGCACATCTGTTTTCCCTCGGCTTCGGCACGGGTCTGTCGTCATTCGCCCCGGGCACCGTGGGCACGTTTTTCGGCTGGGCGTCCTATCTGGTGCTCAACCTGTATCTGACCGTCACCGGCTGGGGTGTGCTGATCGCGGCATCCATCGTCGGCGGCATCTGGATGTGCGGCTACACCGCGCGCAAGCTCGGTACGCAAGACCCCAGTGCGGTGGTCTGGGACGAGATCGTCGCCTTCTGGATCGTGCTGCTGTTGATTACGCCAGCGAGCTTCGTCGGTCAATTGGTGGCGTTCGTGCTGTTCCGCTTCTTCGACGCCGTAAAGCCGCCGCCGGTCCGCTACTTTGACCGTACCGTCAAGGGCGGGCTGGGCATCATGCTCGATGATCTCGTCGCGGCGTTCTGCACGTTGCTCGTGATCGCGCTGTGGCGCTCCATCTGATCTTTTTCAAGGCGTCGTCCCGTGGTCTCCGAACAAAATCTCCTTGCCCAACTCGCGGTGAAGGTCGGCAATCGTCTGCGCGACGAGCGGTTAATGCTTGCAAGCGCCGAGTCGTGCACCGGCGGCCTGGTCGCCGCCGCGATCACGGATATTTCGGGCAGCAGCAACTGGTTCGAGCGCGGCTTCGTGACGTACTCGAATCAAGCCAAGACGGAAATGATCGGCGTGCCGCCGGAGCTGATCGACAGGCATGGCGCGGTAAGCGAGCCTGTCGCGCGCGCCATGGCCGAGGGGGCGCTGCTCAACAGCCGTGCGCAGATTTCGGTGTCGATCACGGGCGTGGCCGGGCCGGGCGGCGGGACTGCCGACAAGCCGGTGGGAATGGTGTGCTTCGCATGGAGCAATCGCCTGAGCACGATCGTCGAGACGAAGCACTTCAAGGGCGATCGCACACAGGTGCGCAGCCAGGCCGCGCAGCACGCGCTGCGGGGCATTCTCGAGCTGCTGGACAAAGCGGAAAGCTGAGAGGCGACGAAGCGCTGCGCCGCGAGTCGGTGCAAGCGGTCGGCAAGGCGCCGGCCCAGCGAAACGGGCGGCGGCGTCTCGGGACCGAGCCTCAACGATAAGCGTTAATGCTATCCCGCGTGTTCTGCGCCGCCGCGGCGGCGGCCGCGGCAAACCGCTCGTCGCGGCCGGCATAAATGATGGCGCGCGACGAGTTGATCATCATGCCCGTGCCGTTGCCGGTGCGCCCGGCCTTCACCGTCGCTTCGACGTCGCCGCCCTGGGCGCCCACGCCCGGAATCAGCAGCGGCATGTCGCCGACGATGCCGCGCACCGCAGCAATTTCCGCGGGGAACGTCGCACCGACCACGAGACCGATCTGGCCGTTGGTGTTCCAAGGCCCGGAGGCGAGACGCGCGACCGTCTGGTACAGCGGCTTGCCGTCGACATCGAGGAACTGCAGATCGCTGCCGCCGGGATTCGACGTGCGGCACAGCACGATCACGCCCTTGTCGGGATAGGCCAGATACGGCTCCAGCGAATCGAAGCCCATGTACGGGTTCACCGTTACGGCGTCGGCGCGATAGCGCTCGAACGCCTCCCTCGCATATTGTTCGGCCGTGCTGCCGATGTCGCCGCGCTTGGCGTCCAGAATCACCGGCAGCCCCGGGTGGTCGGCGTGGATATGCGCAATCAGGCGCTCGAGCTGCGCTTCGGCGCGATGTGCCGCGAAGTACGCGATCTGCGGCTTGAACGCGCATGCATACGGCGCGGTCGCGTCGACGATCTGGCGGCAGAACTCGAAGATCGCATCCGGCTGGCCTTGCAGATGGGCGGGAATGCGCGACGGCTCGGGATCGAGACCCACGCAGAGCAGCGAGTTGTTGTGTGCCCAGGCGGCGTTGAGAGCTTCGATGAATGTCATGGCGGTGTTCCAGCGGGTTGCGCGGCGGTGGTCCGACGCGGCGTGATTCGGGCGGGCGCAATCCCGCAAGGCCGCCATTTTACCTGCTCGGCGGGCCCGCCCCGCCGGCGCGGCGCGCATGCCGCGCCGATGTCCCCGCGGCCCTCCGACAGCCGCCGACAACACCTGCCGGGAACAAGCCGCCGCGTCGCGCTCAGTCGAGCCAGCCGCGATGCCGGAAATACAGGAACGGCGCGATGGCCGAGAGAATCATCAGCCCGATCGCGAACGGATAGCCCGCCTCCCAGCGCAACTCCGGCATCATCTGGAAGTTCATGCCGTAAATGCTCGCGATGAGCGTCGGCGGCAGAAACGCCACGGCTGCCACCGAGAATATCTTGATGATCTTGTTCTGGTTGATGTTGATGAAGCCGATGGTCGCGTCCATCAGGAAGTTGATCTTGTCGAACAGGTACGCCGTGTGATTGTCCAGCGACTCGATGTCGCGCAGGATCTGCTTGCCTTCCTGATACTGCTCGTCCTTGAGCATGCGCGCGCGCATGAGAAACGACACGGCGCGACGCGTGTCCATCACGTTGCGCCGGATGCGCCCGTTCAGGTCCTCCTCCGCCGCAATGCTCTCGAGCGCCTTGGCGGCGTCCGCGTCAGTGAGGTTCTTGCCGAGCACGCGCTTGCTCACTTCCTCCAGCGCCGCGTAGACGCCCTCGAGCGCGTCGGCCGAGTATTCGGCATCGGTCGAGTAAAGATCGAGCAGCACGTCCATCGCATCGCGCACCGAGCCCGGACGGATACGCGCGCGCATGCGCACCAGGCGGAACACCGGCAGGTCTTCGTCGTGAATGGAGATCAGCAGATCCTTGAGCACCACGAACGCAACCGGCACGTTGCGCGATTGTTCCTCGTCGTCGAGCAGAAAATCGGTGCGGATGTGCAACACGCCGCTATCGTCTTCGTAATAGCGCGCCGAGGCCTCGATGTCGGTCACTTCGTCGCGCGACGGCAGTTTGACCCCGTAGGCCTCCTCGACCCAACGTCGCTCTTCCTCCGATTCGCTGTGCAAATCGACCCAGACCGGTGACACGCTGGTCAGGTCGCTGGGTTGGTCGCAAGTCACCTGTTGCAGGCGGCCATGATGGATGACGAAGGCATTGATCAAACGAGGTTCTCCCAGCTACGCGGCGACGCCAAGTGTAGCAGCCGCGCCACAGTGACGCCAATGGCGGCATATCGTATCGCCACGGGGCACGCGCCGCGCCGCATTTCGCCGTTTGTCGGCGGCAGCCCGACATTCACGTGGGACCGACGCTGGCGTCACGCAGGAGCATGGCCAATTTCGACGGATTCGGGCGCATCGACGGCGAGCGGTGGCGGGCGGTGGCGAGCGGTGGCGGGCGATGGCGGGCGATGGCGAGCGGTGGCAAGTTGCGCAGAACCAATCTACGCGCTTTGCGTCAACTCTGTTATCGCCGCCGTCAGGCATCCATCCCCTGGGAGACATTCAAATGACAGAAGTGACGACCCCGCTCGCGTCCTTCGACGCCGCGATGGGATTCCTCGCCGCCAATGCCGTGCACTACGGGCTCTCGTTCGTGCAAGCCGTGCTGATTCTGTTGATCGGTTTCTGGATCGCGTCGCGTCTGGCGCGCATGGTGCGCGGAGCGCTCGGCCGCTCGCCGCACTTCGACGCCACGCTCAAGCCGCTGATCGAGTCGGTCGTGCTGTGGGCCGTGCGCGGCATCACGGTCATTGCGGTACTCGCGCAGTTCGGCGTGCAAACGGCCAGCATCATCGCCGTATTGGGTGCTGCCGGGCTGGCCATCGGCCTCGCGCTGCAGGGCACGCTGCAGAACATCGCGGCCGGCACGATGCTGCTGGTGCTGCGTCCTTTTCGCAACGGCGACTACATCACGGCCGGTTCGTCGGTGGCGGGCACCGTGGAAGAGATCGGCCTGTTCACGACCACGCTGACCAACGCCGACGGCATCTACGTTTGCGTGCCGAACAACCAGATCTGGGGCCAGCCGATCACGAACTTCAGCCGCAATGCCACGCGTCGCATGGAAATTACCGTGGGCGTGTCGCTCGACGACGATCTCGACGCCGCCATGGACGCCTTGCGCGCGCACGTCGGCGGCGACAAGCGCGTGCTCGACAAGCCGGCGCCGGAAGTCATGGTCAAGCAGGTGAGCGACAGCGCCGTGATCGTGAACGTGCGCGTGTGGTCGCTGCTGGAGAACTACTGGAGCCTGTACTGGGACTTGCAGCGCAGCGTGAAGGAAACCGTCGAAGGCGTGGGCTGCTCGTTGCCGTACCCCACGCGCACCGTCGTCCACGTGCCATCGCAGCCGGCGCCAGACGTTTCCCAGCGCCACTGAACGTCCCCGCGCTCATGCGAGCCACGCGCACCATGCGCAGCCCCGTCGGCTATTGCGGCAATTCGGCCGCACCCATGCGCCGCGCGATGACACCCGCGCGTTGCGACAGATAGGGCGAATTGCGGTGCGTATCGAAGTAGCGCGGACGCGGCAGCATCACCGCCAGACGCGCCGCCTGCCACGGCGAGAGCTTCGAGGCGGGAATGCCGTAGTAATAGCGCGCTGCGGCTTGCGCGCCAAAGACCCCCTCGCCCCATTCGACCGAGTTCAGATAGATCTCGAAGATCCGCTGCTTGTCCATCCAGAATTCGAGCATCCAGGTAATGCTCAACTCCTCGGCCTTGCGCAGATAGCTTTTCTCGCTGGAGAGAAAGAGGTTCTTGGCGAGTTGTTGCGAGATGGTCGAGCCGCCCGCGACGATGCGCCCTCTCTTCTGATTCTTCTCCCACGCGCCGAGCATCGCGTCGATCTCGTAGCCGTCGTGATTGACGAAGTTCGCGTCCTCGCTGGCGATGATCGCGCGTTTGAGGTTGCGCGAAATCTGATCGTAAGGCACCCATTCGTGCCTGAGCACCGCCCCCGGGTCCGACTCGCGCAGGCGCGCTTGCGCGGCGCGCATGAACGCCGTGGAGTCCGGATTGAAGCGCACCCACCAACCGATCTGGAGGAAGTAGTAGAGCTGGGTCGCGAGCACGCCCACGACCAGCAGCGTCAGCACGTAGGCGGTCCAATGCCACGGCCCCCAGCGGCGTTTGCGAGACGTGCGGGAGGTCCGGCCGGCACGGGAAACGCGGCGCGTCGCAGCCATCGCCGTGCGTCAGCCTTTGCCGGTAAGCCGCGCACGCAGGGCTGCGCGCACGGCGCCGGTGGACGGCCGCACGCCGCGCCACAGGGCAAACGCTTCGGCGGCCTGCTCCACCAGCATGCCGAGCCCGTCCGCGGTGCGCGCCGCGCCGGCCGACAGGGCGTGCGTCATGAAGACCGTCGGCTGCGCGCCGTACATCATGTCGTAAGCGAGCGCCCCCGCGGCGTAGACGCCTGCCGGCAGCGGCGGCACGTCGCCCTGCAAACTGCCCGCCGTGGCGTTGATGACGACGTCGAACCCCGCCGGCACCGCCTCCCATCCCCCTCCCGCGAGCGAGACACCCTGGCGCGCCGCTGCATCGCGAAAGCGCGCGACCAGTTCGTCGGCACGCGCTCCCGTGCGGTTGGCGACGAAGAGCGCCGCCGGGCGCGCCTCGATCAAGGGGAGCATCGCGCCGCGTGAAGCGCCGCCCGCGCCCAGCAGCAGCACGCGGCGACCGCTCAGCGATACGCCCAGCGGCCCCTCGATGTCGCGCACGAGACCGACACCGTCGGTGTTGTCGCCGGTCACGCCCTGCGCGTCGAACACCAGCGTATTGACGGCGCCGGCGGCCTGCGCACGCTCGGTCAGGCGATCGGCCAGCGCATGCGCCTCGAGCTTGAACGGCACGGTGACATTCGCGCCCCGTGCGCCATGGGCGATGAAGTCGCGCACCGTGGCGGCGAACGCGTCGAGCGGTGCGAGCAGTCGTTCGTAGGTCAGATGCTGCCCCGTCTCGCGCGCAAACTCGGCATGGATGAACGGCGACTGGCTATGCTCGACCGGATGGCCGATTACGGCATAGCGATCGGCGGGCGATTTCCCGACAGGCGTTTGGTTTGTCATCGTCGTCAAAGACGCGGCGCCTGGCTTTCGCTCAGGCGCCGCGTTCGGATGTGTCTCAAATCGTCCGGCGTCGACGACAGCGCTTCGGGGCGCCCGCGCGCCGGGCCGGTATTTCCCGGGCGTCGATCACCAGAAGATCCACAGCGCAATGCCGCCGAACAACGCCCACTTCACCGCATAGTACACGTAGCGGTTCCACGCCTTGAGGCGTTTGCCGACGATGCGGATCGAATAAATATACTTGAACGCCTTGTTCAGTCCACCGGTGCGATCGCCGGCATCGTTCGGCGAGGCGGCCGCTCCCACGAGGTGACGGCCGACCCAATGGTTCACCGCCTGCGTCCAGCGATACTTCATCGGCCGCTCGACATCGCAGAACAGAATGATGCGGTTCTGGCCGCTCTGGTTTTCCGCGTAGTGGATGTACGTCTCGTCGAACACCACGCCTTCGCCGTCGCGCCAACTGTATCGCTGACCGTCGACGTCGATGTAGCAGCGATCGTCGTTCGGCGTCACCAGGCCGAGGTGATAGCGAAGCGATCCGGCGAACGGATCGCGGTGGCGCACGAGGCGGCTGCCGTGCGGCAATTCGGCGAACATTGCGGCCTTGATCGTCGGGATCTTGCTCACGAGTTCGGTCGTCACCGGGCACAGCTCGTAAGCGGACGGATGCGCGTCGTCATACCACTTCAGGTAGAAACGCTTCCAGCCGCTCTTGAAGAACGAGTTGAAGCCGACATCGTTATATTTGTCGGACGCCTTGATGCGACTCGCCTCGAGCAGCGCCACGGCTTCGGTGCGGATCGCCTCCCAGTTCTGCCGCAACGGCTCGAGTTCGGGGAAATTTTCCGTCTTCAGATACGGCGTCGTCGGCACACGCGAGAACGCATACATGAAAACGTTCAGCGGCGACAGAAACGTCGAGTGGTCGGACAGCTGGCGGAAAAATTTGTGACGAACCTTGCCGCGCAGATGGACATACAGCGCGCACGCGGCAATGATCGCCAGGACGATCCATTTCATGGCGAAGACTTTCCAGTTCGGGAAAACCCCGTAATTATAGAAATTTTTGGAAAGACTTACCGGCCAGCCCTTGCCCGGGCGCCGCGCATCGCTGGCCAACGGGCGTCAACGCCCCGGATCGAGCGCTATCGCGGCGATGTCGTGAGCGCGGCGCCCGACGTCGGCGAAGCGAGCGTCTCGGCCTGCACGCCCTGCCGCGTGAAAGTCATGCGCGTGACGATTTCGAGGATGTCGTAGCGCTGCTTCATTTCGGGGGAGAAGTCCCCGAACGGCGCACTCGCCTGCACGATGGCCACCGCGCGGCGATCGAGGTCCCGGTTGCCGGAGCTGCGCGTCACCTCCACGCCGGCAACGTTCCAGCCGTCCTTGTGATACCCGAGGCCGCCGCGCTGATTGACGTTGAGCGTGACGATGAGCTCGCCGTAAAGGCGCTCGTTGCCCACCTGCGGGAAATGCTCGGTGCCGTAGCGCTCGACGCGATGGCGCAGGGTGTCGAAGTACCGGGCATACGCGACTTCACGGGTGTTGGCCGTGACCTGACCGCGTTTCGGACGGGTCTGATAGGCGCGCAACTGCTTGTCGATTTCGGCCTGCAATCGCGCGATTTGCTGATCGACGTTCTCGTCATCCGCGCCGTGTCCCCGCTGCGCGACATCGGTACGGTTGCGCTGCGCTTGCGGCGCGGCTGCGTACTGGCTGCGCAACTGCGCGAGCAGCTTCTCCTGCATCGCCTCGAGATCGCTGACGTTGCGCTGCATCTGCGCGATCGGCGCACCGTCTCGCTGCACCTCGCGCGACGGCAATGGCGACGTGGCGCGTTCACCATCGTGCTCGCCGCCACCGATGAGATTGGCCTGCGCGAGCGCCGTGGGCTTGTCGGGGGCCCGGGCGGACTTGGCGTTGACGAGCACGACTTCGAGCGGCGTGTCCGCGCTGTGCAGACGGAAGCGGTCGGGCGCGACAAAATGCACGGCCAGCGCGAGCAGATGAACGACGGCCGAAAGTAGCAGCCCGGTCCCGAGCGGATGCTCGCGCATGAACTGCCAGCCGCGGCGTCGCGCCGCGGCCGTCGTACCGGAGGCCAATGCGGGTTTCAGCACGCCGCGCCGGCCGAGGCGTCGCGCGCCTGCGCAGCCATCAGAGCGGCCGCCAGCGGGGATGCGTTCGCAGCATCGGCGTCGGACGCATGAGATGCGGGGGCGGCATTGCGGCCACCGTCAGCCCCGCCGCGGCCCTCGGCATGGCCGCCGCCATCCTCGCCGCTCTGGCCCGCTCCGTCGGCGCCCTCGGCACCTTCGGCTCCATCCGTCCCATCGGCGCCGTCACTGCCCTCGCCGCCTTCTCCCTCGCCGCCGTCGCCTTCGTCATCGTCGTCGGCGAGCGCGCTCTGGCCCGCGCCGAGCACCTGCGCGACGCGCACGGAAATGCTCAACGTGACGACATCGAGCGACAGGATATCGAGCATGATCTGCGTGCCGCGCGCGTGCAAGCCGAGGCCCGGCACGATCAACGTGAGCGGAATCTCGTTCAGACGCACGGTGTCGCCCTTTAGCACGCTGGCCTGCACCTGCGAACGGTTCTCCTGGAGCAGCCAGCGCAGACACCAGTAACGCTCCATGCGGCTCTGATGCTCCGCATACGCGGCATAGGCCGCCTCGAAGCTCGAGACCGTGGCGTAGAGGTCGGCATCCTTGGGCTTGAATGGCGCGGCGAGCTTCGCCGTCACGCCATGCCGCACACAGGCGAGCAGTTGCCACTGGTTCACCAGGTCCACGTAACGGCGCAGCGGTGACGTGCTCCACGCGTACTGCTCCACGCCCAGGCCTTCGTGGGGCGCGGGCGAGGTCTGCATGCGCGTGCGATTGACGCCGTAAGCGCGCTGGGCGCGATAGATGCCCGGCACGCCGCATTCGGCAAGCAGGCGTCCCCACCGACTGTTCGCGAGAATGGCCATTTCGGCCACGATCAGATCGAGCGGCGCGCCGCGCATGCGCTGCTTGATCGTGACGTGCTCCCCGTCGACGTAGAAGTTGAAGTCCGTCTTGTTCTGGACCTCCGGACGCAGGCCGTAGCCCACGCGCGCCGCCTGGCGCTTGTCGTACAGCGACTGGGCGAACGGCCACAGCAGCCGCAGTTCTTCCTTGCGCGGATAGTCGCCGCTGCCGTCGGCAAGCGTCTCGGCCGTGATGACCGCATCGAGTTCGTTGTGGCGCAGGTTCGCGGAAATCGGCACGCGTTCGGCGCGCGTTTCGGTCGCGACGATCTCGTAGGTGTCCGTCTTGACGACCACATAGAGCGACAGCGCGGGCCGCGCCCCGCCTTCGGCGAGGGTGTACGCCTCGACCACCGCGTCGGGCAGCATCGTGATCTTCTCGCCCGGCGCGTAGACGGTTGACAACCGCGCGCGCGCAATCTCGTCGATGGGGTCGCCGCGCGTGATGCCGAGGCCCGGCGCCGCGATGTGGATGCCCACGCGCATGAGGCCGTCGGGCAGCCGTTGTACCGACAGCGCGTCGTCGATTTCAGTGGTCGTCGAATCGTCGATCGAGAATGCCTGCACTTCGGCCAGCGGCAGCTCGTCGGCCGGCAGCGGCGGCGGCCCCACGTCCGGGAAACCGGTCCCGCGCGGGAAGTGCTCGTAGAGGAACGCCGCCTCGTGATAGGCGCGCGGCGACGCGATGCCGCCGCAGGCGAGCATCACCTCGGCGTGCGTCTTGCCCATCGCGATGGCGGCGGCGTCGAGCGCCTTCCACTCGATGGCGTTCTTGTCGGGGCGAAACAGCAGCGCCAGTTCCTTGCCGCGCAGGGCCTCCGGCAGCGTGCCCGCGATCAGCTGGTCGGCGTAGCTCGCCTGGAGTTCGGCCTGCTGCTGCTTGCGCGCCAGCCCGGCGAGCGCCGCCTGTAACTGCTCCTGCGGCGCACGCTGATATTGGCCGCGGCCTTTGCGACGGAAATAGATCGGGGAGGCCTGCAAGGCCAGCGCCAGGCCCGCCTGTTGCGCCGCGCTCGCGCCCTCGCCGAAGTATTCGGCAGCGAGCACCGGAAACGGAAACTCTTCGGCGGGCGCGCATTCCCACAGGAAACTCATGTCGATTTCCTGGGCTGCGGCCTGTGCCTGCGCGATCAGTTCGGCGGGCGTGGGCGACTCGAAGCGCAGCAGCACGTCGCGTCCCTTGATCTTGCTGCGGCGCCCGCCAGGCAGTTCCACCTGATACGACTCACCCTGCTGCGACAACACCGTGCCAGCCTTGAAGCCGCCGGATTCCTCAAAAAAAATGTTCATGAAACAGCCATCGATCGCAATAGGCGATATTGTAGCCCGCCAATGTGCGGCGGTTTAAGGCAGAACGGGCAAACGCCTCATTCGCCGGCGAACGCTGCGGCAGCGCCTGGCGCGGGCGGCACGTCGATGCCGGCGAAGCGCAACACGTCGTCCATGTAGTTCGCGAAATCGGAAATCCCGTGGTCGCTCCCCTCGATCAGCGTGAGCTTGGCGCCGACAAACTTGGCCACCATGTCACGGTAGTCGAGCGTCTGGTCGCCGGTCGCCGCCACAAGGTAGTAGCGTTCGGGACGCGAGATCTGGGCCACGTCGATCATGCGCAACTCGTCGAGATGCCTCGGCTCGACCACGATCGAGCCGCCACCGTGCCACATGGGCTGCTCGCCAAGCCATTTGCCCAGATCGTCGTAAGGCCGCGTGGCCGGATTGAGCAACACCGCGCGGCAGCCGAGCTTTTCGGCCAGATACGTTGCGTAATAGCCGCCCAACGAGCTGCCGACGATGGTGAGCTTGTCGGCGCTCACGCCCGTGAGCAGACGTTGCGCGTCGACTACCGCCGCCAGCGGCGAGGGCGGCAGTTGCGGACAGGCCCACTGATGACCAAGGCCCAATCGATGCATGCGGGCCGCCATCAACTGGGCCTTGAAGGAACGCGGCGACGAACGGAAGCCGTGCAAATAGAGAATCATGTGAGCCTCCGGAGAATCTGGGGCAACCGGCGCATACGCCGGCCACGGGGGGTCGCGCGATTGCCGCGCCGATGTTGTGCGAGGGGTTCGAGGCGTGTCCGGGCGTGTCGAGGCGTTCGGCCCGTCTCGGGCGCGCTCACGCCCGCCCGCGTCGACGAAAGCCCATCAGGCATGCGCGGCGAGCGCATCGAGCAGCTTCTGATGAATGCCGCCGAATCCGCCGTTGCTCATCACCACGATCTGGTCGCCTGGCTGCGCCGCGGCACTGACCGCGCGCACAAGGCCGTCGATCTCGCTAAACGCCTGCGCGCGCGCGCCGAGTGGGGCCAGCGCGTCGGCAAGGTTCCAGCCCAGCGCGTCCTTGCCGGACGGGGCGCCGTAGCCGAAGACGAGGTCGGCGTCAGCGAGGCTGGCGGGCAATTGCGCCTTCATCACGCCGAGCTTCATCGTGTTCGAGCGGGGTTCGAGCACGGCCAGAATGCGGGCATTGCCCGCGCGGCGCCGCAGGCCGGCCAGTGTGGTCTGGATGGCCGTCGGGTGGTGGGCAAAATCGTCATACACGGTCACGCCGTTCGCCACGCCGCGCACTTCCATGCGTCGCTTGACGTTCTGGAATTTGCCCAACGACGCGGCCGCCTGCTCCGCCGGTACGCCGACATGGCGGGCGGCGGCGATGGCCGCGAGCGCATTCATCCGGTTGTGTTCGCCCTGCAGCGACCACTTCACCTCTCCCGCGGCCGCCGGACCGTGGTGAACCCAGAACGACTCCTGCCCGCCGGCGAGCGAATCGTTGGCGTGCGCGACATGCCAGCCGTCTTCCACGCCGAAGCGTTCCACTTCGCTCCAGCAGCCGCGCCCCAGCACCCGCTCCAACGCGCCTTCGCGCCCGTTGACGACGAGACGGCCCTGCCCCGGCACGGTACGCACCAGATGGTGAAACTGGGTCTCGATCGCGCCGAGATCCGGAAAGATGTCGGCATGATCGAATTCGAGATTGTTCAGGATGGCCGTGCGCGGGTGGTAGTGGACGAACTTCGAGCGCTTGTCGAAGAACGCCGTGTCGTACTCGTCGGCCTCGATCACGAAGAAGTCGCTGTCGGTAAGCCGCGCCGAGATGCCGAAGTTCATCGGCACGCCGCCGACGAGAAAGCCGGGGTGATAACCGGCGTCCTCCAGGATCCACGCCAGCATCGAGGTCGTGGTCGTCTTGCCGTGCGTGCCGGCGACCGCGAGGACCCACTTCCTGGAGAGCACGTGCTCGCCGAGCCATTGCGGGCCCGACGTGTACGGCAGATTGCGGTTCAGAATCTCTTCCATCAGCGCATTGCCGCGCGACACGACGTTGCCGATGACGAACAGGTCGGGCTTGAGCGAGACCTGATCGGCGTCGAAACCCTCGATCAGGCGAATGCCCTGCGCCTCGAGCTGGGTGCTCATCGGCGGATAGACATTGGCATCGCAACCCGTGACGGTGTGGCCGGCCTGACGCGCCAGAACCGCCAGACCGCCCATGAACGTGCCGCAGATGCCAAGAATATGAATATGCATGGATGGGGAGCGTGGTGAGGGACGGGGCGAACCCGTACCGGAATCGGGGTAGTGCAAAGCCAAGGGCTCCATTGTACCTGCGGCGAGGCGGGCAACGCCTTTCGGGTATCATCGACGGCATGACACGCAAATCCTGGAACGACGCCCAGCGCCTGCGCGAAGAAATCGCCCTGGCCGCGGCCCGCCTCATCGCCGAGGAGGGCGCGGACTACGCCATGGCCAAGCGCAAGGCGGCCAGGCAGGTCACTGGCGAGAACCGCATTGCGGGCGAATTGCTGCCAGATAACGATCAGATCGAGGCGGAAGTGCGCGAATACGTGCAAACATTCCTTTCTGATACGCAACCGGCAGAACTAGCCCACCTGCGCGAAGTCGCGCTCGCGGTCATGACGGAACTCGCCCGCTACCGGCCTTATATCACCGGCGCTGTATACAATGGCACCGCCACGGCGCTATCCGACGTCTATCTGCAGGCTTTTTGCGACAACCCGAAGGAAGTGGCCATCGATCTGCTTAATCGGGGCATTGACTACGAAGTCTCCGAGACCCGCCACTTCAACGGCCGGGGCATGGTCGAGACCCTGAGCTTTCTGTGGCGCATACGGGGTCAGCGGCGTGAGCCGGTCGGCGTGCATCTGTCGCTGTATTCGCTCGACGACATGCGCGGCGCGCTCAAGGCGACCGACGGCAACGGACGGGCCGTGCGCACGGACGCGGAAGGATTGCGTACCCTCATCGCGGAGACCGAGGCCAGGCAGGCTGCCCATAGCGGCTGAGGCGTCGGCGGATCGAAGCGAGACCGGTGTAGATCGGTCTGAATTAGTTTGAATCGGCTTGGGTCGGCTTGGATCGCCCTCCTTTCTCCGCCATTGGGGGGCTGTTTTTCGTTTATCGTACTTTTCGGACGCTTTCACCCGCCCTTTACCGCCTTTACCGTCTTTACCATCATGGCAAAACGCATTGTGATTCTGTTGCTCCTCGCGCTCGTGGGGTTGGGCGCGGGGTTCTGGTTCGGCCATCGAAGCCAGCAGTCGAGCGGGGCGACCGACGCCGCCGTCGCGCAGTTGCTGGCGACTCGCCTGCCGGACCTGCGCGGTAATGAACAGGCCGTCTCGCAGTGGCGAGGCAAGACGCTCGTGGTCAACTTCTGGGCGCCGTGGTGCGGCCCGTGCGTGGAGGAAATGCCGGACCTGCAGGCCCTTTCCACGGAATACGGCAGCAAAAACGTGCAATTTGTGGGGATTGGCATCGATTCGGCGCAGAACATGATCGCTTTCGAGCAGAAGGTGAAGGTCGACTACCCACTGCTGGTGGCCGGCTACGCAGGCACCGATCTGGCGCGCGCGCTGGGCAACAAGGCCGGCGCGCTGCCCTTCACTGTCGTGGTGGACGCTCAGGGCCGTCTGCACTACGAGAAGCTCGGCCGAATCACGCCGGACGAGGTGCGCACGGCGCTCCGGCCACTGATCTGACCCCGTCGATCTGCATAGCCGCGCACGGCCAACGGGCGCCCTCGAAGCCTGACATTGCGGGAACCCCTGCCGAAGCCGGCCGGCGCGGGCCGTTTTTCGCCCCACTGGACAAAATCGACCAACTGGCGTTTAATTGCGCCCAATTTCGTGAAATTTGATTCGCCAATGCCTCACCGCATTCTCGTGCTCCACGGCCCCAACCTGAACCTGCTCGGCACTCGCGAGCCGGAGGTGTACGGTCGCACGACGCTGGTGGACATCGACCAGGCCCTGGAGGCTCACGCCCAGGCGGCCGGTGCGCAGGTGGCGACATTCCAGAGTAATCACGAAGGTGCCCTGGTTGACCGGATTCAGGCGGCGCGCGGTGAGTCGATCGACTTCATCGTCATCAACCCGGCGGCCTACACCCATACCAGTGTGGCCATCCGCGACGCGCTGTCCGGCGTCGGCATCCCGTTCGTCGAGGTTCATCTCTCGAACGTTCATGCGCGCGAAGCCTTCCGGCATCACTCGTACCTTTCCGACATTGCGCAAGGCGTGATCTGCGGCCTGGGCTGGCGCGGCTACGTCTACGCACTCGATTTTGCCCTGCGGCGCCTCGCCGGCGGGTAGTCCCTTTCATCCCCTATCTTCCCTCGCGGGGCGTTGCCCCGCGTCGACACCGAATCAAGGAGCTTCCTTCATGGATTTGCGCAAACTCAAGACGTTGATCGACCTCGTGGCCGAATCGGGTATTTCCGAACTCGAAGTCACCGAAGGCGAGGGCAAGGTCCGCATCGTCAAGGCGCCGCCGCAGGTGATCGCCGCGCCGGTGCAGATGGCCATGCCGGCCGCCGCGCCGCAGGCCGCCGCGCCGGCGCCCGCAGCCGCGCCCGCGGCGCCGGTCGCGCCGGCCGCCCCGGCACAGCCGCAGGGTCACGTCGTGACGTCGCCGATGGTCGGTACGTTCTACCGGGCACCCTCGCCGGGCGCCGACGCGTTCGTGCAGGTGGGCGACTCGGTCAAGGAAGGCCAGACGCTCTGCATCATCGAGGCGATGAAGCTGCTCAACGAGATCGAGTCGGACAAGGCCGGCGTGATCAAGGAAATCCTCGTCGAGAACGGTCAGGCCGTGGAATACGGTCAACCGCTGTTCGTGATCGGCTAATGCCGGTTGTCGGACGCCGGCGCCGCCGCTCGACAGCACGGGGCGTCCGGCCCCGCTCCTCTCCCCTTACGGGCAGGACTGCACATAATGTTTGAAAAAATCCTCATCGCCAACCGCGGCGAAATCGCCCTGCGCATCCAACGCGCGTGCCGCGAGATGGGCATCAAGACCGTGGTGGTCTATTCCGAAGCCGACAAGGACGCCAAGTACGTCAAGCTCGCCGACGAGTCCGTCTGTATCGGCCCGGCCCCCTCGGCCCAGAGCTACCTGAACATGCCAGCGCTCATCAGCGCGGCCGAAGTCACCGACGCCCAGGCGATTCACCCGGGCTACGGCTTCCTCTCGGAGAACGCCGACTTCGCCGAGCGCGTAGAGCAATCGGGCTTCACCTTCATCGGCCCGCGCCCCGACACCATCCGCCTGATGGGCGACAAGGTCTCGGCCAAGCAGACGATGATCAAGACCGGCGTGCCGTGTGTGCCGGGCTCGGAAGGCGCGTTGCCCGAAGATCCCAAGGAAATCGTGCGTATTGCACGCCAGATCGGCTATCCGGTGATCATCAAGGCCGCAGGTGGCGGCGGCGGGCGCGGCATGCGCGTGGTGCATACCGAAGCCGCGCTAGTGAACGCGGTCAACATGACGCGTGAAGAAGCCGGCCGCGCTTTCGGCAACCCGGAAGTGTATATGGAGAAGTTCCTCGAGAACCCGCGCCATATCGAAATCCAGGTGCTGGCCGACAAGCACAAGAACGCCATCTGGTTGGGCGAGCGCGACTGCTCGATGCAGCGCCGTCACCAGAAGGTGATCGAAGAGGCGACCGCGCCGCTGATTCCGCGTCGCCTCATCGAGCGCATCGGCGATCGCTGCGCCGACGCGTGCAAGAAGATGGGCTACGTTGGCGCCGGCACCTTCGAATTCCTGTACGAGAACGGCGAGTTCTACTTCATCGAGATGAACACCCGCGTGCAGGTCGAACACCCGGTCACGGAGATGATCACGGGCGTCGACATCGTGCAGGAGCAGATTCGCATCGCCGCCGGCGAGAAGCTCGCCTACCGCCAGCGCGACATCCAGTTCCAGGGCCACGCCATCGAGTGCCGCATCAACGCGGAAGACCCGTTCAGGTTCACGCCGTCGCCGGGCCGCATCACCTCCTGGCACATGCCGGGCGGCCCCGGCATTCGCGTCGACTCGCACGCGTACAACGGCTACTTCGTGCCGCCCAACTACGATTCGATGATCGGCAAGCTGATCGCCTACGGTGCAACGCGCGAGCAGGCGATCCGCCGCATGCGCGTGGCGCTGTCGGAAATCGTGATCGAAGGGATCCAGACGAACATTCCGCTGCACCGGGAGTTGATGCTCGACGCCAAGTTTGTCGAAGGCGGCACGAGCATTCACTATCTGGAACACAAGCTGGCGCAGAAGTCTGCCGTCGGCGGCAATTGAGCCTCACATCGAAGCAGGAAACGCTCGTCATGTATCGCGAACTCGTCGTTGAAGTTGCCCGCGCCCAGGCCGAGGCCCTGTCGGACGCCCTGCTCGATCTGGGCGCGCTGTCGGTGTCCGTGGAAGACGCGGACGCGGACACGCCCGACGAGCAACCGATGTTCGGCGAGCCGGGACTCACTCCGAAGGACACCGCGTGGCAGCGCTCGCGCGTGGTGGCCCTCGTGGGTGAGGACCAGGACGCCGCCGTGCTGCTCGCGGCGGCCGTCAACGAACTGGGTCTCGGCCAGTCGCCGGCGTATACGCTGCGCGAGGTCGAGGAGCAGGACTGGGTACGCCTTACGCAATCGCAATTCGAGCCGATGCAGATCGGCCAGCGCATCTGGGTCGTGCCGTCGTGGCACGACGCGCCTGATGCCGACGCCCTCGTGCTCGAACTCGATCCGGGCCTCGCGTTCGGCACGGGCAGCCATCCGACCACGCGTCTTTGCATGGAGTGGCTGGAACAGCACGTGCAGCCCGGACAGTCGTTGCTCGACTATGGCTGCGGCTCGGGCATCCTGGCTATTCTCGCGCGCAAGTGCGGCGCGGATCCGGTCATCGGCATCGATATCGACCCGCAGGCGGTCGAATCGGCGCGCTACAACAGCGAGCGCAATCATGCGCCGGTCGAATACGGACTGCCCGACGAACTGCGCGACGGCCAATTCCATGTCGTGGTCGCGAACATCCTGTCGAATCCGCTCAAGCTGCTCGCGTCGATGCTGACGTCGCGCGTCGCCCCCGGAGGGCGGCTCGCGCTGTCCGGCGTGCTCGAGCGGCAGGCCGACGAAGTGATCGCGGCCTACGCGCCTTACATGCAGATGGCGGTCTGGCGCGCTCACGATGGCTGGGTCTGCCTGCACGGGCAGGCCGCGCGCTGAGCCGACGACGACGCGCCGACTCCCATGACCCAGTCCTCGCGCGTTCTCGCCACCCGCTGCCCCCATTGCCACACCGTCTTTCGCGTCGTCGCGGATCAGCTCAAGCTGCGCGACGGTCTCGTGCGTTGCGGCAACTGCCGTGAAGTGTTCGACGGACGCACCTATCTGTGCGAACCGCCGAACGACGAGATCGCCGGCGACAGTCCGGCCGCGCCGGGGACACCGGAGACACCAGAGGCTGCTCCCGCCGTACCCGACACGCCCGCCGCCACGGACACCGGCGGCTCGCCGGGCACATCGGCCCCGACCGCGCCCGCCGCCGGGCCCGCCCATACGAGGCCGCCGGTTCCCGAAATGCTCACGCCCACGGCCATCGCCGCGCTGCTGGGCGCGCCCGATGAGAGTCGCGCCCAGATGCAGCACGGCCCCGGGCGCTATATGGACGACGACCTCACTGCGTTGCGTGCGCCGACAACTGCGCCCGCCTATGCGACGCCGCAACCGCCGAAGACGTTCACCGGCGGCCGCGACCCGGCGACCCGCCACGGCGCGGCGCGCGTGGTATGGCGAGCGCTGCTTGCCCTGGCGATCATCGGACTGCTCGCGCAATGGGCGTGGCTCGAGCGCGCCGCGCTCGTCGACCGCGTACCGGCCTTGCGCGGCGTGCTCGCGGCAATCGGCCGTCCGCTGCACGTGACGGTTGCGCCGCCGCGCCAGCCGGACATGATTCAGATCTCGGGCGTCACGCTCGTCACCGACGCCCCCGACGCGAACGCTACAAATGCCGCAACCTCCGATGCAACCGCCGACGCGGCATCCGAGGCCGCAGCCGATCCAACGGCCCGGCCGAACGACACGGTCCCGATGACGCTCACCGTCTTCATCCGCAACCAGGCGGACCATGCGCTCGCCTGGCCGTCGCTCGAACTGACGCTGTCGGACATCGACGGCAAGCCGGTCGTGCGACGGGTTTTCGCGGCGAGCGACTACGTGGCCGACGCCGCGTTGCGCGACGCCGGCCTGGCACCGCGCAACGAACGCACGATTCGGTTACGATTGTCGGCGCAGGCAGCGCTGGCCAGTAACTATCGGGTGCTCGCGTTCTATCCCTGACACGCGCTGCCGCACTCAACCTAGGAGATATCGATGTCCCAAGTCACGCTCGGGGGCAACCCCATCGAAGTTGACGGCCAGTTCCCGCAGCCGGGGCAGACCGCGCCGGCCTTCAAGCTGGTCAACGCCAAACTGCAGGACGTCTCGCTCGACGACTTCGTTGGCAAGCGCAAGGTGCTCAACATCGTGCCGAGCCTGGATACGCCGACCTGCGCCACGTCCACCCGCAAGTTCAACGAAGCCGCCAGCAAGCTCGAGAACACCGTCGTACTGGTCATTTCGGCCGACCTGCCGTTCGCGATGAGCCGCTTCTGCGCCACCGAAGGGCTCAACAACGTCATCCCGCTCTCGACCATGCGCGGTCGCGAGTTCCTCAAGAACTACGGTGTGGCAATTGCCACCGGGCCGCTCGCCGGTGTCGCGGCGCGCGCCGTCATCGTGCTTGACGCGGACAATCGCGTCGTCCATTCGGAGCTCGTGTCGGAAATCAAGAACGAACCGAACTACGACGCAGCGCTTGCCGCCAAGTAAGCGCCGGCGTTCCTTCCAGTGCACCCGGTGCATGCAATGCCCCGCGCCGGCGGGCGCGTCGCGGCGCACCCGGGCGCACCGGCGGCATCGGCCGCGTGACATCGCCGACGCGCATCGGTGCGAGGCGCCGGCCCGCGGTTTGACAGAGCCGCCCTTCAGCCCCCCATCCATTCTTTCGCAAGGACCCATTCCGTGACTACCGTGATCTGCGGCTCGCTCGCCTACGACAACATCATGACCTTCGAAGGCCGCTTCGGCGAGCACATCCTGCCCGATCAGGTGCACATCCTGAACGTCAGCTTTCTGGTGCCGACGATGCGCCGCAACTTCGGCGGCTGCGCGGGCAACATCGGCTACAGCCTGCATCTGCTCGGCGGCAAGCCGGTTGTCATGGCCACCGTCGGCGAGGATGGCGCGGCGTATCTCGAGCGCTTCCAGTCACTCGGCATGACCACGGAATTCGTGCGCACCGTCTCCGGCAGCATGACGGCCAACGCGATGATCACGACCGATCTCGACAACAACCAGATCACCGCCTTCCACCCGGGTGCGATGATGTTCTCGTCGCAGAACCGCGTGGCCGATGTGCAGGGCGCAAAGCTCGGCATCGTCGCGCCCGACGCGCCGGACGCCATGCTCGCGCATGCCGAAGGTTTTGCCGCCGCCGGCGTGCCGTTCGTGTTCGACCCGGGCCAGGGTCTGCCGCTGCTCTCGCCCGAGGCACTGCGTCGCATGGTGGAACTCGCTACTTATCTTGCGGTCAACGACTACGAAGCCAAGCTCCTCGCCACGAAGACCGGCTGGTCGATGGAAGACCTGCAGTCGCGCGTCGAGGCACTTGTCGTCACGCGCGGAGAGCACGGGGCCCTGATCTTCGCCGGCGGCAAGCAGCACGACATTCCGGCCGTGACCGCCAAGCGTGTCGTCGACCCCACCGGTTGCGGCGACGCATTCCGTGGCGGTCTGCTCTATGGCATCGAAAAGGGCCTCGACTGGCCGACCACCGGCCGCCTGGCCAGCCTGATGGGCTCGCTCAAGATCGCCGAGCAGGGTCCGCAGACGTATGCACCCACGCGCGCCGAGATCGAGGCGCAATACGAAGAAGCGTTCGGCCACCGCTTCGAGTGAATTGATTAAGGCACAACGATGGCACGACTGACCACACCGCTCATTCTTCTCACCGCCGCGGCTTCGCTCACCCTGTCCGCCTGCACGGCGTTCGGGCCGAGCAACTCCGCGAGCGTCTACAGTAGCCGTCAGGCACAACGTGAACAGGTCGTCCGCATGGGTACGGTCGAATCGGTGCGTCCGGTGACGATCGACAGCAGCAACGGCGACCCCGGCATTCTGGGCATCGCCGGCGGCGGCGCGCTCGGTGCGATCGGCGGCAGCGCGATCGGCGGCGGTCGCGGCTCGATCGCGACGGGCATCGTCGGCGGTCTGCTGGGCGCGGTTGCCGGGCAGGCCATCGAAAGCCGCATGAGCAAGAAGGCGGGTCTGGAAATCACCGTGCGACTGGACAACGGTGAGCTGCGTGCGATCACGCAGGACGCCGACGAGGCCTTTCAACCGGGCCAGCGAGTACGCCTGCTCTCGAGCGGCGGTGTGACGCGTGTGACGCACTGACCTTCGGCGCTTCAGTACGGCGCGCGGCGAATGCGGCGCCCGCAGGGAAGCGGTATCGCAAGGCGGCGAGACGACGGCCATGAAAAAACCCGCTGTGACACGTAAGCATCACAGCGGGTTTCGGATCGAGTAGGCCTACTCGATCAAAAGACACCGAAGTGCCTTGGTTCCTGCATCGGCACTCGGATTACGGACGGCTGCCGGTCGGGAACGGCCATGCCGCTGCCGGGTTCAACGCCGTCTTGGCTGCTGCGGGCGCCGGTGCGGGAGCAGCGGCGGCAGCGGCAGGCTTGGCGGCAACCTTCTTCACCGCGGCCTTCTTCGCAGCAGGCTTCTTGGCAGCAGCCTTCTTCGCAGCAGGCTTCTTGGCGACAGCCTTCTTCGCAGCAGGCTTCTTGGCTGCGACCTTCTTCGCCGCTGCCTTCTTGGCTGCCGGCTTCTTGGCGGCGACCTTCTTCACTGCTGCCTTCTTGGCTGCCGGCTTCTTGGCGGCGACTTTCTTGACTGCTGCCTTCTTGGCTGCCGGCTTCTTGGCGGCGACCTTCTTCACTGCTGCCTTCTTGGCTGCCGGCTTCTTGGCGGCGACCTTCTTCACTGCTGCTTTCTTGGCGACCGGCTTCTTGGCGGCGACCTTCTTGGCTGCCGGCTTCTTGGCAGCTGCGGCCTTCTTCGCGACCGGCTTCTTGGCGGCCACGGCCTTCTTCGCGACCGGCTTCTTGGCGGCGGCAGCCTTCTTCGCTACCGGCTTCTTGGCGGCAGCCTTCTTGGCTGCAGGTTTTTTCTTAGCAGTAGTAGCCATCACATTACTCCTTAACGTGAGAGATCACTCAAACAAACCACCTGAGAAGGAAACCCGACCACCGTGCGGCGAACTGCCGGCGAGCGGGCTATTCATCGGCGTACGCATCGGACATCGACGGCTTACGCTAATGAATTCGGCGCTGCGCGCGCGATGCGAACCGTGTGTGCTCACGCGCGCAAAAAAATTGCCGGCGACATTGCCGCCAGCAATTCGATTGTCTTGAGAAAGGGGATTCGCCAGATTCTTCGGGGGGTAGCTTGCCTGTCCCGTCATCGGGATGGAGGAGATTGCGATAGCGGATAAGCGATACTGCTTGCTATGCACCAAGGTTTTTACGCTCCGTAACTACCAGCTCTCTGTCGCGGGAGGAAAGCGATGCACGCTTTCGTGTGTTCATCGAGACTGCAATTTATTTGAGCGAATAATAATTCTTTTGTGATGCGATGTTAATACTTTGCGCACAAAAAAGCGCACATCGATCGCAATGAAGAAGTCAATCTGTTGTATTTGATGCACAGCGCACTCGCATGCCGATGTGCGCGAAGCACTCACGCAGCGTCGATCACGACGCGTGAGCGAGGAGGATGTGTGTGACCCGCACGTTCTCTTTTGCTTCTCCTGCTGCCAGTCACACGTGCGTAGCACGCACACACCATCCTCTCGAAAACCGCATGGTTGCTGGCTTTGCAGCCAGCAACCCTTTCCCGCAGCCTGCTCAGTCCCAGCTCAGTGCGCCGCCGGTCTGGTACTCGATCACACGCGTCTCGAAGAAGTTGCGCTCCTTCTTCAGGTCGATCATCTCGCTCATCCACGGGAACGGATTTTCTTCGTTCGGATAGAGCGCCTCGAGACCGATCTGAGCGCAACGGCGGTTCGCGATGAAGCGCAGATAGCTCTTGAACATGCCCGCGTTCAGTCCGAGCACGCCGCGCGGCATCGTGTCTTCGGCGTAGCGGTACTCGAGCTCGACGGCCTTCAGGAACAGACCGCGGATCTCTTCGCGGAATTCCGGCGTCCAGAGGTTAGGGTTTTCCAGCTTCACCTGGTTGATGAGGTCGATGCCGAAGTTGCAGTGCATCGACTCGTCGCGCAGGATGTACTGGTACTGCTCCGCGGCGCCGGTCATCTTGTTCTGGCGGCCCAGCGCGAGGATCTGCGTGAAGCCGACGTAGAAGAACAGGCCCTCCATGATGCAGGCGAACACGATCAGCGAGCGCAGCAGCTTCTGGTCGGCTTCCTGCGTGCCGGTCTTGAACGACGGGTCGGCCACCACCTCGATGAACGGCAGCAGGAACTCGTCCTTGTCGCGGATCGACGGCACTTCGTGGTACGCGTTGAAGATCTCGCCCTCGTCCAGGCCCAGGCTCTCCACGATGTACTGGTAGGCGTGGGTGTGGATCGCCTCTTCGAACGCCTGACGCAGCAGGAACTGGCGGCACTCCGGTGCCGTGATGTGGCGATAGGTGCCCAGCACGATGTTGTTCGCGGCGAGCGAGTCGGCCGTCACGAAGAAGCCGAGGTTGCGCTTGATGATGCGGCGCTCGTCTTCGGTCAGGCCGTTCGGGTCCTTCCACAGGGCGATGTCGCGCGACATGTTGATTTCCTGCGGCATCCAATGGTTCGCGCAACCGGCCAGATACTTTTCCCAGGCCCACTTGTACTTGAAGGGCACCAGCTGGTTCACGTCCGTCGTGCCGTTGATCACGCGCTTGTCGGAGGCGCTCACGCGGCGCGTCGACTGCGAGGCGATCACACTCGGGGCGTCCCCCTGCGTGCCGAGAATGTTCGGCTGCGGCGAGAGCGGCGCCGCCGGTGCGGCGGGTTTGGCGATGGAGGTGTCTTCTTCCCAGTTCAGCATAGGGTCTCAGTCCGTTCAGGTTGGTGCGATACACGCAAGAGCGCGCATCGCCGAAGTGACAGATCAGCGCTTCGCGTGCGAAGGCCGACCAAAAACTTGCGATCCGGCGGCCGGCTGCCTTTCGCGAGTCGCGCGAAATTCACCGGAGGTCATGCCGTGTTTCGAGGTGATGCAGATGCGCAATGGCGCTGTATTGAACGACGATGCCGACGCGAGAGCCACCACAACATCCTCACCTCCCGACGTCGAATTGGATGACTCCAATTTAGCACAATTGTGTCACTCATTCCAGCGAACGACACTAGATATAGTGTCGCAGTGCACGATAACCACTATACCTAGTGTTTTCGCCCATTCTCCCGATGGGCGCCATCCGGCGCCGCGGGACCGGCATCTTGCCACGAATCGGCCGCTCGCGACAGCCTTCGCGCGCCCGGGTGCGAAGCCTAGCGGCGACAGTGCCGCCGTCGTCGCGGCATTGGCGTATCCTGTGCGGCAAGCGTCGCCGCGCAGCGAACCGGAACGGCAGATTCCGGCGCGCGCATCTTCGACGCAGATGAAGGAGAAACCCGACGATGACTTCCCCCGACGCCGAACGCGCACGCACCGGCACACCCGCCGCCGGCCCCACGCCGCTTACCCTCACCCCCGGCAAGCCGATCCGCCTGTCGGCTGGCACGCTGATTGCGGAGATCCAGCCGGCCTGTGGCGGACGGCTTTCGCGGCTCGCCCGGCGCGACACGCGCGGTGACGATTTCGACTATCTCGTGCCCCTGGGCAACGAGCCGTTCCCCTCGGACGAATGGCCGAAAGCCGGCGCGTTTCCGATGCTGCCGTATACCAATATGCTGCGCGAGGACACGCTGCACTGGCAGGGGCGCGCCATCACCGTTCTCGAGGCGCCGGCGGCGTCCAGTTCGCTGCACGGCTGGGGACTGCGTCGCGCGTGGGAAGTCGTCGACGAGAGTCCGCACTGCTGCGTGCTGCAACTCGACAGCCCCGCACAACCCGAGTGGCCCTGGCACTACCAGGCCTACCTCGCCGTGACGCTCGACGCGCAGGGCGTCGACGTGCAGTTGTCCATCACCAACCTGTCGACGGCCGACATGCCGGCCGGCCTCGGTCTGCACCCGTACTTCCGCTGGCCGGCAGGCGCGCGTCTCACGTTCGAGTCGGAAGCCGTCTGGCGCTCGCCTTCGGAGGACGTGCGCTGGCCGAGCGAGCAACGCGTACACGTGGGCGCGATCGAAGTCGTCTCGGTGGGCGGCGGACTCGACACCGAGGGCCGCTCCACCTGGTTCGCCGAAGTGCCGGCCGACACAGGGCGCTTCGAGGCGCGCATCGACTACGCCGGCGGCCTGCGCTCGGCCACCGTGCGCAGCGAGGACGCGGCATGGCTCGTCGTCCACTCGCCGGCCGGTCGCCCTTACCTGTGCCTGGAACCGTCGACCCATCGCGTGGGCGAGTTTGACGAGGACCACACCGTCGTGCCGCACGGCGAGACGCTCAGCCTCGCAATGCGCATCGATCTGCGCTGAAGGGGACGGCGCCGGCCCGCCCGTCGGCGGCGCCTCTGTCCGCCCGCGCGGCGCACACCGCGCAAAGAAAAAACCCCGTCGGCCCGCAAGGGCGACGGGGTTTTCCGTGTGCCGGGCGCCACATGCGGCCCCCGGCAGACCCGGCTTACTGGCAGGCCTCGCACTCCTCGAAGCCGGGGTCGCCCGGACGCATCGTGCAGACGGCGCCTTCGGCTTCCGGCATCGGCTGGGCCAGCGGCGAAGTCGGCTCGGCCGAGAAACCACCCGACACGCCGCCCGAGGACGGCACCGCGTTGAGCGCGCCGTGGCTCACCGTCGACTTCTCGACGTGCGTGGCGGCCATGGTGCGCAGGTAGTACGTGGTCTTCAGGCCGCGCGTCCAGGCCAGCTTGTACGTCTCGTCGAGCTTCTTGCCCGAAGCGCCCGCCATATAGATATTGAGCGACTGCGCCTGGTCGATCCACTTCTGACGACGCGACGCCGCCTCGACCAGCCACTTCGGCTCGACTTCGAACGCCGTGGCATAGATCTCGCGCAGGTCGGCCGGTACGCGGTCGATACGCGAGAGCGAGCCGTCGAAGTACTTCAGGTCGGCGACCATCACTTCGTCCCACAGGCCGCGAGCCTTCAGATCGCGCACCAGATACTCGTTGACCACCGTGAACTCGCCCGACAGGTTCGACTTCACGTACAGGTTCTGGAACGTCGGCTCGATACAGGCGGACACGCCGATGATGTTCGAGATCGTCGCGGTCGGTGCGATCGCCACGCAGTTCGAGTTGCGCATGCCGTGGGCAGCGATGTGCTTGCGCAGGCTGTCCCAGTCGAGCGTGGCCGACATGTCGACGTCCACGTAGCCGCCGCGCTCCTCGGCCAGCAGCTTGAGCGAGTCTTGCGGGAGGATGCCGCGGTCCCACAGCGAGCCCTTGTACGATGAATACTGACCACGCTCCTTGGCCAGTTCGGTCGACGCCCAGTAGGCGTAGTAGCACACGGCTTCCATCGAACGATCGGCGAACTCGACGGCGGCCTGCGACGCATACGGCGTGCGCAGCAGGTGCAGGCAGTCCTGGAAGCCCATGATGCCCATGCCCACCGGACGGTGATGCAGGTTCGAATTGCGCGCCTTCGGCACCGCGTAGTAGTTGATGTCGATGACGTTATCGAGCATGCGCATCGCCACGCGAATGGTGCGCTGCAACTTCTCGTGATCGAGCTCGTAACCGTTGGCGGTCTGCTTCATGTGCGCCACGAGGTTCACCGAACCGAGGTTGCACACGGCGATTTCGGTGTCGCTCGTGTTGAGCGTGATTTCCGTGCACAGGTTCGACGAGTGCACCACGCCCACGTGCTGTTGCGGCGAGCGGATGTTGCACGGATCCTTGAACGTGATCCACGGATGGCCGGTCTCGAACAGCATGCCCAGCATCTTGCGCCACAGCGCCTGCGCCGGCACCTTCTTGAACAGCTTGATCTCGCCGCGCGCGGCCTTGTCTTCATAGGCCGTGTAAGCCTGCTCGAAGGCCTTGCCGTACTTGTCGTGCAGATCCGGGCAGGTCGACGGCGAGAACAGCGTCCATTCGCCGCCTTCCATCACGCGCTTCATGAACAGATCGGGAATCCAGTTCGCCGTGTTCATGTCGTGCGTGCGGCGACGATCGTCGCCGGTGTTCTTGCGCAGCTCCAGGAATTCTTCGATGTCCAGGTGCCACGTTTCCAGATAGGCGCACACGGCGCCCTTGCGCTTGCCGCCCTGGTTCACGGCCACGGCCGTGTCGTTGACCACCTTCAGGAACGGCACCACGCCCTGGCTCTTGCCGTTCGTGCCCTTGATGTGCGAGCCGAGCGCGCGCACCTGCGTCCAGTCGTTGCCCAGGCCGCCGGCGAACTTCGAGAGCAGCGCATTTTCCTTGAGCGCTTCGTAGATGCCTTCCAGATCATCGGAGACGGTCGTCAGGTAGCACGACGAGAGTTGCGAGCGACGCGTGCCGGAGTTGAACAGCGTCGGCGTCGAGCTCATGAAGTCGAAGCTCGACAGGATCTGGTAGAACTCGATCGCGCGCGCTTCCCGCTCGACTTCGTTGAGCGCCAGGCCCATTGCCACGCGCATGTAGAACGCCTGCGGCATTTCGATGCGGTGACCGTCGATGTGCAGGAAGTAGCGGTCGTACAGCGTCTGCAGTCCCAGGTAATTGAACTGCAGGTCGCGCGAGGCGTCGAGCGCGGCGCCCAGCTTGGCGAGGTCGAACGAGAGCAGCTGCTCGTCGAGCAGTTCGGCTTCGACGCCCTGCTTGATGAAGCGCGGGAAGTACTCGACGTAGCGCGCCGGCATTTCGGCCTGCGGCACTTCTTCGCCGAGGATCTCGCGGCGAATCGTGTGCATCAGAATGCGGGCGGTGACCTGGCTGTAAGCCGGTTCCTTTTCGATCAGGGTGCGCGAGGCGAGGATTGCCGAGTCGTAGACCTGGGACAGCGGCACGCCGTCGTACAGGTTCTTGATGGTCTCGGCGAGGATCGGCTCGGCATCGACTTCGCTGCCCAGGTTCTCGCAAGCGGCCTGCACCACGGCGCGCAGGGCGGCCATGTCGAGCGGGCGGCTCACGCCGTTGTCGGTGACATGCAGCACCGGTGCGGCGGGCGTGGCGGTCTGCGGCGCGGCCTCGACCGCGTGCGCGCGCTCTTGCGAGCGCTTCTCACGGTAGAGCACATAGGCGCGCGCCACGTTGTGCTCGCCTTCGCGCATGAGCGCCAGTTCGACCTGATCCTGAATGTCTTCGATGTGGAAGGTGCCGCCGTTCGGGCGGCTGCGCACCAGCGCGCGCACGACGTTCTGCGTCAACTGCTCCACGAGTTCGCGAACGCGCGCCGAAGCCGCGCCCTGCCCGCCGTTGACGGCCAGGAACGCCTTGGTCACGGCGATCGCGATCTTCGACGGCTCGAAACCCACCACCGCGCCGTTGCGTCGAATCACTTTGTAGTCGGCGTTGGTCGCCGGCTGGAATGCGCCCGTGGTCTGGGGCGCCGACGCACCCGCGCCGTTGCCGGCATTCGCCGCAGGCGTCGGGTTCGGGCGGGTGAGGTTTTCGTTAGTCTGCATGTAAAAAACTCCCGTTCCAATGAGATGGTGCTGTTAGCGCGTCTCTACCGGTTTCAGTGCCGGCAAAAATACGCCCTGGGGGGCGCCGATGGAGCGAAGTGCTGAACACCGCACGACCGACGGACGGCCAAGGGTTCGAGGTGTCCGCTGCACGGCTTTGCTGCTATGCCGCCCCGCGCGAGACGCCGCAGGACAAGCACGGTATTGAGGGTTTTGCTTTCGGCGCCGATCTCCACATCAACCACTAGATATAGTGGTCAGCGCTCGAATTGGCACTAAGTATAGTGGAGATGACGCACTCCGCAAACCCAAAAATTTCTACTGCCGGGAACGCCCGTGGCGCCGTCGTGTCAAGCAAAACCTACCCACGCATGGGGATTAATCGGCCGGCTGAAACGGCAATGCCGCGGGGCTCAGGCCCGCCATCTTGCGCAAGCGCCGCCACTCGAAATGCGGTCCCGGGTCGGTCTTGCGCCCCGGCGCTATGTCGGCGTGTCCGGCCACCGCCCGAATCGGATAACGCTCAAGCAACAGCCGCGTGAGCGCCGCCAGCGTGACGTACTGCGCGGACGTGAACGGCACGTCGTCGGCGCCTTCGAGTTCCACACCGATCGAAAAATCGTTGCAGCGCGTGCGGCCGGCGAACGACGACGCTCCGGCATGCCACGCACGCGCGTCGCACGACACGAACTGCTGCAACGCACCATCGCGCCGCACGAGAAAGTGCGACGAGACGTGTACGCCGCGGATCTCGTCGAAGAACGGATGCGCGTCGTGATCGAGACGGTTCTGGAAGAACGCCGCGATCTCGGGGCCGCCGAACTGTCCCGGCGGCAGCGAGATGTTGTGCACCACGAGCAGCTCGGTCGGCATACCCTGCGGCCGGGCGTCGAAGTTCGGCGACGGCAGATGTTCCGCTTCGCGCACCCAGCCCTCGCCGTCGAGCGTCAACACGGGCAGTGTGTCCGGGGCGTTCATGCGTCACCTCGCGCCAACGCCGCGACGCACGGCACGCCGGACGCGCCCGCTGCCCACACCCGGTCCGTCGCGGCCGAGGCCGGAGCCGCGGCGCGCACGAACGCGCTCGGTGCAACGACACCGTGGCGGGCGTCGCACGAACGGTCCTGACGATCAGGACGATCCGGATGTCTCGGGCGAAGCGGGGATGCGGGCTCACGCCGGAGCGCAACCTTAGGGGATGGAGATGACTGGAGCATGACGGGCACGAAGAACTCCCGTGGAGCGAGGGGAGGCATTGTAGCCCACTTGGCGTGGCGACGCCCCAGGGCGCGCGTGCCGCGAAAGAAGAAGCCTCTCGCCGCACCTGGCCGAGAGGCTTCCGTGGGCGTGACCACGCCCGGGGATGGCGTCGCTCTCGTGTCGCGCGACACGCGCACCATCCCGCGCCGCTCACAGGGGCGGCGCCAAGGGCCGTTGCCGGCCGATGAAACCCGTTCTTGCGTCGTCGAATCCGTCACCTCGCGCCGTGTGCGCCGATCAGGGGAACGCCGGAATGGCAGCTTCCACGCCTTCCATGTGCGCTTCCGGGTGATGCGCCTTGAGCATGTCGCGAATCTCGTCGACGCGCCCGTCCCGCACGTCCACCATCAGCAGGATCATGCCGCGCTCGAGCGGTTCGCGAAACGCCTTGAGTCGCGAGTTCGGCACCGACACGCCGATCATGCTCGACACCCAGGCGCCGAAGAGCGCGCCGAGCGGCGCCGTCACGATCATCAGCTCCCACTGGGGGCGCGTACCCACGATGGGGAAAAACGCGGCGACCGCACCGACGGCCAGCCCACAGAAACCGCCGATCACGAGCCCGGCTTCCGCGCCGTGCACGATATCGGAGGTCTGAAGCAGGTTCGCCTCGTGCAGTCCCTCCAGGTCCATTTCGTCACGCGCCATGAAGTGGATGTGACGCTCCTCGATCCGGGCAAGCAGCAAGTCGCTCATCGTGCGCTGGGCACTGGCCAGATCGGGAAGAAGGAAATACATCCGTCTGCGCATTAGCATAGTGCGCCCTCCTGTCGTCGCCCCCCTTCGCGCGCCTTGTCGCGCGGCTTGTCGCGCGTCTTGTCGATGGGGTCGGTAACTGAGTTTTAGTGCATGCGACAGGCATGTGCAAGGCAGCGCGCTGGCGCCGCCTTGCCGCCTTGAGGAGAGCGAGGGAAGAATGCGGTATCGATGCGCGCACGGTTCGCGCGGGCGCGCTCAGGCGCGGCGTTCGCGCGCGAGATAGGCGTCGCGATGCGCGCCGCTGCAAAAGTGCGTGCCGCCGGCGCCCGCCACGGATTCGCTCTCGGGAAGGTAGGTGTCGCATTCGTCGCAGCGCACCATGCGCTCGGCCGGCGGCAGCGACTGCTGCGCCGTCGTGCGTGCGCCGTTGGACGGCGGCGCACGCATGCGCTCGGCGTCGCGCTTGCGCTCGTTGTGGCGCATCCACCAGGTCCCGGCAATCAACAGCAGGAGTAACAGCAGGATATTGCGCATCGCGCTTCAAGTCTCCGTCATGCGATGCAGCACCACCTCAAGGACGAAGCGAGAACCGACATACGCCAGCAACAGCGCCACGAACGACGCCAGAACCCAACGCAGCGCGACCTTGCCGCGCCACCCGTAGAAGTGCCGCCCGAGCAGCACCGCCCCGAACATTACCCACGACACCACCGCGAACACCGTCTTGTGATCGATGCGCACGGCGCGCCCGAACAGCGCCTCGGAGAACATCACGCCCGAGATCAGCGTCAGCGTGAGCAGCACGAAGCCGGCGCCGATCAGGCGGAACAACAGCTTCTCCATGGTGAGCAGCGGGGGCAGCGTCTCGAGCCAGCGGGAGAGCCAGCCGGTCGCCTCGCCGCTTCGCGAGGGGTGCAGGTGACGCTCCGCATAGATCATCAGCAGCGCGTGAAGCGCGGCGAGCGCGAACAGCCCGTAGGCCATGTTGGCGATGATGAAGTGCGCCTTGAAAATCGGATCGGCCGCAAAGCCGAGAATGCGCACATCCGGAAAAATCATCGGCAACAGACACGCGACGGCGGCCACCGGTGTGACCATCAGCCGCAGGCTGTCGAGCGGGAAGAAGAAACTCTCGATCCAGTAGATGCCCACCGAGAGCCACAGCATGGCCGAGAGCATGTACGCGAAGCCGAAGTGCATGCTCTGTGCGCGGAAGATCGTCTGATGCAGCAGCACCCCATGCAGCACGAGCACGACGAACAGCGAGAGCTGCATCGGCCAGCGCGAGGGCGTGCCCGCGACCGGCGCAGGCGCGAGCTGCCCGCCCGCCAGGGCGAGCGCGGCGTCGCGCCGGTAGCCTTGCCACGAACAAACCGCCAGCCCGGCGTAGAGGATGGTGGTCAGCGCATACAGTAAAATAGTCATGTCTGAAGTTTACACCAGCCCATGAGGGGCGCGCTGCCGTGCCTGCCATCCTCGCCGAGGACGCGCGCGCGGGGCCACAGCCGGTCTTACAGGATACGTTTCATGCTCGACAATCTCACTACGCGCCTCGCCAAGGTCGTCAAGACGCTGCGCGGCGAAGCCCGCCTGACCGAGGCCAATACGCAGGAAATGCTGCGTGAAGTGCGTCTCGCCCTGCTCGAGGCCGACGTCGCCCTGCCGGTGGTGCGCGACTTTATCGCCAAGGTGAAGGAAAAGGCCCTCGGCGAGGAAGTGATCTCGAGCCTCTCGCCGGGTCAGGCGCTCGTGGGCGTGGTGCAGCGCGAGCTCACCGCGCTCATGGGCGGTGATTACGAAGGCCGCGCCGCCGAGCTCAATCTCGCGACCACGCCGCCGGCCATCATCCTCATGGCCGGCCTGCAGGGCGCCGGCAAGACCACGACCGTCGGTAAGCTCGCCAAGCTGCTGCGCGCGCAGAAGAAGAAGGTGCTGACCGTCTCGACCGACGTCTACCGTCCGGCCGCCATCGCCCAGCTCGAGACGGTGACGCAGCAGGTCGACGCCGACTTCTTCCCCTCGCAGCCCGACCAGAAGCCGGTGGACATCGCCCGCGCGGCGCTCGACTGGGCGCGCCGCCATCACCATGACGTGCTGCTCGTCGATACGGCCGGTCGCCTGGGTATCGACGAGGCGATGATGCAGGAAATCAGCGCCCTGCACGCGCAGTTGAAACCGATCGAAACGCTGTTCGTCGTCGACGCCATGCTCGGCCAGGACGCCGTCAACACCGCCCGTGCGTTCAACGACGCACTGCCGCTCACCGGCGTGGTGCTCACCAAGCTCGACGGCGACTCGCGCGGCGGTGCGGCGCTGTCGGTGCGCCACATCACCGGCAAGCCGATCAAGTTCGTGGGCGTGGGCGAAAAGCTCGACGGTCTCGAAGTCTTCCACCCGGACCGCATGGCGAACCGGATTCTCGGCATGGGCGACATTCTCGCGCTCGTCGAGGAGGCCCAGCGCGGCGTGGACGTGCAGGCTGCGCAGAAGCTCGCCGAAAAGGTCAAGAAAGGCGGCGACTTCGATCTGAACGACTTCAAGGCGCAGATCGGGCAAATGAAAAAGATGGGCGGCCTGTCGTCGCTCATGGACAAGCTGCCCGCCCAGTTCCAGGCCGCCGCGAGCCAGACCAACATGGACCAGGCCGAGAAGCAGGTGCGCCGCATGGAGGGCATCATCAACTCGATGACGCCGGCCGAGCGCGCCAAGCCGGAATTGATCAAGGCCAGCCGCAAGCGCCGCATCGCGGCCGGTGCGGGCGTGCAGGTCCAGGAGGTCAACCGCATGCTCAATCAGTACGACCAGATGCGCACCATGATGAAGAAGCTCAAGGGCGGTGGCATGATGAAGATGATGCGCAGCATGAAAGGCATGATGCCGGGCATGCGTTGACGCGCCGCCACGCCGCCACGCCGGTAGCGGATGTTCCGGCCGGCGGGCGGGGATCGAGGCACGAGTCTCGGGCGTCACGGCGCTCTTTCCGTACCGACGGCCTTTCCGTATATACTCCGGGCCGCATTCGGCGAACGCCCGGCGCACCGAGCGACATCGCCCCCACGCAACACCGTTATACAGGGTCGCCCCATATGAACCGCGAAGAAGCCCTCGAAGTATTCCGTAACTCCGAAGAAATCGTCTCCGCGGCCGAGGTCAACGCCTCGGTCGATCGCATGGCCACGGCCATCAAGGCCGCCATCGGCGACGAATTCCCGATGGTGCTGTCGGTCATGGGCGGCGCGGCCGTCTTCACCGGCATGCTGCTGCCGCGTCTGGACTTCCCGCTGGAGTTCGACTACATCCACCTCTCGCGCTACAACAACACGACCACCGGCGGCGCGATGCAGTGGCGCGTGGCGCCGCGCGATTCGGTGCGTGAGCGCGTGGTGCTCGTGCTCGACGACATCCTCGACGAGGGCGCCACGATGGCCGCCATCCGCGACCGGATTCTCGAGATGGGCGCCTCGAAGTTCTACAGCGCCGTGCTGTGCGAGAAGATCCTCACCAAGGAAAAGCCGTCGCATCCGGACTTCTGCGGCTTTACAGTGCCGGACCGCTATGTCTTCGGGTGCGGCATGGACGCGAAGGGCTACTGGCGCAACCTGCCCGCCATCCGTGCGCTGACCACGCCGCGCTGACCGGCACACGGCGATGGGGCGGGCGGCGAGGCCGGGGCGCGCCGCTCGCCTCAGAACTGGTGCACGAAGATCCGCACGCCCTTGAGGATCATCTCGACCGAGATCGCCACCAGAATCAATCCCATCAGACGCTCGAACGCCGCCACGACGCGCGAGCCGAGCAAACGCTCGATGCGCTCGGCGAGCAGCAGCACCACGGCACAGACGGCCATCGTCACGCACAGCGCCGTAATCCACTCGAGCATGCGCCCCGGCTGTTGCGAGACCAGCAGCATCACCGTGGCCAGCGCCGACGGCCCGGCCAGCGCCGGGATGGCCAGCGGCACGATCAACGGCTCGCCGGCATCGGGCAGCGTACCGTGCTCGTGCCGCGGGAAAACCATCCGCAATGCGATCAGGAACAGCACGATCCCGCCCGCGAGTTGCAGCGACAGATCGGTAAGGCTCATCATGCGCAGGAAGCGCTCGCCGACCAGCATGAAAACGAGCAGGATTGCGAACGCGATGAGCACCTCGCGCACGATCACCCGCGGTCGGCGCGCCGGCGCCACATTCTTCAGGGCGTTGACGAAGATCGGGATATTGCCGAACGGATCGGTGATGAGCAGCAACAGCACCGTGGCTGACGCAAACGTGTATTCCATGGAGACACCCATCGCCGCGACTGGCGCGGACTCGCGCGGACCGGCGCGGACTCGCGTGGATATGACAACGGCAGTCGCCAGGGCGACTGCCGTCAGGGATTGCCGATGTCGCGGCACCGCCCGCCCGGAGGGCGACTCGCCACCCTCCGCCGGGCTGGCCTGGCGGCGCCGCGCCGCGCCGATGCTCAGACCGCCTTGGCAGCGCGCACCTTGCCGGCCACGATTTCGGCCACGTCAGCCGCATCGAGCAGTTGGGCCTGCGTGTCGCGACGGCCCTGATACTCGATCTTGCCCTCCTTCAGGCCGCGCTCGCCGATCACCAGACGGTGCGGCACGCCGATCAGCTCCCAGTCGGCGAACATCACGCCGGGGCGCTCGCCGCGATCGTCGAGAATCACGTCGATGCCGGCGGCCAGCAGCGCTTCGTACAGCTTGTCGGCAGCCGCGCGCACCGCGTCGCTGCGCTCGTAGCCCATCGGGCACAGCACCACTTCGAACGGTGCGATCGATTCCGGCCAGATGATGCCGCGCTCATCGAAATTCTGTTCGATGGCCGCTCCCAGAATCCGCGTGATGCCAATGCCGTAGCAGCCCATTTCCATCGGCGCGGGCTTGCCGTTCTCGTCGAGGAAGGTGGCGTTCATCGCATCGGAATACTTGGTGCCGAGCTGGAACACGTGCCCCACTTCGATGCCGCGGCACAGCGCGATCTCCCCCTTGCCGTCGGGCGAGGGGTCGCCCGGCACGACATTTCGCAGATCGAAGACCACCTCCGGCTCGGGCAGGTCGCGGCCCCAGTTCACGCCGGTGATGTGGTAGTCGACTTCGTTCGCGCCGACCACGAAGTCGCTCATCTTCGCGACCGTGCGATCCACCACGAGCCTGACCGGCTTTTTCGTGCCGATGGGGCCGAGGTAGCCCGGCGGCGTACCGAACCATTCCACGATTTCGGCCTCGCTCGCGAAGCGGAAATCCGCCAGGCCGGGCACCTTGCTCGCCTTGATCTCGTTGAGTTCGTGATCGCCGCGCAGCAACAGCAGCCACAGGGTCGTGCCGGTGTCTTCGCTATCGGTGGCGAGCACGATCGACTTGACCGTGCGGGCAAGCGGGATCGAGAGCAGTTCGGCCACCGCTTCGCACTTGGCCTTGCCGGGCGTAGCGGTCTTCGTCATTGCCTCGGCCGGCGCGGCGCGTTCGCCCTGGGGCGCGAGCGCCTCGGCCATCTCGACGTTGGCCGCATAGTCCGACGTCGGACAATAGGCGATCGAGTCCTCGCCGGTCTCCGCGATCACGTGGAATTCGTGCGAGCCCGAACCGCCGATGGAGCCGTTGTCGGCCACCACGGCGCGGAATTCCAGGCCCAGGCGCGTGAAGATGCGCACGTAGGCGTCGAACATTTTCTGATACGACGCCTGCAGGCCGGCACGATCCTTGTCGAAGGAATAGGCGTCCTTCATGATGAACTCGCGCCCGCGCATCACGCCGAAGCGCGGCCGGATCTCGTCGCGGAACTTCGTCTGCACCTGGTAGAAATTCACCGGCAACTGGCGATAGCTCTTGATTTCGCGACGCGCGATGTCCGTCACGACCTCTTCATGGGTCGGGCCGACGACGAAATCGCGGTCGTTGCGATCCTTCAGGCGCAGCAGTTCGGGGCCGTACTTCTGCCAGCGACCCGACTCCTGCCAGAGTTCCGCCGGCTGCACCGCCGGCATGAGCAACTCGAGCGCGCCGGCGCGGTTCATTTCTTCACGGACGATGGCTTCGACCTTGCGGATGGAGCGCAGACCGATCGGCAAGTAGTCGTAGATTCCGCCGGCAACGCGGCGGATCATGCCGGAGCGCATCATCAGCTTGTGGCTGACGATTTCGGCGTCGGCGGGCGCCTCCTTGAGGGTGCCGATGAAGAAACGAGAGGCTTTCATGCAGATTTCCGGAAAAATGAGGGTCAACGGCGCACGCGGCGATTCGATGGATGGCCGGGATCCGGGCCGGGGCGCGCCCGAACGTCGTCGCAGCCCCCGAGACACCCGCCGGCCCTGCGCGCCGCCCCGGTCGCCCGAGCCGCCGCCGGCCGCCGCGCCGGTGATTATCTGTTTATAATCGAAGCAATTTTAAAGGATTCAAGGGTGGTTGTATGCTGGACCGTGAAGGCTTTCGCCCGAACGTCGGCATCATCCTCTTAAACGCACGCAATGAAGTGTTCTGGGGCAAGCGACTGGGCGAGCACTCCTGGCAGTTCCCGCAAGGCGGCATCAAGTACGGCGAAACGCCCGAACAGGCCATGTTCCGCGAATTGCACGAGGAAACCGGGCTGAAGCCAGAACACGTCAAGATCATCGGTCGCACACGCGACTGGCTGCGTTATGAGGTGCCGGACAAGTTCATCAAGCGCGAAGTGCGCGGACATTACCGGGGCCAGAAGCAAATCTGGTTCCTGCTGCGCATGGTCGGCCGCGACTGCGACATCTGCCTGCGCGCGACTGATCATCCCGAGTTCGACGCCTGGCGCTGGAACGAATATTGGGTGCCGCTCGACGCCGTGATCGAGTTCAAGCGCGAAGTCTATCAACTCGCACTGAACGAACTCTCGCGCTACCTGCGCCGCTCCGCCGCGCGCGCCCAACAGGACCGGCGGCGGTTTCCGCGCGCCGGCGCCCGCGTCGGCGAACCGCCGCAGGCCGTGACGGGTACGCCGCACTCGCAGGACGCGAGCCGCAGCGAACCCGATTGCGGCAACGGTTCGCCGCCGGGCGGCGCCGCCCAGGGCCTGCCGCCCCGGGAGCCGTGAACCGGGTCGCGCAGGGCCTGTCACATCGACGGACGCGGGCCTCCGCCCGCGTTCCGTTGCCTTTCGTTGCCTTTCGTGGTCTTTCCGTGACCTTTCATGGCCTTTTCGTGGCATTGCGCGCCCCTAACGAATTGCTATCGAATTGCTATCGAGCCACTAACGAGCCACTAACGAGCTACTAACGAGCCACGCGCGCGCCCCGGAAGGCCACCATCACGACTTCGCTGCGCCTTCGTCCGTCCAATCGATTTCCCGACCACAACCCATGCGCTCTTTCCTTGCCCGCCGCACCCCGCGCCCGACCGCTTCGGCGCCCCTGGCATCCTTGCCCGCCCTCACTGCCCTCACTGCCCTCACCGCCCTCACGCTGTTGGCGGCCTGCAGCAGCGTCTCGCAGCCCGTCCAGGACTTCGACGAGTACCTGGCCCAGCAGGAAGCGGCCAAGGGCAAGTGGAAGGAAGCCGCATACAGCCTGCCGACGAGCGCCCCGCAAGACGCCGACCTGATCAGCTTCCCCACGCTGCCCAACGCCGCGCTCGACTACGCCATCGACGCGAAGTCGGTGCAGGTCACCGAGGACGGCGTGGTGCGCTACATCGCCGTCATCCGCAGCAAGCAGGGCGCGCGCAACGTCTCGTATGAAGGCATGCACTGTGCCACGTTCGAGTCGCGCCTCTATGCGACCGGCCGTCCCGACGGCACGTGGGCGCCTGCGCGCAACAGCGAGTGGCGCCCGATCCGCCCGTATGGCGCAACGGCATATCAGGGCATTCTGTACCGCGACTACCTCTGCCAGGACAAGACGCCGTTGGGCAGCGCGAAGGACATCGTGCAGAACCTGCGCTACCCGACGACGCCCACGAACTATCGCTGAACTATCGCCGAGGTATCGCGCCTCTGGGGCGCCTCCCTGCGCGGTCCCGCGCCGCCTACGCGGTCAGGGGTGTAAAAACGCCGGTCACGCTTGACGTGCCGGCGTTTTTTGTCGACCACGCGCGCCGCGCGACAGCGGCTCAGCGCAGGATCAGGTTGTCGCGATGGATCAACTCCGGCTCGTTCGCGAAGCCGAGCACCTGCTCGATGTCGCTGCTCGGATGGCGCCGGATCAGGCGCGTCTCCGACGCACTGTAGTTCGACAGGCCGCGCGCCACTTCGTGACCGGCCTCGTCCACGCAGGCGATGACTTCCCCGCGCGCGAACGTGCCTTCCACGTCGATCACGCCGATCGGCAGCAGGCTCTTGCCTTCTTCCACCAGCTTCTTGCAGGCGCCGGCGTCGATGACCACGCGCCCGCGCACCTGCAGATGATCCGCCATCCACTGTTTGCGGGCCGTGAGGACTGCCGTGCGCGCGACCAGCTGCGTGCCGATGGCCTCGCCGCTCGCCAGACGCACGAGTACGTCCGTCTCGCGGCCCGACGCGATCACGGTATGCGCGCCGCTCGTCGCGGCGCGCTTGGCGGCCAGTATCTTGGTCAGCATGCCGCCGCGCCCGATATTGGTCCCTGCGCCGCCGGCCATCGCTTCCAGACGCTCGTCGCCGGCGTCCGCCTCATGCACGAACTCCGCATCGGGATGCTTGCGCGGGTCGGCCGTGTACAGGCCCGACTGGTCGGTCAGGATGACGAGGGCGTCGCCGTCGATCAGATTCGTGACGAGCGCGCCAAGCGTATCGTTGTCGCCGAACTTGATTTCGTCGGTAACGACGGTGTCGTTTTCGTTGATGATCGGCACCACGCCCAGACGCAGCAGCGTGAGCAAGGTCGTGCGTGCGTTCAGATAGCGCTCGCGATCGGCCAGATCGGCATGCGTGAGGAGAATCTGCGCGGTGCGCACGCCGTGCTCGGCAAAGCGCGTCTCGTAGACCTGCGCAAGCCCCATCTGCCCCACGGCGGCAGCCGCCTGCAGTTCGTCGATGGCCTTCGGGCGGCGCGCCCAGCCCAGTCGCTGCATGCCCTCGGCAATGGCGCCCGAGCTGACCAGCACGACCTGCTTTGGCGGACGTCCGTCACCGCCATGCCGCAGCGCGGCGATCTGTTGCGCCCATCGCGCAATCGCGACATCGTCCAGCCCGCGACCGTCGTTGGTCACGAGACTGGACCCCACTTTCACCACGAGCCGTTTCGCATCGGCGATGACCGAACGCATGGAACTGAACTCTCCTGCGGAGGTATTTGGGAAAACTGGCCGCTACCGTCGTCGGGAAGCCCATCGAAATCGACCTTCCCTCGCGCGGCCGCGGCGGCCGGATCGCTGGCACGGGCGCGGTTGCCGCTCCAGCACCAGTTCTCGAGTGACGTGGAGTTTACGCCTTTGGCGCGCCGTGCGGTGGCGATGGCGGCACGCCGTCCGGTGACGGGGTCGGCGCGGCAGCGCCGCCTTCACGGAAACGCGGATCTTGCGCGGCGTCCTCGATCGCTTCCTCGACGGCGCCGCGCTGCTGATACAGGTAGTCCTGCACCGCCAGGCACAGCGTCTCGCAGCCTTCACCGGTAAGCGCGGAGATCTGGTACGTCGGGCCATCCCATTCGAAACGCTTCAGGAAGTCGGCCACACGCCCGGCGCGCTCGTCCTCCGGCACCATGTCGACCTTGTTGAGCACCAGCCAGCGCGGCTTGTTGAAGAGTTCCTCGTCGTACTTCTGGAGTTCGAGCACGATGGCGCGGGCGTCGGCCACCGGATCGACGCCCTCGTCGAACGGCGCGATGTCCACGATATGGAGCAGCAGGCCGGTGCGCTGCAGGTGACGCAGGAACTGGTGCCCCAGACCGGCGCCCTCGGCCGCGCCTTCGATCAGCCCCGGAATGTCGGCGATGACGAAACTCTTGCCCGGCGCCGTGCGCACGACACCGAGGTTGGGATGCAGCGTGGTGAACGGGTAGTCGGCAATCTTCGGCCGGGCGTTGGACACCGACGAAATAAAAGTGGACTTGCCCGCGTTGGGCATGCCGAGCAGGCCGACGTCCGCGAGCACCTTGAGCTCGAGCTGGAGCATGCGGCGCTCGCCGGGCTTGCCGTCCGTCTTCTGACGCGGCGCGCGGTTCGTGCTCGACTTGAAGTGAAGGTTGCCCAGGCCGCCCGCACCGCCGCGCGCGAGCACGACTTCCTGACCGTGTTCGGTCAGGTCGGCGATGACTTCGCCCGTGTCCATGTCGCTGATGATGGTGCCGACCGGCATGCGCAGGAAGATATCGTCGCCGCCCTTGCCGTAGCAGTCCGAGCCCCGGCCGGATTCGCCGTTCTTCGCCACGTGCTTCTTCGAATAACGGTAATCGATGAGGGTGTTGATGTTGCGATCCGCCACGGCATACACGCTGCCGCCGCGACCGCCGTCGCCGCCGTCGGGTCCGCCGAAGGGCACGAATTTCTCCCGGCGCATCGACGCCGAGCCATTGCCGCCGTTCCCGGCGATCACCTCGATACGCGCTGCGTCAATGAATTTCATGGTTCCGTTCCGCTTTATCGACCGTCTGCAGACGATCCTGACGCTATTCCACACCCATCCGCCCGTGCCGGCCTTTCGCGGCGCGCGCACGGAACGAAGGGGACAAACAAAAAAGGCTCCGCATGGGAGCGGAGCCTTTTGGTGGCAAAAGGCTTGGCTTACGCTGCCGGCACCACGCTGACGTACTGCTTCTTCGCTGCGCCCTTGACGGCGAACTGCACATGACCGTCGGTCAGTGCAAACAGCGTGTGGTCCTTGCCGATGCCGACGTTTTCGCCGGCGTGCATGCGCGTACCGCGTTGGCGAACGATGATGCCGCCAGCCAGGATCGCCTGACCGCCGTACACCTTCACGCCAAGGCGCTTCGACTCGGAATCGCGGCCGTTACGGGACGAACCGCCTGCTTTTTTGTGTGCCATGACTTAACTCCTTACCTAGCTCGATCGATTAGCCGTTGATGCTGTCGATGCGCAGCTCGGTGTAGTTTTGGCGATGGCCTTGACGCTTTTGGTAGTGCTTGCGACGGCGCATCTTGAAAATCTTCACCTTGGGGTGACGACCTTGGGCGATAACGGTAGCCTTGACGGAAGCCCCACTGACCAACGGCGCACCGAACTTAATCGATTCGCCCTCGCCAACGGCGAGAACCTGGTCGATGGTGATTTCAGCGCCAATGTCAGCCGGTATCTGTTCTACTTTGAGCTTTTCGCCAGCAGCAACCTTGTATTGCTTGCCGCCGGTTTTTATGACCGCGTACATTGTTGAACCTCACTCATAAACAAGAGAATTTCCGTGCGGGCCGAGAGGTCCGGAGAGGACTCGTCTTGCCGGCCGCCCGCATCGCTGCGACCCCTGGCCCCCGCCATACCGGAGCATTTCGGGGCCGGTCGCGACGAATGCGCGCACGAAAACCGGGGATTATACAGACTTTCTCCTTTTGCGTCAAAGACTTCCGTGAAACCAGTCATTCCGCGGGGCTGGTGCCCGAAAGTTGCCGCGCCCACTATATAATTTGGGGCGAATTTTTCCTCACCCGAGCCTTGTCTTGACTGCTTCGACTTCTTCCCAGAACGTACTGGCCGCCATCGCCGACGACATGCGTGCCGTCGACCAGCTCATTCGTGAACGGCTGGCCTCCGAGGTGGTCCTGATCAACCAGATCTCGGAGTACATCATCAATTCGGGCGGCAAACGACTGCGCCCGGCACTGCTCCTGCTCGTGGCAGGCGCTCTCGGCGTGACATCGCAGGCGCGCTACGAACTGGCCGCCGTCATCGAATTCATTCACACGTCCACGCTGCTGCACGACGACGTCGTCGACGAGTCGGACCTGCGCCGCGGCAAGCAAACGGCCAACGCGCTGTTTGGCAACGCGGCGTCGGTGCTCGTTGGCGACTTCCTGTATTCGCGCTCGTTCGAAATGATGGTGAGCGTGGACAACATGCGCGTGATGCAGATTCTTGCGCGCGCGACCAACGTGATCGCCGAGGGCGAAGTGCTGCAGCTTCTGAACATGCACGATCCGGACGTGGACGAGGCGCGCTACCTGCAGGTCATCAAGTACAAGACGGCCACGCTGTTCGAAGCGGCAACGCAGCTCGCCGCCGTGCTGGCCGACGCCGACGCGCCAACCGAAGCGGCCGTGCGCGAATACGGCGGTCGCCTGGGCACGGCCTTCCAACTGATGGACGACTGGCTCGATTACGCCGGCGACACCGATGCGATGGGCAAGAACGCCGGCGACGATCTTCGCGAGGGCAAGCCGACCCTGCCGCTCATTCATGTGCTGCAGCATGGCACCGAACAGGAACGCGCGCTCGTTCGCGAAGCGATCGAGAACGGCGGCACCGACAAGTTCGAACCGATTCTTGCTGCGATCACACGAACGGGCGCGCTCGATTACACGCTGGCTCGCGCGAAGGAAGAGGCCGATGCAGCCGCACGAATTATTTCTGCGCTGCCCTCTTCCAATTACAAAAATAGCCTGCTAGAATTATGTTCTTACTCGATAGCGCGACGCACTTAACAAAGCGAAGCAGCCGTATCGAAGCGGGGTGTAGCTTAGCCTGGTAGAGCGCTACGTTCGGGACGTAGAGGCCGGAGGTTCGAATCCTCTCACCCCGACCAGATTTACCTTCAAAAACAGCGAGTTATTCAACTCGCTGTTTTTGTTTGTGCCGGAATCAGTGGCAGTTCAGTGGCAATCTCAGCCCTGCCGGGGTCGAGACTGCCGCCTGAAAAAAAGTTCATCGAAGAACTCGCCGGCTGTCAGCGACTTTTTGCGATGCACCTGCCGGAGCCGCCATTTGCGGCAAATCATCTGGCCGTCCCTACCCTATACCGTGCTCCTCAATTGCACAGGAGCCTGGGATGGCCTCCATCGAGAACCGCTCGCATTACGTTGTCACGGTCAAGCAACGTGACGACCTGACCCGCACCTTCGCTCACGACACCAAAGCCAAGGCCAAGGCTGCGGCGTATGTCCAGTCGCTTCAGGACCAAGGCTACAAGCCGAAACTCGGCCGCCTCGACAACTATTACGCCATCCGCGACCGCAGCGTCACCCGCGCTGAACAGACCCTGTACGCATACAGCAAGTCAGAGGCGGAAGCCATCAAGGCGCGACTCGAATCCGAGCACAAGCAGAGCCTCTTCGTCAACTATGCGCTGGGCTACAAAACCACGCTTGCCGACTTGATGATTCGCTATTTGCGCGAAGAGGCCCCGCGCCATAAGAGCTTTGAGGTCGAAGCCTACAAAATCAACGCGATGCTCGAAGATGCTGGCCTGCCGCGGCTCGACCTCGGCGAAATCGTGGCGCAGCACAAGAATCCGCATCCCAAGGTCGCCGCCATGAAGCTGCGCAAAGCGACGGGCACTCGCATGGGGCGGGCATCGGAGGCCAGCAAGTTCATTCGCAAGGCGTTCGCCACCGTCGTTCCCGACGACTTTACTGACTACATTGACGAGCGCTCTCAGATTGTGGAGAGCTCGACGGTCGACCGCGAAATCGACATCTTCTCGGCCGTGTGCAACATTGCCATCGACGTCTGGCGCATTCCCGTTGCGAAAAATCCGATGGACGGCGTGCGGCGGCCCAAGTATTACAACGAACGTGACCGCCGCCTGGTCGGCGACGAGGAGGCCCGGTTGCTGGCTGCCGCCCGGGCAGAAGACCGGGAGCAATCGGTTGCCCGGCGTCTCGAAGAACTGATGTCTGCCGAACGCGACGAAGCGAATAGCGCGGAAACTGTGTACGGGCGCAAAAAGGTGGTCAAGGACGCCCGGCGGCGCTATCTCGCCGAAGCGGAAGCGACTTACATTCATGTGCCGCTGCTCGAGACGTTCATCCAGTTCCAACTCATGACGGGGGCCCGTCGCTCCGAAACCCTGACGCTGACTTGGTCGCGTGTGAACCTGGCTTGCCAGACGGCGCTGCTGCCGGATACCAAGAACGGACGGGCACGAAAGCTGCCGCTGCGTGTTGACCTGATTGAGATGCTCGACCAGCTGCCCCGCACTGACGACTGCATCTTCCCGATTGGCGTGGACGGCCTGCGCAAGGCGTGGAAGCGCATCTGCGAGCAGGCTGGCCTGACCGGCGAACATGAACTGCGCATTCACGACCTGCGACACGAGGCGATTTCGCGGGTGGCCGAGGCAGGCAGCAACACGCCTGGCGGCTTCTCGCTGGTTGACCTGCAGCACTTCAGCGGTCACCGTGATGTCCGCATGCTGCTGCGCTATGCGCACCTGTGCGCGCAAAGCCTGGCGAAGCGGCTTGACGCCGCGTTTGCGTCGAATACCGAGTCAGTTGAACACCACGGCCGCCGCCGGCTTACTGCTCGCGCATCGGTGACGCTCAAGGACATCGTGGCCGAATCGGCCGTCGTTCCGGGAGAAGTCGTTGAGGCGGACAACGCTCCCGCCGTCGTGCCGGCCAATGTCATTCGCATCGACTTCGGGAAGCGGGCCGCATGACCGGGCACGCGGATGCCGCGTGGTCCTGAGAAAGACCGGGCATCGAGCATGATGCCCGGTCTGAGGTGTGAAAAAAACCAAAGAACACTACCTGTTCTCGCTGTCCGACCGGCCAGGGTCGGAGGTCGACCATTCCGCGGCCAAGCGGAATGGTCGGCACATCACTGCAACGGGCCGCCAAGCCCAGCCCCAATGGGGCCACACACACTTTCCACCGCTGGCAGTTTTCGAGTACCGGTTGCCCGGTTCGCGTGCACCTTGACTGATGAGGTCTCGGAGTTTGCTCGAACTCTACTATCCGCCGCTCCCTCTCTTGTACCGTCCCGGGTGCCACCCCGGTCAAATGGCCGTCAGAGATTCCCACGTTAGTCCACAACGTCAAACCCGCGATTTGAGATATGGAGTCTCAAGGTCCAGGCATCGCATACGCTTCATGGCTTGCGCCACTTTCGGCCTACGATGTTCCAGAGCATCGGCTTACCAGCCCGACCTGTCATCGACTCATCACGCCCGCAGGCGCATATCCAAGGGTCTTTACTCAGATGGGGGACTCACACCCCCAGTTACAGGCTTAAGCTATCCAGAGACCCACGCATTTCCGCGTGGTGCCGAGCAGTCCAGGTTTCCCCTCATGCCCCTGCCGCATTTCTGCGGCCTCATCAGCCCACCTGCCGAGTCCGGGTAACGCCGTTCGATTCCGAACGCCCCCCGGTGCGGATTTGCACCGCTTCGAAGTGAACAGGGTTGGTGCGCGTTGCCGCGCCTCCCGTGTCCGTGTCGCCCAACACCGCGCCGTAAACGCGGATTGGGTCGAAAGAAGCATGTCTGCTTCTAGCGCCCGTTTCAGCCGCACCAGCCAGAGTTATCCGGCATGCAGCTAAGGCGGTGTTCGAGAGGTTGGCGACCTCTCGCGTGTCTTTCGACGTGTGTGTGATTTGCAGTTGGCGGTCTGCCTTTTGCGCCCTTCCAGGGTGCGCAAAAGGCAGACCACGATGCGTGCGAGCCTGCCAGGCCTTCGCCTGGCTGCCTGCCCTGCAAACACGATTCCCTCGTATGCGTATAGCTGCTTCCCGTGCGTTGCACGGAACATCAATATGTTTCATCGCGTATCGCCGAATCACATTTCACCGGCGTGGTTCGCGCTATACGAAGCATCACGTTTCGTATCGAACCAGCATGCCAGCCTCGACTCCCATCGCTCGGAACAAGACCGCCGCCATGACGCGCGTGCTCGACCTGGTTCCGCGTGGCTATCACCACTATGTCAGCGGCACCGTGCCGGTCGCGAAGGCGGAAGCGCTGGCGCAGAAATTCCATGCTCGATACGGCATCGGCTGCACGCCGGCACAGCGGCTGACGCGGAAAAGCAAGGAAGTCGCCAATGCCGTGCTCGTGATGTACTGGCCGGAGATGGCCGACCGCGTCGAGTGGCTATTGCTGGCGACCGATGGCAGCGGTTTGGATGGCGAGGCCCTGCGCATGGTTGACGCTTCACCGCGCCTGACGTGGCTGGGATACGAGCTGGTCCGCCATCCGGCGCGTGGGCGGGCCGCCTGGACCTGGCGGCGGACGAAGGACGAGATGGCCGAACTGCATGCGCTGGTGGCTTTTCAGGCCAGCCAGCGGCACTACGCTGCGCTGGCCGAGACACTGGGGCGCATCAGTCGGCAACCGGGATTTCACGGCGTGCGCGCCCAGTCGTGGTCGCTCCTCCAGGAAGCCAAGAGACGGGGTTATCCATGGGAACTGCCGCAGCTTTTCTTCGTGAAGAAGGTCTGCCACGGAGAACGTCTGATGCTGCCCGCTAGTCGCTGATAGCAGAGAGGCTCGGCCGCCGGAAAGATACAATAGCGAACCTGTATCTCTTCCAACTGCCAGCCTCATGCCGTTTCTCGACTGGGTAAATAAGAATCAAGCTAAGGACACCGCTCGCGAGGTGCCCTACCATCTGCTCAAGCGCGAAGCCATCTACGGGGATACGTCGGTTGCCGGCGACAATCTCATTATTCAGGGCGACAATTTGCTGGCCGCTGAAAGCGGTGATGCCCTTCTACGCCGGCCGCGTTAAATGTATCTTCATCGACCCGCCTTACAACACGCAAAGTGCATTCGAGCACTATGACGACCGACTTGAGCACAGCCAGTGGCTGTCCATGATGTACCCGCGTCTTGTACTTCTGAGAGACTTGCTGTCCGAGGATGGAAGTATCTGGGTAACCATTGATGACAATGAGGCGCACTACCTCAAAGTTCTGATGGACGAAGTGTTTAGCCGACGAAATGGAATTTCGACGGTCATATGGGAAAAATCAGATAGTCCCCGCATGGACGCCCAGTATTTCTCGTCTCGTCATGACACCATTTTGGCGTATGCCAAGAACCTTGAACGTTTTACGGTCAACAAGCTTGTGACAAACGGCGCCGCGGACCACTACGATAAAAAGGACGACCAAGGACGGTTGTACTACCTGAAACCCCTTCGGGCGATGGGCGGGCAGGGAGACTCTCGAGAATCCCGTCCGAACCTCTACTATTCCCTGCAGGCGCCTGATGGCACCCTTGTCTATCCAAAACGTCAAGACGGCTCCGACGGAGCTTGGCGATGGAGTAGTGAAAAAGTCGAACAGGAAGCGGAGCGCATCGAGTGGCGCAAAGGTCGGAATAGTTGGACGCCTTACTATCGAATCTACGCCGAAAGTAACTCAGTCCGTCCACCCGAAACTATCTGGTTCCATCAAGACGTCGGCAGTAATCGGACCTCAAAGGCGGAAGTAAAGAGCGTGGTACCCGACGAAATTCCGTTTGGCACTCCAAAGCCGGAAGCGCTATTGCAGCGCATATTGCACATTGCGAGTGATTCTGGGGATTTGGTATTGGACTCTTTTCTCGGTTCGGGGACAACCGCAGCCGTTGCCCACAAAATGGGGCGCCGTTACATCGGAATCGAAATGGGCGAGCATGCCCGCACCCATTGTGTGCCTCGCTTAGAAAAGGTCGTCGCCGGCGAACAAGGAGGCATCAGTAAGGCGGTTGAGTGGAAAGGCGGCGGCGGGTTCTCTTTCCTGACGCTGGGAGAGCCCGCTTTTGATGAAAACGGCCGCATCAATCCTGCCGTCGAGTTCCGCACACTAGCGGCTTATATCTGGCAGATTGAAACCGGTGCGGCTGGCCAGCAGCCATTCGACAGCCCGTTCCTGGGGGTGCATGACGGCAAAGCGTATTTTCTGCTGTACAACGGCATCCTGGGCGACCGGCGGCCCGCCGGCGGCAATGTGCTGAATAGTGCCGTCCTCGCCCATATCAGGACGCTCTGCCCATCTCCGATGCCAGTTGTCGTGTACGGTGAAACCTCGCGAGTAGGTCCGGCTCGCCTGGCTGCCGAAGAAATCACGTTCCGGCAGATTCCTTACGACATCTCCATGCGCTGAACCTGACCATGTTGAAGCTGAAAAAATACCAGGAAGATGCGCTCGATGCGCTGGTCGATTTCGTCAAACGTAGCCGCTCTGCTCCCACCACCGTGGCGTGGCAGGAGGCCATGGCCGCCCAGAATGTGACCGGCGTGCCTTACCACGACCTGTTCCCGGGGATTCCATGTGCGTGCCTCCGCGTGCCCACCGGGGGTGGCAAAACCCTCATGGCCGCGCATGCCGTCGTACCCGTCGGCCGGGCCCTCAGGGATAGTGATTTCCCGGTTGCCCTGTGGCTAACGCCATCCGACACGATTCGAACCCAGACACTCGAAGCTCTGTCCAATGTCCAGCATCCGTACAGGCAAGCTCTCGCGCATTACGTGGGCGAGAATCTCAGGGTCGCCGAACTAGAGAATCTGCAGACCGTTGCCGCTGGCGACGTCGGAAGGGCCTGCATCATCATCGTGGCGACCATCCAGTCCCTGAACGTGACGGATACGAGCAAGCGCAACGTCTACGCATTCTTCGAGGAACTACAGGAGCATTTCCGGGACTTGCCTCCGGCTTTGGCTGCGGGGCTGGAGAAGGTCACCGCCGCGGACCTGGAAAGCCAGCCGTTCCTGACTGAGAAGGACATCGGCCGGGTGAAGTGGTCAGTCGCAAACTGGCTCAATCTGCATCAGCCGGTTGTCATCGTCGATGAGGCCCATAACAACCGAACCGACCGCTTCTTCAAGACCCTGGGGCGCCTGAACCCCAGTTGCGTAGTCGAACTGACCGCGACGCCAGTCGCGGGCAACAACGTGCTGTACCACGTCTCCGCCCAGGAGCTGCGCGCCGAGCAGATGATTAAGCTGCCCATCGTCCTGGCCGAGCACCCGGAAGGCTGGCGCGAATGTCTGCGCGATGCAATTTTGACGCGGGACCGGTTGGACATCGTCGCGCAGAAAGAATCGGACTACATCCGTCCGATTGCCCTGATACAAGCCATGCCCAAGGGCGGTGAAGCCACGGTAGATGTGGTCAAGCAGCACCTCATCGAACAGGAACACATTCCCGCCGAGCAGATTGCCATCGCCACGGGCTCACAGAAAGAGCTGGACGGCGTAAATCTGTTCGACCCCGCGTGCCCGGTGCGATATGTCATCACCGTGGAGGCGTTGAAGGAAGGATGGGACTGCTCCTTCGCATACGTGCTGGCTAGCCTGCAGTCGGTCAACTCCGCCAAGGACGTTGAGCAGTTGCTAGGCCGAGTCCTGCGTATGCCCTATGCCAAAGACCGGAACCAGGCACCCCTAAACAAAGCATATGCCCATATTGTGGCGACCAATTTCGCCGAAGCTGCCAGCAATCTCCGAGACCGCCTGGTTCAAAACATGGGGTTCGAGCGACTGGATACGGCCAGCTTCATTGTGCCTCAGCAGTCACTCCCGCTGACTGGCGGTTCCGGCGACGCCGCTGGCAATGTCGTGGCAGGGGGCATAGCGCTGCCGGATTGTCATATCGAGCTGCCCACGCTGCCCGATACCAAGAACTGGCCGGAAGAATTGAAGGCCGCGGTTCAGGTACATCCAACGTCGCAGGGTGCAACGCTGGTGCTCAAGGGCAACGTAGACAGCGAGACGTTAAAGCAGGCAGAAACCTTCGTGACCGCGCCCCTGCCGCCCAAGGCGAAAGAAAAGGTGGCACAGCAGTTTGCTGACCATCGCGCCATGCGGCAGGCGATGAAGGCACCCGCCCAGTTGGGCTTGAGCTTCGCTCCCATTCCCCAGCTATGCCTGGAGTTGGACGGCTATCTCGAAGTGGTCGAGAAAGACACGCTGGCGCAACTCGGGGACTGGAGCCTGCTGGATACGCCCATCCAGTTGGAAAACTTTGCCATCCACGAGCTGGTCAACTCCTTCGAGATTGACGTCAATGGTGCGAAGGTTAGCTACAAGCATATCGACGCCCACCAGTTGAAGCTCAACGAGGTTACGAGCCATGTGAGCGAGCACGATTTGGTGCGATGGCTCGATGTGCAGGTCCGGCAGCCGGACGTCTCACAGCTCGACCTGCAAGCGTATCTGGTCAAGATGATTACTCATCTCATCCACGCCAAGGGCTTTAGCCTGACCGCTCTGGTCCGGGCGCGCTTCCAGCTGGCAGATGCCATCAAGAGCGAGGTCGGACGACTGCGTCGGCAGGCTGTAAAGAAAGGATTCCAGGGACGCTTGTTCGAAATGACGGTGCCCAGTCTGGAGGACATTGCCCGGTACAGCTTCACCTTTGACCCCGGCAAGTACCCCGCCAAGAACCTTTATCAAGGCAGCTACGAATTCAGCAAGCACTTCTACCCGGTCATTCATGACCTTCGGGAAAAGACGAACGCCGGGCAGATTGCCGAAGAGTTCCGCTGTGCACAGGTTATTGATCCGGCCCCTGTGAACTTGTATCAAGCTGCATAGCGAACAGGGCCGTGCTCGAAATACTTGCGAATTCGTTCGGGCT